>DASROI010000333.1:0-7497 GCA_035646955.1 Pyrinomonadaceae bacterium
GTCCCTCCGTGGGCGCCCTCCTTCGTTCGGTGCGAAATTGAAATCACCTGGGGCGCCCACGGAGGGACGCCCCTACAAATTAGGATGAAAAGAGATAATAAAGCGAATCCGTGGAATTATGAAAAGGGTGGGTAAAGAACTTGAAGAATAGGACCTATAGGATGGATTGGACCTATTTAGGCGGCGGAGGTATTTGAGTCTTTGCTGGTGAGTTGAGTGATCGCCTCGAGCACCGCCAGGCGCACTTCAGCGGCAAGTCCACCACTTACTGCTAACCGTCGAAAGGCCGGCAGCACCTCCGGTTCGTTGGTAGTCGCCAGGAGTTTTATCAAAGCGAGTCGCAATTCGAGACTTGGCTGGCGCTCGATAACCTTTATTAAAGGCTGGACTTCACCTGCTTTCGCAACCAAAAACAAAAGCGATAGAGCGCTATAACAGTCCTTATGACTCTTTGCCATCAGGTTGTTGACAGCTTCTTCAACCAGACCCGACGCAGCAAGAGCGGCTCCAAATTCTCGTCTCTCCTCAGCAGAACCATCACGCAAAGCCACGTTGAAAAGAGTTGCCGCCCGATCTGGATCCAATTCGTACAAGTTTCTAACGGCGCGTCGTCGTGTTTCCAGGGCGGGACTATCGAGCGATGCCGCAATTTCCTGGAAGGGATTGTTTCGTTCAACTACTACAAGCGAGTTTTTGTTGGACTCCAGCAGACGTCGCCTGGCCGCTTCGCGAAGGACCATGATGTCCTGATGCCAAAGCTCATCTGCGTTTACTTCGGGAAGGCGTCGCGATGTAGCAGGCCCCGCACGTTTGGTAGGCTTTCGAGGTTTTGCAGTTTTGGATCGGGCGCTAAACATAACCTTGGAGTGCGCCGGCCTGGCGGCGCTTTGTTACATCGTTACTCGCCGTGCCAGCAGTTATTAAAGTTCACTAGCGACGCCTAAAGAATAGAGCCGCCGGGCCGCCACACTCCAAGGATTACTCTTCGCGAGAGTCTTCGGGAGCAATTTCGACCTCAACGACATCACCAGCGTTCATTGCCGCATGAGCAGCCAACGACAACGGCGGGCGTGGTGCCGCATATTCCGTCTCCATGTCGACAGAAATCAATGGCTCAGCTGCTGGTTCCTTTGTGGCTAATAATTGGAACTTGGTCAGCACCATGCGACTAACACTCAACCCAAGACTGCCATCGAGCACGCAAAGTTGATCACCGATAATTCGCTGCGACACTCGTTCCACCGCGTTCTGAAGCTCGCGTCCCGCAGTTGCAACATCATTGGCAAGAATCATCTCAAAATCTTGTCCGCCGCTTACTCGACGACGCGAATGGTTGCGCAACAACATTCCAGCCTCTCGATGAAGCCGGCCCGTGGCGACAATTACGAGATGGGACGCTTCCGTCTCGAGCTCGAGATCTATGGCCCAGCGAGCAAATGCTGGAGTCAGATCTCCATCTCGCGTGACCAACAGAAATGATTCGCCGGAAATATTGGCCATCATCTGCCCGTAACCATTCCCTTCGGCTGGTCCAAGCGCAATCTCGCGCTCCGGCACACCCATCTCGCGTAACAGGAAGTGCAGCCGGCTGACGAGCCATGAACCATCTTCGAGTAGAGACTTCGCCAGGGCTGTGGGCGCAATTACTTCTTCTACGTTCTCATCAGCGACTGCCGCGCCACATTCGCTACACGTCGCATCACTGACTGTCACGACAGCTAGTGCGTGGGGATTTGGGAGTCGGAACAACGCGTGGCCAGTCTTGCGACAGCTGATCTGGACCTCGCGTTCCACCAGCCCTACATCTTCAAGGCGTTCAACCGGTACAGTGCGCGCAGCAGTTTCACCGGTCAGTAACCTCGCTGCATAACCTTCAAGGTGTGCATCCTTTGCTGTGCGCAGAAAGATACGAGCATCCTCATCTTCAAGCCTGGATGCGGCAAGTATGCGCTTGCTCATCGATTCTTTGCGCAGGCTTGTATAAAGAGAGTCGGAATCTTGTTTGGCAATAAAGTTTCGAAAGCCCAGCGGCAGCGAAGGTTTTCCGGCAACCCATTCCGGTAAATCATTAAAGTTCTGCTTTTGACGCTCCAGGATCTCTCGAATATTCCGGCAAAATGCTTCCAGCTTTCGATAAGGTTCGGGTGTGCGCACATCGTAGAGAATCCCGGCTCGCAGGAGCGGCGTTTCCCCTTCCTCATCTTCAAAAATCATGAAGAGGATATGATCCGCTGCGGGGAAGATGTCTCCTTTTATATAGCGCTCCTCGCCAAACGAATCGGTCCAACCGGCCATTGCGGTTTCCATCTCCTCAGTTCTGCCTGGCCCGGTCATGACGTCTGTGAAACAACGCGTGCGCAGCGAGCGGACAAGAGGTGTCAAATTATGATCCTGAAGCGCTTGCAGAAGACTTGTGCGATGAACAGTATCGAGCTCGTAATTGAGAGTATTGCTTTCAAGGAATAACATGACCGTAGTCACCTGCTTTCAAGACATTCAATCCTTTTTCGAGACTTTGATCTTGACGCTTTGCTCGCCATTTGTTTCCTGGGAGAAGCGTCGTTGTCGCGCCATTCTCAATGCCAGTGCCTCGTAACTATCCATACCGGGTCGGGGGTTAGCGACAGAGGCTCTTACAACTCGACCATTCTCAACCTGCATAACGACATTCACCGATTGAAGAATCGAGTCATCTTTTGAAGGGCTGGTTTTAGAATCAGTTGGAGCCTGATCTTCAGTGGCAAGATTATTTTTGGCAGCCGAGTTCTTTGCGTCTTGCCGGCGTCGATTGGCTTTTGAAGAAACTTCAGTTTTGCCGGACGGCGCTGGCTTGGAGGATTCAAGCTCGGCAGAGACCGCACGCGCTTCACCTGGACCAGCAAGCGCATCCTTCCGACTGAAGCCTCCGGTGACCGCGATGCCGGTTGAAAGACCTACGAGGATCAATCCCGCGGCAATTCCTAATAACAGCGAGTAACTGCGCGCGGGTTGAGGCGGCGCAGCCATCAGCGCGAGTGGTTCATGTTTGACCGGTTCAAGAACCTTCGGATTATCGTTTACGATTGATTCAGGCGCCGGAGGAAGTCGTTCGACGGCAGGTCGAGCTTCGACTTGCGTGAAACTCTCGTCCCAACAACCAAACAGTTCTGATACGACGCGCTGATGTTCCTTTTCGATTGAGCGGCGCGGAGGTTTGATGAGTGGATTGAAATTGAAGGACGCCTCGGGCTGGGCAACTGCGACACAAATGGCTTGCAGCCCGGAAAGCTCGTTCAGCTTGGCGTCCACCAATTCGCCGTCCTGGAAAAAGAAGCTCGCTGGGCCAAGCGCGTATTCGATCGTCAGACGGCCTGATTTGCGTTGGTGCCGGAGGATTCCGATCACGTCGGACAAGGGATAATTACTTAGATGTCCGGTGAGTACTACAAAGCGTGGATTCTGCATGACAACTCCTTAAGGGGGCGCTGGTCTTTGGGGGTTGATCTTTGATCTCTCATCCGCGATTGTGACCAGCGAAAAACTTACTACTCCAAAATGCAAGACCGATCTGAAAGCCCAAGGCCGAAGATCAAAGGCCTAAGACCCAAGCCCGCTACCGACACTGACTGAACCGGCAGGAAGTCATCTGCGGAAAAGCCTGCGTCAACTTCTTTGCCAGATTGCGGTCCAATGTCTCAAGCGTTCGAAGCTCCTGTATTAGAAGCGACTGTTCGCCTAATTCCTGGTATGTCAAAGCCAAACCGTAATGCGCCTTTGCCATGTCGGGCTCGAGCTTCGTTGCTTTTTTAAATGCGTCCGAAGCGTCTCGGAAACGGCTCAGTCGAAACGATGCGATCCCGAGACCGTATTGAGCTTCCGCCAGATCGGGGTTCAGCTTTACCGCCTCTTTAAAAGACTTAAGAGCTTCTTTGTCCTTTTCTAAGCGCATGTAGGTCAAACCTAAACTTAAATGGACCTCCGCTGATGCCGGCTCGATCTTTACCGACTCGAGATAGGCAGAAACCGCTGCCTTCAAGTCACCCGCGTCGAAACGTTCACGACCTACCCTGTAAAATTCGAATGCCGACGCCGACTTGCCTGGCGTCTTGGTCTCAGTCGTGACCTCCGCGACTTTTGAAAAGGTAACCGGTCGGTTCTCAGTTGAGACGGCGGGCGTGGTGGCTGGCTGGTCTTCTAACGGTTTTGATTTTTTAACGAGTGCCGGTGGATCTTCGACGACTGTAAGTGAGACCAATCCGGGTCGGCTGGATATTGCCGGGTCGCCGTTTGATTTAACGGTGTCCATCAAACTGGCCGAGTTGGAGGTAGGGAGATCGGTATTTAGCTTTGCGGCCGGTTGAGTTGGAGTTCCAGCCGGAGCGTCAACGATCTTCGCTACGCTGTCGTCGAAGTAATAAGTGAGCGTTCGATAGGTTACTTCAATCGGCTCATGATTGACCTTACCATTCTGAAAAACTATCAGACTGGTAGTCATTTTGGTCCAATTGCCGATCTTGTCGAACTCGTAGTCGTAGGCTTCTTTACTGAGGATGGTGCCTCGCTCGTCGCGAAGCGTCGTCTCAATTATGTTGCCTTTTTCATCGTATTTATATTCTTCCTTCCCAAGCATCGACCCGTTGATCGGATAGGAAGTATTTTCAATTCTGTTGCCTTTGATTCCGTAGGTTGTTAACTCGACGAGTTCCAATGGACCTTCAACTGAGCGTCCGTCTTTAAGTTCAAGCTTGGCAGATTCAGTTCTGACCCTGCGAACTGCGCCGACTAGGCCATCCTGTTCCTTGGTGCTGTCGAGAATGGAAACCGCACGTCTAAGATGCGCGCTATTTAGATTATTTTGAGCATATGCACACACTCCAGGCCCCCCAATGAGTGTGCCAAAAAGAATCGCCGCCGAGATTCTCCTCATGCAATACATTCGCGCCCCCCCTCCAAATTTCAAATATCGAAAACACTTTCTCGGCTGAGGTCAGGACAGGGAAACCGGAAGCGTCCTGAGTCAGGAGAAACTAGTACCGTGATCGAGTTGTCGAGAGTTTAGGTTTACGGCTGGGATGAAGTGAGCCCCGCAGCTGATATTGTCATCCGCACATAGACCCAGCCGAGCCCATATCTTGTACAAACCGCCGCGAAGAATACAATAAGTGGGTAAAAATTACTAGGGGCTTATTTTAGATGGATCTGGATCAGTACCACCACACGTACCGTCACCTCCCCGCGCAGGCGACTCGATGATCTCGCTCAGTACCGGCACGCGGTTGCGTCGGCTCCACTCGCCCGATCGTTCAGCTGCTGGGATGGTCAGTACCGCCACGCGGTAGCGTCGGGTCACCTCCCCGCGCAGGCGACTCGATGATCTCGCTCAGTACCGGCACGCAGTAGCGTCGGGTCACCTCCCCGCGCCAGGCGACTCGATGATCTCGGTCAGTACCGGCACGCGGTTGCGTCGGGTCCACTCGCCCGATCGTTGAGCTGCTGGGATGGTCAGTGCCGCACGTGGTAGCGTCGGGTCCGCTTTCTCGATTAAGTCCCCCAGTCATCTTGGTCATCCTTACGATTGACAACCTATCACTTGCTTTGCAAATATCCTTCACAACTCACTTAGAAAGGTTTCTCATCCTCATCATGTGGAACGATACTGATGTACCTCTCGCTTATTTCATCTCATTTCGCTCTTACGGAACCTGGCTGCACGGTGATGCACGCGGTTCAATAGATCGTTTTAACAACGTCTATGGCACACCTTATATCCCGCCAAATCCCAGCTGGCATAGATACAACCAAAAACAACTACGAGGTAAGCCACTAATCTTAGGATCCAAACACAGAAGATTTATCGAAGAGGCAATTAAGGAGACCTGCTCGATCCGTAAATGGGACCTGCTTGCATTCAATGTCCGCACAAATCACGTTCATACCGTTGTTGTAGCCAATACGAAACCTGAGACTGTGCTTATGGCCTTTAAAGCCAATGCAACTCGGAAACTTAGGGAAGAAGGACTTTGGTCTTACGCGTTTAGTCCATGGGCACGTAAAGGCAGCAAGCGAAAGCTTTGGACTGAGAAAAGTGTGGGACGGGCAATTGATTATGTCTTGAATGGTCAGGGTGACGAGCTGCGAGACTTTGATGATTAGTGAGTCGCCTGCGCGGGGAGGTGACCCGACGCTACCGCGTGCCGGTACTGACCGAGATCATCGAGTCGCCTGCGCGGGAGATGACCCGACGCTACCGCGTGCCGGTAATAACCAGGATCATGAGTGGGACGATCTGGTGAAATGGAAAAACAAAAGGGGTTGTGATGAACCTTGGTCATCACAACCCCTCTTTCCGGAAAATATCTAAAAATTACTGCTCGTCGCTAAATTTATAGCCGATTCCCCAGACAGTCAGCACCATCTGCGGATTCTCAGGATTATCTTCTATCTTCGCGCGGAGCCTGTTGATATGGGAATCAATAGTGCGGTCATAACCCTCATATGAATAATCCCAGATCTTCTCCAGTAGGTACTTCCGCGGAAACACTCGACCCGGGTTCGAAGCAAACAGCCGCAGCAGATCAAATTCTTTCGGCGTCAACTCCACCTGTCGATCCCCAATAGTCACTTCCCTTTTGGCGGAATCAATCCTGAGCCGGCCGCGAACAATAGGTGCTTCGTCGCGAATACCTTCGGCGCTTGGACCATTCCTGGCCCGACGCAGCACTGACTTGATTCGCGCTTCAAGCTCTCTAAGACTGAAAGGCTTGGTGATGTAGTCATCCGCCCCCATCTCGAGCCCAAGCACTTTGTCGACCACGTCGTCCTTGGCGGTGAGCATAAGAATTGGCAAGTAGCCAACTTTTTCTCGTAGCTCTTTGCAGACGGCAAGCCCGTCCATCTTGGGCAGCATCAGGTCCAGCACAACAGCGTCAGGCGGATCATCGAGAGCTGCCTTAACGCCATTTAGACCATCTTCTACCGTCCTGACTTCGTAACCCGCACGCGAAAAATACTCACTGATAGCCGTCGAGATGTTTTCATCATCCTCGACCACTAGCAGCGACACTTTTCGTTCACCTGCGTCCGTTACGGTCAAGCTCTCCTTTGCGATTTTCTGTCTGTCAGTAGCTGTAGCCATTAGAGTTTGTCGGAAAATGAACTGACAAGCAGGAGGCTCAAGAGGGTACCCGGGGCGACAATCGTTCGCCGTGATAGTACAAGAGACTTAGCCCACTGTTCAAGTGCAATCTTTGGAGTGCGGCGGTTCGGCGCCGCACTGTGACACGATCATTCCACCTTTCGAGCTCGTTTTCCGTGAACTATACAGGGGAATGCGAAATAAAAGTAACCTTGGAGTGCGCCGGCCCGGCGGCGCTTTAAACTCAACTTCCCACTGGCTTTCTACTTTCATATCGGTTCCTGCCGGCAGGTAGGACTGGGCCGTTCGAAGGTGACTAATCTGAAATCGAGCGCGCGAGAAATCAAGATGCCTGGAAAGCGCCGCCGGGCCGGCGCACTCCA
>DASROI010000334.1:0-12876 GCA_035646955.1 Pyrinomonadaceae bacterium
TCGCCGTAGAGTGCGTAAGCTGCAACTCCTAATCCAGCGATTGGAATAAACGTGTGGTTCTGGCTGTACGCATACGTTCTCCCGGATTTAGGTGTGAAATAATCCGACATAATACGCGCTTGCTTTATAAGCTTTTCTCGATAACGAGTGCGTTCTGATTCTGTCAGGTCGTTGTAAAGCAAGTCGTAGCCCCACCCGAGACCGTACAACAAGTGACCCGCAGCCAGATCAACGTTTGGTTTATTGTTGGCATAACCCCAGATGTCGTAACTAACCGCTGCATCCATAAATTTCCTGGCCGCTGCCAGGTATTTTGGATCACGCTCTACCTTGTACACGAATGCTGCTTCGGCAATTGCGATGCCCACATCATTCTGCTCTCTTCTCTTCTGGGCCGGCGGAGCTGGAGGCTCTAAGCGTAAGGCCCGAACATTCGCAATCACCTGCTGCCACATTTCACGATGAGTTGTGTGCGCTCGCTGTCGCAAATCATCGAACTCTTTGTCCGTTACATAAACACGCGGATGAACTCCAACCAGCTCGGGCCGCAATGCTGACTTGCGTGAGCGCATGAGCGCGGTCAGTGGATGTTCACCTTTGACTTTGTTACTGGTAGTTTTCTCGTCCTGAAGTTCGCGAACGTCCTGAGCGCCGGCGCTTGAGACCGTCGAGAGCAGGAGCGCCAACAGAGTGACGCAAAAGACTGAAGATTTGATTAGTCTCATTTAAGGAATCTCAATTCATAATTATCCGATGCTCAGTCCATGTACATGCCGCCGTTGATCTCGATTGTCTCACCGGCAATGTAACTGGCAGCATCGGACGCCAGGAATGCGATCACTTTTGCAACCTCATCTGCCTTACCGACGCGTCCCAGCGGAATTGCGTTCACGTAATTCTTCATCATTTCCGGCGTCGAAAACTGCTCGTGATAAGGAGTGTCGATGACACCTGGGGAAACCGCATTCACTCGAATGTTAAAGGGCGCAAGTTCTTTAGCTAACCCTTTGGTGAATGTGATAAGGCCACCCTTTGCCGTCGCGTAGTGCATTGAGCCCAACGCTCCGCCATTACGACCCGCTATCGACGATAAGTTGATGATCGAACCCGACCTTCTCTCAACCATTCCGGGAATAACTGCCTTGCTGCAAAGAAATGCACTTTTGAGATTCAAATCTATTACCTGGTCCCAACGCTCCTCAGTGATATCGAGGATCTTCAACCGCTCAATCAAAGAGCCGGCGTTGTTAACGAGAATGTCTACTGGTCCAAGCTCACTATTTGTTCGGTGTACCAGCTCTGCAATCTCACTTGCCATGGTTACGTCAGCCCGGATTGCAATCGCCCGTCCACCATTCGAATTAATCTGTTCGCGCAGCAGTTCGGCGCCTGTTTCATTACGGTGATAGTTAATCGCTACTGCCGCGCCACATTCGGCGAGCGCCGTCGCGGTCGCATGACCAATACCGCTTGCGCCTCCAGTAACAATCGCAACTTTGCCTTCTAACGTCATGTAGTTATTCATGATTCCCCCACTATTTAAGCCGCTCGATTTTTCCGCTCAAGATGAATAAGACAATGGTGCCGAGTGGTGCCAATACCCCCGCAATCACTAAAATCGGAACATAAGAGAAGTGATCGACGACCCAACCCGTCGTTAAAATAAAAATCATCGATCCAATCCCGGCCCCGGTACCGCCCAGTCCCGCTACTGAAGCAACTGAAGTGTCCGGAAAGAAATCTCCCGGAAGCGTCTGAACGTTATTGATCCAGACCTGAAATCCAAATAGGACCACTCCGATCAGGCCCAGTGCAACCAGGGGACTAGAAACAAAAGCCGCCAAAATTCCAGCGGGCATCAACAACGCTGCAAAAAGGATTACAGTCTTGCGTGCCCGGTCCACACTCCAACCACGACTAATGAGATGGCCCGATAGCCAACCGCCGCTCAAACTGCCGGCATCAGCCGCAACGTACGGCACCCACGCAAATAAACCAATCTCTGTCAGACTAAACCCACGCGCGTCAGCCAGGTATTTTGGCAACCATGTTATGTATAACCACCACACGGGGTCGGTCAGAAAGCGAGAAAGGACGATGGCCCAGACCTGGCGATACTGAAGTAACTGTAGCCAACCTATCGAAGGAGAAGTAGAAGAAGCGGGTTCTCTGCTTGCACCACTATCGCTGCGAATTAGTTTGAGCTCATCCTGCGTGATCCATTTGTGCCGTTCTGGCGAATCGTACAAGAACAACCAGAGTATCAACCAACCAAAACCGAGCACGCCGGTGACGATAAAAGTCGTCTGCCAACCATGGTTCTTTTGCAGCAACACAATTAAAGGTGGTGCGACGATCGAACCGATGGCAGCACCACTATTAAAGATCGCCATTCCCATAGCGCGCTGCCGAACGGGAAACCATTCTGCAACAGTCTTCGCCGCGCCCGGCCAATTACCTGCTTCTCCGAGGCCGAGTATGAAACGAAACGCGCTGAGGCTGCCGATACCACGTGCGAATGCATGGGCCACTGCTGCACAGGACCAGACAACAATTGAGACAACAAAACCGAGTCGCGTCCCTATCGAATCGTAAAGTTTGCCCGAGAGCCCCTGGCTGATGGTATAGGCGAGCAGGAACCAGGTGACCACTCCACCGTATTGTGTGTTTGTTAATCCGAGATCCTTCGTAATGACCGGCGCGAGTACCGAGATGGTCAAACGGTCTATGTAATTAATCAGCGTCGCAAGAAAAACAAGGCTAACGATCCACCAACGCAATCCGGAAATTTTGAAACCAATGTCTAGCGTCCCGCTTTGAGATCGTTCTGCTTCAATCATTCAGATGGGTTCCAGTTTCAGCTAGTTTTGATATCCGATCACGGTTGTAGATTCGCGAATCACTAACTCGCAGGGAAAGGCTTTCTCCTCGCGCGGTTGCTCACGATCGCCTTCAATACGTCTCAGTAAGAACTCCGCGGCAGCCTTCCCTTGATCACGCGTCGGCTGACGCACTGTAGTAAGCGCCGGAGATGTGTGCGATGCGAGTGGAATGTCGTCGTATCCCATTAAAGCTATGTCTTCTGGAATACGAAGGCCGGCTCGTTTGATTGCGTTGAGAGCACCCATTGCAGTGAAGTCATTGCGCGCAAAGACTGCAGTTGGCGGATCCTTCAACTCGAGCAGCCGCTGCATCCCGTCAAATCCCATTTCTTCCGTTGAGTAACCGGGCATTTGATCTGCGACATTGCGTCCCCCAACGACGAGATCTTCGGCAACATCCAAGCCATGGTCTTTGAGCGCTTCGAGATAGCCCTGGAAGCGTTTAAGCCGAACCCCATCCGTCACCGAAACACCAATAAACCCAATGCGTTTGTGACCCGCAGCGATCAAATGTCGAGTCGCGTCATAACCTCCCTTCAGGTTGTCGGCTGACACTAAGTCTGCCTGAGCATGGTGAAAGTCACGCCCGATCAGCGAAACAGGAACGCCTGAATCGATTAGCTCTTCCAGTCTTTCGTTTCCGCTTTGGGATGCCCTTGTTGCGACGATGATGCCATCGACTCGATGGTCGGCCAGCGAGTCAAAGGCCTGGACGTCCTCTTTAGCAGAGTGTTCGCTGATGCAGATGAAGAGGGTATAGCCGCGAGCTTCGAGAACTTCGCGGACACCCCGCGTTAGTTCGGCGGCAAAAGGGTTGGCGATATCGCCGATGACCATGCCCACAGTTTCCGTGCGTTGAATTTTGAGTCCGCGTGCAAGTCCATTTGGACGATAGTTCATTTGGCGGGCGACGCGGAGTACTCGTTCACGTGTGTCGACGTGGACGTATCCACTCTGGTTCATGACGCGGGAAACGGTCATGGGGGTGACATCGGCCTGCGCAGCAATATCTGCCAGCGTCACCGGCTTTTTCGAAAGTCGCTTCATTTTCCGTTTAGGTTAACGATAACAGAGCCGGGTTTATAGCACTGCAGCCAGCGGGGATGCAAGACTACCCCGTAACCAACTCAACCTCTTCTGCCGGACCGCGCGCGTCCTCGCGGGCTCACATCATTGTCAACATAGGAGTATCGACGAGAGGCCCGCGAGGACGCGTGCGGTCCGGCAGAAGAGGTTGAGTGAGTTTAAGGGTGCGCGGCAGACATCAACCCCTCCCCACCGAGCTGAGCCCGGCGGGGAATGGGAGTGAAAGCCAACACGCAAACTTAAGGGCAAGACGCAAGGTGTAACGCGGAAAGCACAGGGCAAAATACAAAAACGCCAAGTACGAGGTACAAAGTCCTAAGACCAAAGCCAATGGCCAAAATCCTAAAAGCCCTACATCATCACTTCGTGTTCGGTGAGGGAAATCCCGAAGCGCTTGATCTTGCAATTCAACGTAGAAACCTTTACTCCAAGCAGTTTTGCAGCTCGGCGCTGGTTCCCGCGCGTCCGCTTGAGCGCACCACGAATCAAGTCAATCTCGTAACGCTGCACCTCCTCATGCAGATCGAGCCTGCGATTGGGTCGGCCTTGCTGACCTTTGGTCAACGAGTCCAACTCCTTCAGCAGAGTCATCGCAGCGTCGCGAATGTTTAAAAGACTATGAACGGCAACTTCCGGAGTTTGAGCGTGGTCTTCTCTGGGCGTTGTGTCCCGTTCCGGCTCCCAACTGAGTGCACTGCTCATCTTTTACCTCCCGAAACCCTTTTAAGTTTTGACGTGCAGGGGAGTAGCACCATTGAAGAGTCAATTAGGTACTGCTTACTAATAAACGTCGCGTGTGTTATTTGCTTAACAGTTCTCTAAACAAAGCCACCGCACGTTCATCACCCGTTTGGCCGAGTACTCGGATAGCCTGCTTACGAACTTCCATACGAGGATGATTGCGGGCAGTTCGAATTAAAATCGGGATTGCCTCATCTTTTGGGCGTCGACCGATGGCAATTACGGCCTGTTTCTGAATTTCAACCTGTGCATCCCCTTCAATGGTACTGGTCAACGCTCCCAGGCTTTTTTGACCTGCTAGCCTGCCGAGGTTGCTGATCGCGCTCTTCCTGAGCTCGATATCCTGTTCAGATTCAACAACTTTTATCAGATAAGTTGCTGCTGCATCAGTATTGTCATTCCGCCCTATCCCATTGAGTGCGCGCTGTTTAAGGTCTTGCATCGGCTGCGTTTCGAACATATTTTCCAATATCTGTAGGGCGGCGGCGCTCCGACTCATCGATAAAGCCAACATCGCTGCACGCCTGGCGTCACTTCCCTCGTTGCTATCACGCACGAGTTCGGAAAAAAGCGCATTTTTTGCTGCGGTTTCAGGAGTATTCCCTAACCAGTAAATAACGCGGGAGCGCAATGGCTCTGCGACAGGTCGCCGAATCATTTCGGTCAGGATCGAATCAACTCGAACATCGTCATGAAGGGCTATGGCAAAAATCGCTCGATCGGCGCGACGATTGATTTCAGTCGATGACGAATCGACGATTGACTTCAGATAAGTCAAACTCTCTTCGTTGGTAACTTTTCCAGCCCAGTAAACGGGATAACTGCTGTATTCGTGGTTGCGACGAAGGTTATAGACCTCAGCGCGAGTAAAAAGTTCCCGTTGGACGTCGTATAACTGAAATAGCCCGAGTTCGCGCGTCTCGAATCTTGAATCAGACAGTATCGAGCTACTATCGTTTGAGATATAAACTCCGCCAGCACTATCAACCACTTCGAAATCGACTGCGACACCCGGTCTCGCTTCAAACTGGTACGCAACCCAGAACCTGCCATTAGGAGTATTTGAGCGTCCAGCATTGACAGCGTTGTCGAGTTTCGCTTTCAGAGTCGCGCCCTCGACGGGCAGAAAACTCTTCGTTTGGGCACTGACGAGCGCCGGCAGCCACAACATCACTGAAACCACAGCAAGAAGTTTTGCTCGCAACATACAGTCTCCGTTCAGCTAACTTCCGTAGTGTCAAATTTATTTAAGCAGGTCCTCAAGGAACGCCAGCACTTTCGGATCTTTACTGCGGGTTAGCCAGCCGATAGCCCGTTTTCGACGCTCCATCGGGGTGTGAGGATCTCGAGCTATATCAATGAGCTTTTGGACAACTCTCTGGTCGTTGATGCGTGAAGAAGATTGACCCGTGATAATACCTTTTGGCTCATAGCCACCAGCGCCTACGTAGAAGATCGATCGGGAGCCGAGTGCGCTCATGATTTGGTCTCTTAGCTCTTCATTTTTCTCAGAGTCGTAGAGACTGAGCAGATTGTCGACCACCTTGTCACCGCCGCGACGAGACAGCGCGCTGATCGCCGCTTTTCGCAACTCGATGGGATCTGTGCCGCGTGCTATCTCGAGCAGTTTCGCTCCAGCCCGCTCACTTTTCCGGTTACCAAATCCATAGATGACTGATTTGCGGATCTCTAATGTTTGCTCGGCGTCATAGATACGCAGCAAAGCATCGACAGCTGGTTCGCCTGGTCTACTTGCGATGCTTGAAATTGCCAACTTACGTTGCGTAGGCATTTTCGCACTGGTCGCAATTTCGCTGAGCACTACCATCGCTCGATCACCTGAGTGACGGCTCAACGCGTACAGCGACGCTTCGACAATGTCGTTCTCCTGCGAGTTCAAAGCGAAGTCACGCAGCGCATCGATCACCGTATCGTCATTGGTCGAACCCAATGCTGAAATCGCGCGGGCCCGGAGTTTAAGATCCGGCTCACTCCTGGCAACTCCGAGAATGATTGGCGTCACGGCCTTGCCACCATTACGTCCCAGCAGTGTCAGAGCGGCACCTTTGCAGCGAACAGTCTGACCTGAATTAGGCTTCAGCCATTCTGTGGCAGCGACAATTCCTCGTTGTGGATCTGTTTGGAAAAGAGCTTGCAATACAACGATTTTGAATTCGCACGGATCATCGCTGTTGTCGTTACTTGACGCGTATCGTTCACTATCGAGTTCGGCTAGTTTTGCTAGTGCTACAGGTGCGTCCGGAGATGCTGGAGCATAAATAATAGAAGGCTCGACTGGCGCCTGAGCTAATGTAGTGCTGACACCGATCGCTGTCGGCGCCCCTGCTGCGGCAATAGTGTATGTACCAGGTAATTGGGCCCATAGAACGCGAGCGTCTTCGCGCCAGCTCGTTTCAGGATAGCTTTGGAGCAACCTGTTGATTGTGGTTCTGCAATCATCAAACTTTGCGAGTTTGTTCTCGGAATAAGCTAGCCAGTACAAGGCTGCATCGATGTTCTTTTCGTTAGGATAGGTCTTCACATACTGCTCAAACCTTTCCTGTGCCTGGGCCCACTTTTGATCTGTGATCAGGTCGCGTGCGCTGCGAAACATCACATTCGCTGCGTCGGTACTACTTTGCTGCACAAGTCTGTTCGTACTTACACGCGTCTGGCCGGCAGCGCTAATTGCCAAACTCAAACATCCGATCATAACAACTGCATAAATCAGTGCATTGATGATATTGGGGGTAATGATTGTCGAATTCTTTTCTGAGAGTTTCGTAAACATGGTCTTAGCCTCTATTTCGTTAGCGTAATCCGGCACTTAGTAACTCAGCGACGATTTCAGTCTTTTCAACGCGCTCTTTGATCACTCGCACATCTTCTGGTTTGGCCTGGTCGGGTAAATTCGCAATGTCGATCAGAATGGGCTCAAGATCGCTCAACAGCGCCTTCGTGGGAAACTTTGCTCGCATCTCGGCATCTCTTCGCAAAACAATGTTTTCATTAAGCAGCCGGCGCGAAAGAGCCTTGTCGTAAGTTACGTCAATTTCTTCATCAGCGTCCGAGACACGAACATTCCTGATCGAGCGCAACAGGTTTTGGGTTTGTTCGATATGTTGTGCCGTATCCTGATCTTCGAGATCTGGAGAACCAAAATCGGAAGAAACAACGTCTGACGGCCCGATTTTCGAATGCTTAGGTTGCTGTACCCGTTGTGCGACCACTGCTTTGCGCCGTTCGGGAAAATTAATCTTGAACTCTTCCTGTTTCGGCTGCTCACGACTTTCTTCAATCGTCTTTGTTTCATCGGGCTGCGATGGACCAACAGCAACCTGTTTTTGAGGCTTCTCAGTTCCGCGATTCAAATAAACCGATGACAAAGCAACTGCGAGAAGAGTCAAAGCGGCCGCGGCCGCAAAAGAAAATGCAGGCCTCGTAAAGAAAGCAACGACCGGTGTCAGAAAGTTGAAACGATGTTGCGCGGGTTTCTTTAAAGCTCGTTCAGCTACTTGCTGCCATAGCATTGAAGAGATTTCGATCTCGCGATCATAATGCGATATCAAGTCCTGAGTAACTTGCAACGAACTCAGCTCATCCGTACACGAGCTACAGGTCAGCAGATGTGCGGCGACCTCCTCAGCTTGGTGCGGAGGCAACTCACCGTCAAAATATTCTTCCAGGCTACTCAGACAAAATTCACACTTCATAACCAACTCCAGCGTACGGCTTTATTCGCCGTCGCATTTCAGCTCTCGCACGGTGCAAATCGGTCTTCAACTTTGCCAGCGAGAAACCAGTAATCATTGCTATCTCTTCATAACTACACTGATGGAAAACCTTGAGCGTGAAAACGAGCCGGCGATCTTCATCCAGAGCAGCCAGTGAACGACGAATAAGGTCATTCAATTCCTTGCCCAACAAGTAGTCCACTGGCTCGGGACGCTGGTCGCTCAGGTCCAGAACTGCCTGGTCATCGATGTCGACGTGGTTATTCATTTTGGCTCGACTTCGAAGTGACTCCCGGGCAACATTCTTGGCAATGCCAAAAAGCCAGGTAGAGAGCTTAGTCTCCTTCCGCATCGTGCCCAGGTTTCGAAAGGCGCGGACGAAAGTTTCCTGTGTTAGCTCTTCCGCCAATGACCGGTCGTTAACAAGGTCAAAGAGAAAACTGACGATGGGACGCGAATACCTGTCAAAAATCAGACGAAAGGCATCCTGCTCGCCCTGGCAGGCGCGAGTAACCAGGTCTGCTGAACTATTCATCAGAGTTCCCGCGTAGGAGCCAGGCTGACCCTCCAGATTTAGTTCATCGACCGTCAGCCGTTTCATCATGTTCTCGACTGGTTAGTGAGCGCTGGTGAGGAAAAGTTTCAACTTTCTTGGAGTGCGGTGGCCCGGCACCGCTTTGTTATAACGAGGCCTCGACGCGTTATTCCGCGGTTCTGGGATGTTCAGCTGATAGGTTCACCTGATAATTAAGAATTGTTAGCTACGAAGACAAGTTGTCAATTTAATAACCGGGCCCACACACCTCTATTTCCCCACGAAAGCGCCGCCGGGCCGGCGCACTCCAAGGAATTGAGAGGGCTCGACAATTTTCCCTTCAATTGCCGAAGCGGCAACTACATAAGGTGAGGCCAGGTACAGTTTCCCAGGACCACTTCGGCCCGGAAAATTTCGATTTTGAGCACTCACGGTGACAGTTTCTGCGGACGGCGACGCCCCGGGTCCTGCGTTGATACAAGCCCCACAGGATGGATCGATTAGCTCGGCGCCCGCTCGCTCGAAGATCTCAATATAGCCTCGCTGTCTCGCATACTGCTTAATCTTCTGCGAACCAAACTGAATATAAAGATGAACACCATCTGCGACTCTTCGGCCTGCCGCTAAAGCGTTTTCAAGGACCTCGGCATACATATCCATGTCCGCCATTTTGCCGCCGGTACACGAGCCACCATATGCAGCATCAATCCGAATCTCTTCTTCAAGCTCATCGATAGGAATCCCGTTACGAGGATCGCCGGGAGTCGCTACCATCGGACGAATGCTATCGAGATGAATTTCAAATACGGCTGAATACTGCGCATCCGGATCACTGTAAGTAAATCCCTGCCGCACCTCTTCGGCGTCAAGTCCTCTAGTACGAACGATGTATTCCAGCGTGACCTCATCTGGTTCAATAATTCCAGTTGTGCCACCAGCTTCGACCGCCATATTTGTCAATGTCGCCCGTTCGTCCAGCGACCAGTTTTTCAAGTCCTCGCCCGCAAACTCCAGCACCTTACCAATGCCTTTACTGGTCTTCATGTATTCAGAAGAAAGAATTTCGAGCATCACGTCTTTGGCAGCCACGTCATGACGCTTCGTTCCTTTCAGGACATAACGCACCGTTTCTGGAACTCGAATACGAATGTCTTTGGTGTACCAGGCATTTGCCATGTCAGTAGAACCTACACCAAACGCGAAACATCCGAGCACGCCGGCCATGCACGTATGAGAGTCAGTGCCGATCACAACCTGGCCCGGCAAAGCCAGGTCCTCGACCACTGCGTTGTGACAGATCGCTTCCGACCCGCCTTCGGGATTCTCGCCGTATAATTTGATTCCCTGTGAAGATGTAAAACTCTCCTGAGTAGTCGCAAGTCCTTCAGCCTTCTCGAGCAATCCCATCTGGCGATGCTTCGGCGACATGACTCTGCCTAGAAAAGTCAGGTGGTCACGAAAGGCAAAAACAGATTCAGGTTGGGATACCTGCGCATCCGGACCCAGCGCTTGTTTAAACAGCGACTCGGCCATTGGTGTGACGTACTCATGAGAAAAGCGAACATCTGCAACGGCGAAAAGCGAATCCCCAGGCTTGACTGCGTCGACACCAATTTTTCCAGCGGTTACAAATGCGTGGCTGGCTATGATCTTCTCAACAATCGTCATGGGACGTTTCGGAGTTTCAATCGGTGGAGGAGAAACTCGTCCCGCGAGACGGGCCTTGTTGTAACTAAATAAACCGCCGTAAGTAACAATGTCCTGGGAAATCGGATCGAGGTTCTTTGTAAATTCAGTCAGCGGAATCGCTTCACCGAGACGGATGCGTTCGATCAATCCAAAATCAGTGGTCGTCAACAACCCGATATTCTGCGAGTTCTGTCCATAAATCTTCTCGATGCTCCTGGCTATTACCAGTTGAATCCCGGCAGCTTTTTCGGCATATGGCGCAGTTTCCCGGGACGAGCCACAGCCTTTGGATAGACCAGATACGACAACCGAGAAACCACCCTTTTTGATCTCGTCCTTCTGCACGGCACCTTCGCGCATTCCCACATAGACGTACTCACCGAGCGTCTCGTCGTAGTAGAAACAGACCCAGCCCGGAGTGATTTCGTCGGTCGAGATATTGCTCATTAATGGCAGATCGTCGTTTAGCATCCGTCCATACAGGTCGGTCTCGAGAGCCGCAGCGGCATCCCCCTCTGCCTCGAGCTGCTTGCGAATGAGCGAGGTATCTTCGGTCAGGAACAAAATTCGGCCAGAAAAACTGATGTGATCTGGTCTTTGGGTGATTTGAGTCATTATTATGGCGCCGGCTCCTTGATCAGAAAATTCCAATGGGTTGTGATATTTATCAAAACAAGCTAATTATAACCTCAGGCTAATAAAACCATTAGCGACCAATGGAGCGTCTAAGCAATTTGCCAGGGGGAGTTAGGACCTTGCAGTTCACTTGAGAGGAAAGTTGATCATGAATTCGCTTCTGAGAAAAGTAATGCCAGCGCTTTTTCTGGCTCTTTTAATCGTTGGGATCAGCGGTGCGGCGGCGGTGGCACAAGAGACCGACGACCAGGCCAAGATTGATATCTATAAGAGATTTGTCGACAACCGCATTCCTAACCCGACCATGGCTTACCAGGCAGCGCGAGATTACTTGCAGAAGTACCAAAAGGATAAGGACCAGTACACGGACTATCTGCAGAAATGGGTCGTACTCTACGAACGCGACGACCGAAAGAATCAACTTCCCGGGTTGATCAAGCAGAAGAATTTTGCAGAAGCCTTCAAAGTGGGCCAGCGAATTCTGACTGACGAACCAGATTATCTGCGAGCCCAAATTGATCTGGCCTACGCCGGCTATCAAGCGGCAACTACCAAGAACGACACTTACAATGCTGAAGCTCTCGGCTATGCCAAAAAGGCTATTGCTTCAATCGAAGGCGGGAAAGCGCCGACCGAATGGGCTCCGTTCAAAGGCAAGGAAGACACACTGGCCTATCTCTATCGTTCGGTTGGATACTTAACTCTAAAGACGTCGCCTGAGCAGGCGATTGAGCCTTTGCTCAGCGCTGCGCGGCTCGAGAGCGACCTGAAAAAGAATCCTTACCTTTACGTTCTGTTGGCCGGGGCTTACGAGGCTGGTCCATACAAAACGCTGTCGGCCTCTTACCAGAAAGACTTCGCGAACAAACCTGAGACTCCGGAAAGCAAGGCTGCTCTGGAAAAATTGAGTGTGCTGATTGACCGGATGATTGATGCATACGCCCGCGCAGTTGCCTCAGCTGCGGGAGATCCGAGTGCCGAACAAAGCAAAAAGGACTGGATGGTGCCGCTTACCAACTATTACAAGTTTCGACATGAAGGGAGCGAGGCTGGACTCCCGGAGTTTATAGCGGCGGCCATGCAGAAGCCACTCCCACCTAAGCCGTAGGCTCTGCTTTGACTCGTACTGGGGACTTCGGACTTTCGGCCTCTCATTCTCTTCAGGCTTTAGAGCTTGGGAAAATGAGAAGGTTTAAGTTTCACACAGTGTCTTCAGCCCGGTACCAGCGATAGTCCAACTCGCGAAAACGTTTAAGCGATTTCAAATCGTCAATGCAACCTCGACACCGGACTTGAAAGATGGGGTGTAAACTCAACCTCTCGTTCTCCCCAAGCTTCGGCTTGGGGTTGACGGGTTCAGGCCAAGTCTCGGCAACCGCTTTAACGGTTTGCGAAATTGGGTCAAGGCTTGGATTTGTGAGGTTAAGATAAACCGTTGAAACGGTTGTTAGCGTATGACAGGTGTTTCTTAACCCCAAGCTGAAGTTTGGGGAGAATGAGAAAATGCGCTGTCACACAGCCTCTTAACTCCGCTGAGATTGAGAGGGCACACCCGCACTGTCCAGAGTACAAA
>DASROI010000335.1:0-15731 GCA_035646955.1 Pyrinomonadaceae bacterium
TTTCTCAGACGTTGCAGTCGAACTCTTGAAATGTTGAGAATCGATCCGAACCGTGATCGAGGGCGATATCCTTCCTGTGAAAATCAAGGTGTACCGCGGACATCAGCATTGTCGCTTGTTCATCAACCAACCTCAGCGTTAGATCTCGCTCAAACGATTGTTTGCCGACCAGGTCGGAGAGCAAAAAATGCGTACAGCCAAACGGCGGAATCTTGCCCACCTTGATGCGCTCGATGAGACCTTCAGCGCTAAAGATCTCGAGCAATGGTTCGCCGGTCATGCCCTTGTCGTCGATGTTTATGACGCACACGATCTCATCTCGGCCGAGTTTGCTTCCGCTAGTTTCAATTCGTGCATTGGTGACTATGTAATCGGTGCTCAAACCGCCTCGAGGTTTTGACTGTTGATAGACTCGGGCGGATCGCAGTCCTGGTCTAAAGTGGGTAAACGCGTGAGCGTTCCAGGGGGAGACGGTGAGCTCAACTTTCATCAGTGTGTGATTCGTGTTTGGTGCTACGGCAAGGCATAGCCCGCCAGAGAAATTTGCAGGCAGAGAGAGATCGCGACAATCAAGGATCGCGCTCTGACAGGTTTTCAATTTGAGAGCGCCTTTTTCAACAAGTGACGCCGGTACGCTCGCAGGAAAGTTTGTGGTCGCACTCGTCTGCCAGGCTACGGAACCTGATTGGTCAGTTATCAGCGGACTGAGCCAAAGAGCTTCTTCGATCGGCGCTCCCGAACTCAAATGAAAACGCGAGTTGAGAGTTAAACCGGCTGACAGCTTCGCATTGAACAATAGGGGAGTGAACAGGACGTTCCTGGCTTTGAATCGTCCTTCGACATCAAAAGGCGCGGGAGCGACTTGAGGGTTAGAACTTTGTTGGTGGATTGGGTGTTCAACGCTGAACCGTTGTTTTCCTTCGCTACGACTAACCAGGTATCCGAAATTTTTGACTGAGCCCGGTTCGTTTGTGATCGCTATAGTGCCGCCTCGAGCAGCCTTTGAAGCGTGTGCGCGAACAAGAGCTCCACTGTTGTGTCGGGAGCGAAAAGCCAGTGCGGCATCGTCTGTGGTTACACCTTCTTTCAGGTCAAGCAATAGCGACGCGTGAGGTGGCAACTCATAAGGAATCTTCTTCAGCGTCACACCGAGATCATCGTAGATAGAAATAATTCCTTTACTAAAACTCGCATACGGATTGAATAAGCTAAACCAACTGTCGTACCGGTTTAATGGAGGAAAAGGCATCGAATAGAAAAATGCGTCGGCTATCTGCCATTCGAGTGGATCGGGATTGGCGTGCACATTGTCAAAAGAATCTTCGGTCTTCCACCGAACAAAAGCAGAGCTAAAGAGGTCACTGGCGTGCATCGGTTGGCGTGCGACAGGTCTTAAGCGAACTCTCAGACCACCCCAAAACTTTTTTTGAGGCTGAATCAAATCCGCAACCTTAACAACCGTCGTCTTCATTGCCGGAACGGTTACCCGGTGCGCCACTCCATCATTACCAACGGGAGCTCCATCTGGTTGGAAGAGGTGAATTTGATACTCAGTCTGTTCTGAGCCATCTTCAAAACCGCGTGGGCCAACAAAGGTATCCGAGGTCAAAACAATCTCTGAGTGAACGCCGAGATCAGCATCTTCAACGACGAAAGCACCGCAAACATCCAGCCAGCAATGCGAACTTGTTTTCTGAGCAGCTGTTGCCGGAGATTGTTGTTGCGCGGTCGTGGAAAGAGTGGCCAGCGAAAGTAGAGAGCTGGAGCTAAGAAGAAGGAACTTGCGCCGATCCAGTTCGGTCACGGCATTTGACTAAGTTGTGACGCCGGGAATAGAGGAGAGTGGGCGAACCCACTCTCCTCTATTGGTCAAGACGTGGGTGATTCTAGAAGTTGAATCTGACCACGAGTTGGACCAGACGGCCACCGGGATCGTTGGTGGTTGAAAGGTCCTGATAAGCAGCGGTCATTCGTCCAAAAGCCGATGACGTGAAGCCGCCGAGTGTATTCAAGTCATTGCCGGCAGAACCGACAAGGAAGTTGATGTTGTTGAAGGCATTCAGGAATTCACCACGGAGCTCGAGGTTCATTCGTTCGTTGAATTTCACCTTCTTGACAAGGCTCAAATCTGAACGGAAGAATGATGGTCCTTTGAGTACCAGGTTAGCGAATCCGCAAGCACCGCCAGTTGTGCCAAGGCTCGGAATATTTCCGAAGCTTTGAGCACAATTGCCGTAACCGGCTGGAGCGATGAACCTTCCACTCGGAGCACCTTGTGTGTAAGCGATGTTGACCGTGCTGGGTTGACCTGCAGGGGCGTTAACCAGCACACCGAGATTGAAAGCTTTGACTGTGTTTGCGCGAATGTCCTTTGGCAACACATAGATGAAGCCATCAGGATCACGATAGACACCGACCGCTTTCTGCAGCTCATCAGCATCCATGCCTACGACCTGAACGTTTCCTAACGAGAATGGGTTACCACTCTGGATTCTGATGTTTCCATTGAAGCCCCATCCACCGAGAAAGCCTTCCATCAAGCCGCTTGCACCAGAAAGGAAAGTCTTTCCGCGGCCAACTGGTAATTCATAAATGAAGTTAGCTTTGAAACTCTGGGTAATATCAAACGGAGCTACTCCCCTTCGAAGATCGGGATTTCTTAAGGTCGTCGGCTGATCGAACACAGACGAGCTGCTGGCGTACGTGTTGGCGAGTGCTTTGCCAAACGTGTAGTTTGCCTGGATGAGCAAACCTGCCGAAAGACGTCTGCGCACTTCGATGGTGGCCGCATCGTAGAAGCTTTCACCTGAATTATCGACGATGAATGCTCCGCCTCTCTTGCCCGGGTTAACCAGGAAATGGTTGTACGGGAAGATGGCGCCGGCGCCAGTGCGTCGATTGTCGAATGCAGTACTCGACAAGTTTGCACCGAAGGTCAACGGCGTCGGGTTGAGCGGGTTCATCGTGTTGTAGTAGGTGCTACTTCTGAAGTTGGCATTGGTGTAATTCGCAGCTACGCCAGTGGCAGCACCGGTGAGTCCCTGGAAGTAACCAATGGTAATGGGAAGTGGTGAAGTACCGGTTCCTGGTCCAAAGTATGCAAAGTTGGCCTGGCAACCGGCATTAGTGGTTGTATTCAAACCAGCCTGGCATCGATTTGCGGCGATGTTGGCAAGCAGGTTCCGTTGGGCCAAGCCCCATTCATTGAACACACCATTCTCAATGATATTGAGTTCATTGAGGTCGTACTGGCGCCAGAGATTCTTGCCACGGTTTCCGATGTAACGCACTTCGAGAACCGTGTCGGAAGTCAACTCGCGTTGAATACTGAAGGTCCAGGACTTGATCGAACCAATTTTGAGGTCCGGTAAAAATCCATTAACCGAGTCAGTAAGCAATCCGGTATTCGGATATACCGGCGATGCGGGGAATGATGGAGGCGCAAATGGTCCTTGCCTCAGATACGAGCCAGCCGGCAGGTTTCTTAACGTCAAGTTGCGATTGGTAGTAAGTGTGCCGCCTGGGTTTGAACCTGTGACGGCAGTGAAGACGCCGATTCCTTCACGGTTGAAAGCTACCGAGTAACCGGCGCGGATTACAGTTTGACCTGAGCGTCCACCTAAACGGCGCAGGAACCCATTTTCGAAATTCGGACTCCATGCAATACCGATGGTTGGCCCAAAGTTTCCGTAATCAGCCTTATTGGTCTGGTAGCCATTCCCGAAGAGGGCGTAGGTGGACGGTGCACCGGTCAGGGTACCTGGCTTAAACAAATTGCCAACTCCCGACTCGCCGTACAACCCTTCGTAGGAGACCGTTGCGAACGTGTCGTTCAGTCCCTCGAATGGCAATTGGACTTCCCAACGCAATCCAAGATTTAGGGTCAAGTTCGGACGAATTCTCCAGCTATCCTGAGCATACAGGCCGTATTCTTTTTGGCCTGCCCGACTTTCCAAATCGCCGAGATAACTGTACTTGAGCGTGTCCTCATTCAATCGAGCATTTGCATTCACGGCAGTCAATCGACCTGCGAGCAGGTAATAGAGCTGAGAAGCTACGCCCTGTTGAGTGGCGGCCAACGAACTGAATGCGTTGAAGCCGGTCGTATCAAGGGTAGAGCTGGTCGTGAACACGGCGGTCGGAACTGCAGTAACTGACTGGTTCCAGTAGGTGATCTTGGTGTAGTTGCCACCAAAGCTAAATGAGTGATTTCCGGTTACCCAGTTCAGGTTGTCGTTGAACTGTCGAACCGGAGTATGTCGCCGGCTTGGAGCGTTCGTCGAGGTTGCGGTCGAAAGCGTCAGACCGCCGGAAGCAAAGTTTCCGAGACTCAGGTTGTAGCCACCCTGATTTGTAAACTGGCCAGGATTGACCTGGGCAAAGAATAAACTGGTTCCACCCAAAATGCCGTAACGCATTTCGTTCACGAGATTCTGGTTGATGGTCCAACGCCACGCCGTCGAGTTCGAGAAGCGGTTCGAGTCCTGGCTCCCAAAATTTGGGAAATCAGGGAATGCTGGATCCACGCTGTTTAGGAAGTCGACGCTTGATTTGAACTGCTGATAGTTCCAAACGTTCTCAATGTGATGATTCTTGCTCACATTAAAGTCGAAGCGAACGGTTGGGAACTTACGAACCTGACCGCCCGGGTTTACGAAGGACACCTGTTGAATGTTTGGGTCACCTGTATCCTTGATAACGAAACCGTTCACGGAGCCTCTAATCTGATTTAGAAGCGCGCCAACGGTTGGATCGGGAGTATTGATAAGCCCTGCATTTCCTGCCAGAGCGTAAACGTTTGTCGAACACAGCCTTGAGGAACCAGTACCGGTACAGGTAGTGGCTGAGTTTGTCGGAGTAAAGCTGCTGGAGAAGAAACGATAGATACCGGACTGCGCTTGAGTACTGAGAATGTTTTTTGTACGGGAGGTCTTTTCCGGTAGTCGATATTCTTCGTAGTTGACGAAAAAGAAAGCCTTGTCTCGTCCGTCAAACAACTTTGGAATGCGGATTGGACCACCAAACTTACCGCCGGGCTGATTAAGAAGAATTCGGGCCTGGGGGGCCTTGTGTGTAACCGGGTCTGCCGGTTGATCTCTGTTATTAAACCAGTAGTTGGCGTTGAGTGCGGGGTTGCGGTGATACCAATAAACGCCACCGTGATAATCGTTCGTACCGCCCTGCGTCACGAATTTAATTTGAACAGCACCTTCAGCCGAGCTCTCGGCGCCGGGCGTAGCAGTCGAAACTGTAACTTCACTGATGGCGTCCGTTCTCGGACGAACATAAGTGAAGAAGCCGTCGTTCGACTTAAGCAGGTTGTCTTGAACGTTGATGCCATCAAGCGTGATATTTAGCGCGCCTTTAGGCAAACCGTTAACGGAGGATTGTCGAGGCCTACCAACCGTCGTGGTGCCGGGCATCGCCAGCACGAGGTCCAACGCATCGCGTGATGCTGTCGGCAGGTCAGTAATTTGACGGCCTGTTAATGTGGTTCCAACAGTTGCTGTTTGCGTCTGGAGTAACTCTCCTCCACCTACGACAGTAACCGTCTCATTGGCAGCACCGATTTCAAGTTCGACGCTAATGCTGGAGGGCTTACCGACGTCAACCT
Organism: Pyrinomonadaceae bacterium; assembly: GCA_035646955.1. Lineage (GTDB taxonomy): Bacteria > Acidobacteriota > Blastocatellia > Pyrinomonadales > Pyrinomonadaceae > PSRF01. Next base: position 5,615 of record DASROI010000335.1, read on the forward strand.
TAATTTCAGTCACAACAGCCTGCTTGAATCCAGCAGCGCTAATCGTAGCTGTATAAACGCCAGACGCCAGCGACGGAACATTGAATGTTCCCTCACTGCTAGTCTGGGTTGTGTTCTCCTGATTCGTTGCGACATTTTTGACCACCACTGTCGCTCCCGCGACAACGGCGCCTTTCGGGTCGACAACGGAGCCCGAGAGTGAACCCGAACTGCCCTGGCCGAGCGCGGTGATACCGCTCAGCGCCAGTACCAGGAGTACGAAAACGTACTTCTGTACACTGTTTCTCATCACGTAATCCTCCAAAATGGTTTTTAGCCCTTACTCACAGCAGAAGCATGCTGCGAGCAACCTGCCTTGAAGAACTAACCACAACTTGTACTGGAAATTAGGAAAGCCGAATTCCAATTGAACGAGTTACGAATACGGCTTGTGTGGTGGAGATTTAGGCAAATGGTGAGCCAGCAGCCCGAAGGAGATAAATACTCTATTTATTCAAGGATCCTGGATTATAAACAGGAATCGCTTTCAATTTTATGGATTTCCATTCAAATAATTGGACTAGGAGAGGGCGAAGAGGTGGAATTAGGAGGGTTTTAGCACTTCAAATTCGAAGCTTAGTTCCTTACCGCGCATGACGTTCGACAGATAGAACTCCCAAAACTTTCGCGTGAAACGGAAACCCGGAGACCGCTGATCGAGGTTGACGAGGAACTCGATACCAAGTGCGCGCCAGAGGTTCGCCAAACTGACATGGAGCGATAAGAGGCGCAACTCCGCATTCGTGTAGAAGGGAAACGGAGTTTGCGAAGGAATGAAGCACGTGAATGAGTAGCTGTTGAAATGATTGCGGTGAGTTGGATCTGTGGCCCAATCCGGATTCGAATAATGAGGCGTCACAACTTTTAGCCGACCACCATGTTTGGTGATGCGGTGCAACTCGTTGATGAATCCAATTACATCGGGAACATGTTCAATAACATGTCGACAGATAATGGTCTCGAATTCGTTATCGCCGAAAGGATATGGAAACTTGCCAAGATCATGAAGGACATCAGCATGACTCCTCGGGTTGGAATCTATACCAATCGCCCCTGGGAATTTATTTTGCCCGCAGCCGACATCCAAAATCCGTTTGCTGGGAGCTGCTTGTTCGGATGTTGAAGCGACCATCTCAATTAGTTTGGATTCATCAACAGAGCAACCAACTCCGATAAGTCAACAGCGTGCACTGGAAGCCCCAGCGAACTCTCGACATCGGAGAGTAACATTCCGTCGAGCATTACTGCTTCGTCGCTCTTCAACATCTGTTTTGGAATCACAATGTACTCACCGTTGATTCGTTCTCGCGCCGATATGAGATCACGACCGGTGAGAAGACCGGCCACGGAGACGTCGCCACCGAAGTAACCGTTCTCAACAGCCTCGACCTGAAGATTCGCCCCGAACTGCTTGTTCAATTTCTCTATCTGTTTTCTCAAGACAGGCGCGAAGAGAGTTCCCGTAAGAATTGTGCCTTTACTTTTGGCGAGTTGACTAACACCTTCTCGTTTCAGCTTAGCCAGGTGTTTAGCGAACTCGGTAGAGAAGGCGCGCACCATGCCGACGCCATCCTCGATTTGTGGATATGCTCCATAGTGAGAGCGAACAGGTATGGCTCTTCCGGCCCGTAAGTAGATCTCGTCTCCGAGTAGTGCGAAGTTTGTGCCAAGTCGCTCGGTGAGTTCCTGCTGTATCCGAGTGACCTGATCGATAACTTCGCGACAGAACTCCGGAGTAACCTTAGTCAACCTATCATCGGTGTTGTATCGAGTAAGTCCAAGCGGAACAATCGCCACACTTGTTATGCGCGGGTATTCGGCGGCAAGGTCTGAGATAGTCCGCTTCAGCACATCACCGTCATTTATCTTTGGACAAAGAACTACCTGTGCATGAATTTCAATTCCAGCGTCTAAAAGTCGTTGGAGCTTTGCGGAGATGTCGGCTCGTTGTTTGTCGACACCAAGCAGATACGCACGCACGTCTAAATCGGTCGCGTGAACAGAGACGTATTGAGGAGAAAGTCGCTGCTCGACTATGCGCTGCATTTCATCTTCAGAGATCGAAGTGAGCGTAGTGTAATTTCCGTAAAGAAATGAAAGGCGAATGTCTTCATCTTTTATAAACAGAGAGGGCCGCGCGTCGGCTGGGTTGCCGTTACAAAAGCAGAAGATGCAAGCATTGGCACATTGTCGGGGCACGATCTGTTCGAACGTGAATCCAAAGTCTTCATTTTCGGCACGCTCTAGTTCGAGTTCCCAATCGTCGCCACTTTTCTTTCGCACTTCGAGCAAGAGTTCTGTTTCACCCGCGGTTTGAAAACGAAAATCGAGATAGTCACGAACGGTGCGGCCATTGACCTTTATGATCCGGTCTCCCGGCTCGAGCTCCATCTCAGCTCCAAGGCTTCCAGGAGCTACGTCAGAGATCTCCACACCTCGGCGACGGATACTGGTTACGGCTGGCGTTACTGCAAATTCGTACATAGAAGTTCTAGGTTACGCGGCTTCCCGGTCAGCAGTTCAGCCGCTCAGTGAAACCAGTGAATATAGCAGACAGCACCCGGCTTGTTGAGCCGCGGCGAACCTCATTGCTTGAAAAGTGCTTTTGCCACAAAAGTACTTTTCGGAGTTTCGTATTTAGTTCGCGCGACTTCGTGGATAGTGCCTTTTCAAAGTGAACAAATCTGGAAACTCACGGCAATTGTTCATTTAGCATGACTTACGTGGGCACCGCTGCGAGACGGAGCCTCTTTCGAAGGCATGGTGTATATTCCGCCACCACTTAGCCGCGCCTGAGCACCGACCCGAACCTGCCATTTCATTTGAAATTTTCAGCTTAACGGCTTACGACATGAAAGTAATCTCAATTACCCTCTTGGTCCCCTTTCTGATTGTTTCTGCATCCGCTGCAGTTCCTCAAAGTCTCGATGGCCAGCGAGCTGAAGCAGAAAAGCGAAACAGCGCCAGTGCATTTGCAACCGCCACTCCGGAAAAAGCAGCTGCCACCATGGCCAAGAGCCAACCGAAGAGCGACCTAAAATCCGAACCGGTTGACGCCAACGAGTCTGCTCAAAAGTACTATCGGCAGGGTCTGTCCCTGGCGGAAATAGGGAAGCTGGACGAAGCCCTGGTTGCGTTCAAAGAGTCATTAAAACTTCGACCTGACGACGTACAGGCTAACCTTTCGTTGGGAGTGACTCTGGCTAAGAAGAAGGCCTTTAGAGAAGCGCTCGAAAGCTTCAAAGTAGCAGTGCGATTAAAACGGGATTCGGCTGAAGCTCACTTCAGACTGGGAATGGCTTCTCAAGTCTTAGGAAAACGAAACCAGGCAATTGACGAATACAAAAGGCTTCAGGAGTTGAAGTCACCGCTTGCAAACAAGCTCAACGAAGCTTTAAGGAATTCGAACCTCGCATCAGTCGCAGACGGAATTGGCGCTGATCTCTCATCCTTAACGAGCAAACCCGAAAGTCCCTTATCAGCCGCTGCTGGTCCTACCGAACCAACCAGCACTCCGAGTCCAAGTGAAAAGACAGCGTTAACTGAAATTTATCGCGTCGGCGTTGGTGATGTCCTCGACATTCGATTTCTAAATTCAACCAATAATCGTTCGACACTCTTCACCGTGATGGCCGGGGGTTTTATTGATGTACCTGTAGCCGGGGGAGCAATGGTGGTGGCTGGTCTAACGCCGGATGAGATTCAGAGTCGTATCTCAAATGAACTCAAGCGCCGCGCGGTTGAGAAAAACTCGGCCGTCTCGGTCGGTATCCGGCAATACGTCAGTCACTCGGTGATGGTTACTGGCTTAGTAGGTAATCCCGGTATCCGTTTCCTGCGTCGCGAAAGCGTTCCCCTTTACGTCGTACTCGCCGAAGCTCAACTTCGAAATGATGCAGGACGAGTTTCGATTTTGCGAGGCACGTCAACCGAAATGCTCGAGTTGAGCGATCCCGCAACTCTCAACGTAATAGTTCAATCGGGTGACGTTATTACTTTGACGGGACGTCCGCAGGAGTTCTACTTCATTGGAGGACGAATCAATTACGCGGGACAGAGGCCATTCCAAGCTGGCATAACGCTCTTACAGGCTATCCTGGCCGCCGGCGGGACCAGAGCCAATGAAAACAAAGCGGAAATCTCCCGTGAGGGAGCCAACGGCCTTCTGGTAACGACGAAATTCAGTATCAAAGCGATTAAGGCCGGAACAGTCGAAGATCCAAAACTTCAGGCAGGAGATCGCATTGAAATCATCCGGTAGCGAATCGAGCTAACACGCTAATTTTATTGACAATCGTGGCCCTGTTTGTTAGTTATTCAAGGCGCTTCGGGCATCCCTTGAACAACTAAAGATCAAAACTCTAATCGCTCCGATTTCGGTTAGTGAAAACGTAGAAGTCCGATGAACAACAAACTAAAGCCGGCCATAATAGGCGGAGTAGTTTTAGGAATACTCTCCGTAATTCCCTTCGTAAACATCCTGAATGTCTGCTGCTGTTTGTGGGCAATTGTGGGTGGCTTGCTGGCGACAAAATTGTACGTCGATAACTCGCCCGTTCCGGCCAGCGCAGGTGATGGCGCGATCCTTGGGGCCATCGCAGGTCTCGTTGGTGCGGTAATTGCCCTAATTATCGGTATTCCGGTCAGTATCGCGACCTCGGGAATGATGCAGGGGCTCGTGCTCAACATGATTCAGAACTTGGATCCGTCGCAGGCTGAGATGATGCGAGCTCAAATGGCTGCGGGCTCGACTGTGGCGGGAGCAATCGTCAACGGCTTTATTCTGGCTGTCTTTCTTTTTATCTTTTCAATAATTGGTGGGCTTCTCGGGATTCCCTTATTCGAAAAACGTAAGGGCAGCGTCATGCCACCACCTCCACCAGCAGCACCCGGCGGCTTTGCTGCCTAATACAAAACTTATTCTTTAATTGAGCTCCGGAATTGTAAAACTATAGTCTTCAAGTCAGGAGAAACTTAATGGCTCAAGAATGGACTCCCCCGCCCGCATCTGGCTCACCCGCCAGTGTCCCCAATTATTTAATTCCGGCGATCATCTCGCTCTTTTGCTGTCTTCCGTTAGGTATCGTTGGAGTGATCTTTGCCGCCCAGGTTAATGGAAAGGTCGCTGCTGGTGATTCGTCCGGTGCTTTGGATTCATCAAAGAAGGCGAAACTGTTTAGCTTTATCGCAATCGGCTTGGGAGTAGCGTTTTGGGTATGCTACTTCGGTTTCTGGCTGATTTTTGGTATTGCAATGGGCGTAGGTAGTAATAGTTAGTTAGGATCCGATCTAAATCGTGTCATTCGTAAGCTCGGGGACAACTTCTTTTTTTATTGAAGTTCTCCCCGAATTAAACTGTCCGGGCCGAGAATAACTTTCTGAATCGCTAGTTGGAGAACCATAGAAATGACCAGATACTGCACCAAGTGCGGATCAATGAATGACGAGTCCGCACAGTTCTGCACTACTTGCCAGTCGCCCCTTAGCGCAGTTGGTGGTTATCAGCCAATGCAGTCTGTTTCTCCAGGCGCAATGACTGATTGGAAGGCAATGGGCGCCGACAAAAAGATCACCGCAGGAATCTGCGCGATCCTGGTTGGTTGGCTCGGAGTTCATAAGTTCATACTCGGCTACACCACCGAGGGGGTTATTCAACTGGTGCTTGGTGTCCTGACTTGCGGCATGACGAACATTGTCAGCATCGTTGAAGGAATTATTTATTTGACGAAGTCCGATGAAGAGTTCGTCAGAACCTACATTCAGAACAAGAAGGGCTGGTTCTAGGTTTTCGCTGGTCCAACCGCCGAACTGCTCACCATCATTCTCAGGAGAGCCCTGTTATGAATAACGGCTTGATGTACCGGCGAGTTACAGTCGTCGGCATCTGGCTGTTACTCGGCCTGGGCGCTCTTTATTTATACGCCTTCGAACCCGGTCACACCGGTTTCTTTCCGGGCTGTCCGTTTCGATTCTTTACTGGTCTATCTTGTCCGGGTTGCGGTACTACTCGTGCTTTGCATCAGTTGGTCCATGGGCATCTGGAGGCAGCTTTCGTTTTGAATCCGTTGCTCGTGATATCGCTACCCCTGATGTTTTTCGCCTTCGTTCGCCATTCAGCGTTCGTCTTCGCAGGGAAGACTCCTCGGCCCAACGCACTGCCGGCCTCATATATATACGCTCTCTTTTTCGTGGTCCTCTCGTTTTGGATTTTCCGAAACACTCCGTTCTACCCCTTCGTTTCCTAATTCGCCCTCGGTTTATCTTGGGGGTAAAAGAGATCCATAGATTAGACCGAGTTCACAGCGGCCGGATCAGAGCCGCAACCTGTGAAGAGAACTTTAGAGATCAGGTCAGAGGCACAACAGTCTGTGTAACAAACAATCAACTTCTTGTTTTTCCGACGATGTTTTTACCCCAGGACTTTCGGAGGGCCGTACGCCTATCGGGCAATGCGAGAACAGTCAGTACCGGAGCGCGGTAGCGTCTGGTGTACCTTTAATTAACGTCAAGCAGATAAATAACACGAGGCGCACCGCACCCGACGCTAACGCTTCGGTACTGACCCCGGTCTCGCAACTTGATCGTTTGATTGCGGCCCTAAGCCGCGCTGTGAAATTGGTGAAATCTGTGGATAACGTCTTAACTTGCCCTGTCCAAGTACGCCGAGTAATATCATCACTCCCCTAATTTCAAATTGAAGGAGTGAGGCACATGGCCGATAAACCATTTCTCACTGATATTAAGACTTTGCGAGAACGTGCCCGAAAGCACATCGAAAATGGTGCGATCACGGAAGGGTACATGGCCGACCGTGAGACGGCCGTAAAGATTCTGAATGAAGCACTCGCAACGGAAATTGTGTGCGTTTTACGCTACCGGCGACACTATTTCATGGCCACTGGCATAAATGCTGAAAGTGTTGCGTCAGAATTTTTGCAACACGCCAACGAAGAGCAGGGCCATGCCGATCAGATCGCCCAACGAATTGTCCAGCTACAGGGTGAACCAAACTTCAACCCGGAAGGTCTCCTTTCTCGCAGCCACGCCGAGTATGTCGAAGGCACGACACTCGTAGACATGATTAAAGAAGACCTGGTTGCCGAACGTATTGCGATCGACAGCTATCGTGAGATGATTAGCTACTTTGGAAACGATGATCCCACTTCGCGGCGACTGATGGAAAGCATCCTCGCAATGGAAGAGGAACACGCTGACGACTTAGTTAATATGCTTGGACAACAGCATTAATAAAAATTTCAGGACTCGGCGGGCTGCACAGTAATCAGCCATCTTAGTTCTGCTTACTCGATTTGGCAGGCGTGATGCTTTGCAGTCAGAGCATCACGCTTGTTAGTCTCTGCAACTTGTCCGAACCCGATTCAAATCAAAAATCTGTGGGCCGACCTACAATGTGTCGCAATTGTGGGGCGATAGTCGGCGCTGGAGCTGCTGAATGTGGCGTCTGCGGTGCATCTACCAACCCGCAACAAGCAGAAGCTCGCAAACAACCAGTGCCCGACCGCGAGACAATCCGTTTTGCCCGCGCAGTTCTGAACCGTCCATACAAATTTACGATTGTAATCCTCATCGCCAACCTATTTATCTTCCTGCTGATGTGGGACAGTAGTGGCAGAACCTGGCAAGTTCTAGCGGAACATTTTCCTAACGCAGTATTGATTGTTTACGGGGCCAAGATCAACTATCTGATCGACGCTCCTTATCATCAATACTGGCGTTTCGTGACGCCGATGTTTGTCCACGTAAATCTGCTTCACGTGCTGGTGAACATGTACAGCCTTTGGATGGTTGGACCGTACGTCGAGAAACTCTATGGCTCAGCTAAGTTTGTCGTCTTCTGGGTTCTAACCGGTATCGCCGGCGTGGTTGCGAGCTACCTCACAGTCAGACCCAACCTTGCGACTGGAAGCGTCAGCAGGTTCTTGTTCAAAGCCCTTGACGAACCTTCAGCGGGCGCTTCAGGAGCTCTCTTTGGGCTCGTTGGAGTGCTTTTTATCTTCGGAATAAAATTCCGGCGGGAACTCCCTGAGGGATTTAAACGAGCTTTCGGAACGGGCATGCTTCCGATCATCATGATCAATCTTTTCATCGGCTACATCGGACGCGGCTTTATCGATAATGCAGCGCACCTGGGAGGCTTACTGTCGGGAGCTGCCCTCGCCGTTGTTGTCCAATATCGTCGACCCGGCGAGCGCCCGTCAGTCGCGATAATATGGCGAGCGCTTCATGTGCTGGCGATCGGAATCGTAGTCTTCAGCTTTTACAAGGTTGTGCGGAATTTTCGAAATATTGCTCCACTAATCCAGGCGCAACAAACATCTACGAACAAGAATCAGATCTTCGTTACGTTTGTCACCTGGATCAACCAGGGGCAGGAGACAGCGTCGACGATGATTCATGATCGAGATCCAGGTAATGCCGAGAACCTCGCAAATATTCTGAAGTCCATTCCGGCTCCAGATGCAACAGCGAGCGAGTTGAGAGATCGACTTTCGGAAATACTTACGAAGATGGTGACCGACCTTAATAGTTCAGGGAAAGACGCACCGCGCCGTTCTGGGCCACTTCCAAAGCAGCTTACTGATGAATACGACTCCTGGCGCAAAGATTACGATCAGTGGCTCAAGAGTGCTGCTCCGAAAAGACAAACTAATCCTTAACGTTTTCTAAATTAACAATCTTAATTGCAGGAGAAAGTGATGGGAATAAAGAAAGTTGGAGTTCTGGGCTGCGGACTCATGGGCGCCGGTATCGCCCAGGTTGCAGCAACCGCCGGTTTTGAAACCGTTGTTAAAGAAGTTTCAGACAATTTGATAGCTCGTGGTTTTAGTGGCGTCGAAAAGTCCCTGGCCAAGTTCGCTGAAAAGGGAACAATCACCACCGAACAGCAGTCACAGATTCGGGGCCGTCTCTCGGGCACAACTTCGCTGTCCGATCTGAAAGATTGCGACATAATTATCGAAGCTATCATCGAGAATCTCGACGAGAAGCGCAGCACGTATCGGCAATTGGACGAGTTGTGCAAACCCGAAACAATTTTCGCCTCCAACACATCGTCGTTGTCGATCACTGAAATGATGACTGCGACGTCGGCAGAACGGCAGCGTCGATTTGTTGGCCTTCACTTCTTTAATCCCGTGCCGTTGATGAAGTTGGTAGAAGTCGTCAAAACCATTTTGACCGACGATGCGGTTTACGAAGAGTGTGTTGAGTTTGGAAAGAACCTCGGCAAAGTTCCTGTTCGCGCCAGCGACAAAACCGGATTTATCGTCAATCGGCTTTTAGTGCCGTACATGCTCGACTCTATCAGAGCTTTGGAAGAGGGTGTCGGATCAATAGTCGACATAGACAATGCGATGAAGCTTGGCTGCGGCTATCCGATGGGTCCGTTTACACTCGGAGATTTTGTGGGTCTCGACACCACTTATTACATCGCAGAGATCATGTTCAACGAGTTTCGAGAGAAGCGATTTGCGGCGCCACCTCTTTTGAAGAGAATGGTGCTGGCCGGTTTGTATGGACGAAAGAGTGGACGCGGCTTTTACGATTACACAAAAGATCCGAAGAATCCGACTCCAATGACTCTTGTTTAGCGCGCATGCAGCGACGGCTCTAAATAGAAAATGACGGAAGCGAATTTGATCGTTTATGAACGAGTTGGTGGCCGAGGCTCGATACTGCTCAATCGACCCGAAAAACGAAATGCGCTTTCGCACGAAATGATTGGCGAGCTGTCGTCGCTCTTCCGACAGCTCGCAGATGACCACAACCTCCGCGTTTTGACTCTCACAGGGGCTGGGACGGCCTTTTGTGCTGGGACCGACATCGCGGAGCTCACCGCGACAAGTCCGGAACAAGCTATTGCAACATCAAAACGCGGCCAGGCTCTCTGCGATCAAATCGAAAACTTCCCTGTACCCGTAATCGCCGCAATCAATGGTGTAGCGGCAGGTGGTGGCTGTGAATTGGCACTCGCTTCCCATATTCGCTTTGCGGCACCAGAAGCTATGTTCAGCTTGCCTGAGGTTCGAATTGGAGTCATACCTGGCTACGGAGGGAC
>DASROI010000336.1:0-8695 GCA_035646955.1 Pyrinomonadaceae bacterium
GTTCTACGCCGGATACAGCATCGGCAACCAGGGTCGAAAGAACAACGCTCTTTTTGTCTATTACGGAATTACTTTTTAGATCAGGGGGTAGCCAGGATAAATCGGTCGGGCGTCGCATCGTAGGCGCAGGTTTTGTACAAAAACTCTAATCTTGGTGAGTGTCGAGCGAGCAGTACAGTACCGCGAGCGAAGCGACCGGATGGCACACTCAACGAACCAACCATCAGAATTTTAGGCGTAATGTCGAGTGTGCCATCCGGTCGCTTCGCTCGCGGTACTGTACTGATCGCATGTTACTTTTGTGCAAAGCCATCCAACACCAACAAGATTCGATTGTAGTGTCTCTTTCATCGAAGGTGGTGACCATAACTTGCCACCTGGCAGCATATCGTCACCAAAATTCGCTCACCTGTTCTAAGCCTCTCAACTTTCCTTCCCATAAATCTGAAATTGCAGGCAATCGTTGCTGTCAGTAGTTGTGGCAAGGCTGTTGCTATAAGAGCCCGCATTGACAACTGTACTGGCAGAGCAATGAAGACCAAGGGGACGGTCTTCAGAGCCAAACACAGACCAACGCTTTACGGTCTGTGTGAACGGTGGGCGGGCCTGGATCAAGGGGGATTGCGTAAAAGGGCTCGCCCACCAATATTTTGTCTGCCAACAGCCCGAGGTATTTGCGTTGAAATCTTCAATCAGACTTATCAAGCACAAAGTTGAGCCAGCACCCGACCTGGAAACGGGTCAAGAAGTAAAAAGAACCCACCGCCAGAACACTCGAGAAATAATCAGTACGGTCAAGGGTTGGATAGCCGAGCTTGAGCAACGTCATCGTATGGAAGAGCGCCGAGCGGCTGCGTTCTTAAAATGAACTTCACGCCCGTTTTACTCTCCTTCCCCCGCAGTGAACAATTGGTCAGAGGTTCTTCTACTAAACTCAGCCACAACTCAATCGAGCCCGGGAGGGTTTCATGTTAGCAAAGGTCCAGAACATTTTGCTGAAACATAAATTATTGGTGTCGCTAGCGATCTTCGTTTTAGTGATAGGTCTTGTCGCAGTCTTTGTGCTAGGTCGTTCCAATAAACCAGTGCAGGCCGCACCAAGTGCAACACTCGTCGAAGTCGTACAAGTGAAACAGGAAGATGTACCTATTTATAGTGAGTGGATCGGGACCGCCGATGGAATGGTCAATGCTGAGATCCGAGCACAGGTATCCGGATATTTACTGAAACAAGATTACAAAGAGGGCTCACTCGTTAAGAAGGGACAATTGCTTTTCGAGATAGATCCGCGACCGTTTCAAGCTGCTTTGGGCCAGGCGACCGGCGACCTGGCGAAGGCCCAGGGTCAACTGGGCCAAATGGAATCTCAGCTGTCGCAGGCTGAAGCAAACCTGGCCCAGGCAAACAGCCAGTTGATTCAAGCGCAGGCGCAACTGTCACAATCACAGGCAGGCCAGCGGAAGACCCAGTTAGACGTCGACAAATACACACCACTCGCGGCCCAAAAAGCGGTGACGCAGCAGGACCTCGACAATGCTGAACAAGCTAACGTCGCGGCTAAGGCCCAAATTGATGCGAGTAAAGCTGGAATCGAAACTGCGAAAGCCGGCGTCAAGGCTGCTGCCGCTGGAGTTAACACCGCTAAATCAGGAATCTCAGCCGCAAAGGCCCAGGTGGAATCATCACAAGCGGCCGTCCGCACGGCCGAACTCAACGTCAGCTTTACACGCATAGTCTCGCCCATCGACGGCATCGCGGGTATTGCTCAAGCGCAAGTCGGCAACCTGGTTAATCCAACGAGCGGCGTGCTCACCACGGTGTCGACCGTGGATCCAATTAAAGTCGGATTCACTTTGAGTGAAACTGACTACTTAAAATTCAACAAAAGCAACCTGATTAACGCTCGACAAGGATCGAGTATCGAACAACTCGAACTGGAGCTGGTTTTGTCCGATGGAACTGTCTATCCGGACAAGGGCAAATTTTATTTGGCAGATCGTCAGGTTGACCAGAAAACGGGCTCGATCCGTTTGGCCGGAATCTTTCCCAATCCCAGTTACATTCTGCGACCCGGACTCTACGGAAAAGTTCGAGCCGTCACCAGCACTCATGAAAATGCGATCGTTGTTCCACAGCGTGCGGTTAACGAGCTGCAAGGCGGCTATCAAGTCGCAGTCGTAGACGCAAACAACAAGGTCGAGTTTCGTTCGGTGAAGGTTGGTGAACGTACAGGCACAGATTGGATTATTGAAGAAGGATTGAAGCCTGGAGAACGAGTAATCGTCGAAGGACTGCAAAAGGTGCGATCAGGCACGGTCGTAGATCCGCAGCCTTATGTGACCAGCGCCGCTACCAGGAATTAAGATCGAACGCGCCTGCCGCGTTTGATCGAGGGAGATATTTTGATCTCAAAGCTGTTTATCAATCGACCCATCGTTGCGATGGTAATTGCAATAGTCACTGTGATTGGTGGACTCATTGCGATGCGTAGTCTTCCGGTAGCCCAGTTTCCGGATATCGTCCCCCCTCAGATCATCGTTAATACAACTTACACCGGTGCTGACGCTGTAACGATCGAACAATCTGTAGCGACCCCTCTTGAACAACAGATGAGCGGCGTCGACAACATGCTCTACATGCAGTCGACAAACGCTAACGATGGAAGCATGGCCCTGACGGTGACTTTCGGAGTGGACACTGATCCAAACATCGATCAGGTGAATGTCCAGAACCGTGTCGCCCAGGCTCAACCTAATCTTCCTTCAGACGTCAATACGTTTGGCTTGAACATGCGCAAGTCGACCGGATTACCAACACTGGTTATCTCGATCTTCTCGCCCAAGCAAACACACGACTCACTCTTCCTCGCGAACTACGCGAACATCAATCTAAACGACGCGCTGTATCGTGTACCTGGTGTTGGCGAAGTAAGGCTTTTTGGCGCCAGCGACTACGCGATGCGAATCTGGGTGAAACCCGATCTACTCGCGAAACTTGGGCTAACGGTTCCGGATCTATCGCGTGCGGTCCAACAACAAAGCACGGTAAATCCAGCTGGCCAACTAGGCGCCGAACCTGCGCCTAAAGGCAAAGAGATGACTTACAAGCTCCGAGCTCAGGGCCGCCTGCAAACGCCTGAGGAGTTTGGAGAAATTGTCGTTCGCTCAAATCCCGATGGTTCAGTTGTAAGGCTGAAGGACGTCGCGAGGATTGAACTTGGCGCCCTCAATTATCAGCAAATCGCACGCTTCAATAGCCAGCCGGCCGGACTGATTGCCGTCTTCCAGGCCCCCGGTTCTAACGCACTCGCCGTGGCCGATGGCATTAAGAAGACGATGGCCGAATTGAAGACTCGCTTTCCCGATGATCTTGACTACGCAGTCTCGCTCGACACTACACGAGCTGTCACCGAGGGTATCGGCGAAATAGTCGAGACACTCGTCATTGCGATGGTGTTGGTTATCCTGGTGGTCTATATCTTTCTGCAAAACTGGCGCGCCACTTTGATCCCGATCATCGCAGTGCCGGTATCACTAATTGGTACGTTTGCCTTCTTTCCGATTCTTGGATTTTCCATCAATACCCTTTCTCTGTTTGCTTTAGTACTAGCAATTGGCCTGGTAGTAGACGATGCGATCGTAGTGGTTGAAGCCGTTGAACATCACATCGAAGAAGGCATGAGCCCTCGTGACGCTACGTTCCGGGCGATGGAAGAAGTATCTGGTCCAGTTATTAGTATTGCTCTAATTCTTGCTTCTGTATTTATCCCGGTGGCGTTTATCAGCGGTATCCAGGGCCGGCTTAATAAGCAGTTTGCTGTGACCATCGCGGTCTCTGTAATCATTTCGGCTTTCAACGCTTTGACCTTGTCGCCGGCGCTTTCAGCGATGCTGCTAAGACCCAGGCAGCAGGCTCGCGCGGGAATTTTGCGGGGATTCTTTGACTGGTTCAATCGATGGTTTGATAGAGCAACCCACGGCTACGTGAATCTGAGCAATGTGCTGGTTAGAAAAGGACTTGTAGCCATCCTAATCATTGCCGGCTTCGGCTTGGTCGATGGAATCCTTGGCGCGAGACTGCCAACGAGCTTCTTGCCAGAGGAAGACTATGGATATTTGTTTCTCAACGTTCAGTTACCGGCCGCAGCGTCTTTAGAACGTACCGATCAGGTCTCTCGAAAAGTTGAGGACATACTGAGCAAGACGGACGGAGTCGAATACTTCAACACGATAGAAGGCTTCAGTTTATTAAACAGGGTCTCGGCCAGCTACAACGCTTTTTTCTTTGTCGCGTTGAAACCCTGGGGCGATCGAAAAGTCGCAGCACAGCAAATTCAGAAATCTCTCAACGGTCGTATGGGAAAAGAGATTCCAGAGGCGGTGGCGTTAACTTTTATGCCGCCTGCAATTCCGGGACTGGGAAGTTCCGGCGGTTTCTCATTCTGGCTTCAGGATCGAAGTGGAGGCTCAGTCGAGTTTCTAGATCAGAACGTGCAGAAGTTTCTCGAGGCTGCGAGAAAACGGCCCGAGCTAACTGGAGTCGCCTCGCAATTTTCTGCTTCAGTCCCGCAAGTCTACGCGGACGTCGATCGCGACAAGGTGCTGAAACAGGGAGTCGCTGTGGCTGACGTCTATCAAACTTTACAGGCATATCTCGGCGGATTGTTTCTAAACCAGTTCAATCGATTTGGCAGGCAGTGGCGAGTGTTTCTGCAAGCCGAAGGTGAAGAACGCCTGACAGCGGCCGATATTAACCAGTACTACGTCCGCAATAACGACAACAACATGGTCCCACTTTCAGCGTTGGTTACAACGCGAAAAGTATCCGGACCGGAGTACACGAATCGTTTCAACGTCTATCGCGCGGCCCAGATCATTGGATCGGCAGCTCCCGGATACAGTTCGGGACAGGCGATGAATGCTCTCGAAGAGGTTGCCAAACAAACATTGCCGCCAGAGATGGGTTACGACTGGGCCGACTTGTCGTACCAGGAGCGAAGTGCGGCTGGAACAACCAAAACTGTATTCGCCCTCTCGCTCGTTTTTGTGTTCCTGATTCTGGCCGCTCTTTATGAAAGCTGGTCATTGCCGTTCTCAGTTTTGTTGACGGTGCCCATCGCGGTGTTCGGCGCGTTTCTCGGTCTCTTAATCCGCGGGTACGACCTCGATGTTTACGCGCAGATTGGTTTGATCGTGCTGATTGGACTCGCTGCGAAAAACGCAATTCTTATTGTTGAATTCGCCAAGGCAGAATTAGAAAACGGACGCGGATTAGTTGAGGCCGCTCTCGAAGGCGCACGCTTGAGGTTGCGACCAATTTTGATGACTTCGTTCGCGTTCATTCTTGGCTGCGTCCCACTGTGGATTGCTTCGGGAGCCGGTGCTTCCGCGCGCAGAATTTTAGGCACAGTTGTGATCGTAGGAATGCTTGCAGCGACGGCGATCGCGATCTTTATCATTCCGGCGACTTTTTATCTCGTTGAAAAATTTACCGAGCGATTCGGTGGCAAGCATGCACCTGCTGATGGACCAGAGCACGAACCTGCGGCGGGAGACTGAGGGTGTCTTAATCTGAACTTTCTCCGTGCAACCTTTATGTCCTCCCTGGTTGTGACTCGGAGGACACAAAGGGTTGCACAGAGTAATACCAAGTTAGGACCGCAAGAGGATTGAGTGAAAGAATGATATTGAAGTCAACATGGGTGGCGGCAACCGGCGCCCTCTTCCTGCAGGTGAAACTATCTCGAGTGGTCGCAAGGGGTCGGGGACTGTTAGCAATACTCTTGCTCTTGAGTCTGACCAGTCAGGCAATCGTCGCGCAAAGCAAAGCTCAAACTCTTTCTCCTGTTAAGACTCCCAGTGATTTCCGCGGCAAAGAAGCAAACGCACCAACTGGTCCATCGATTGGCGATCTCAAGTGGTTCGAGGTATTCAAGGATCCGGCGCTTCAGGATCTGATTAATAACGCTATGACCAGCAATTACGATTTGCAGTTGGCCGTAGCCAGGATTGATGCTGAGCGAGCCAACCTGGGTCTAGCGCGATCTCAACAATTTCCTCAACTAGTCGGCAGTGCTGATTTAACCACCGTTAGGACATCAAGCAACGGACAGTTCGCTGGTTCGGGAGCCGGTGGTCAGCGAAGTAGTTTTGGCAGCGTCTTACTGAACCTCCTCGATTTTGAGCTCGATATCTGGGGCCGTTTACGGAGCCAGACTAAGGCTGCGCGAGCTCAACTCCGAGCGTCAGAAGAAGATCGCAAGGCGGTTATGACAACCGTTGTGGGCGACGTTGCGACCAACTACTTCAGCCTGCTCGAACTCGACGATGAACTGGACATTGCGAAACGCACCCTCGCAACCAGACAAGACTCGCTGAAGTTGATCAAGCTTCGAGAGCAAGGCGGTGTCGCAACAATGCTCGACGTTCGCCAGGGTGAAGAGTTGGTCTACCAGGCATCGCAAACGATTCCCGACACAGAACGGGCAATCGAGCAGACTGAAAATCAAATTAGCCTGCTCCTAGGCAAAAACCCTGGACCGATTCCGCGTGGCAAGCCTTTGACACAACAGGAAGAGCTACCTGCCGTTCCAGCCGGGCTGCCTTCGGAACTACTTGAACGCCGTCCGGACATAAGGTCAGCGGAACAGAATCTAGTGGCACAGAAGGCACTGGTGTCTGTTGCAAAGAAGGCTTACTTCCCACGAATTAGCCTGACTGGTTTTTTTGGATTTCAAAGCAACGAGCTTTCTTCGCTCTTTACTGGTCCAAGTCGAGCGTGGAGCTTTGTGCCGCAGTTAACGCAACCGATTTTCACTGGTGGCCGCTTAAAGTCAAACGTGAACTTTGCCAAAGCTCAGCAGGAATTTGCGTTGGTCCAGTATCAACAGACTATTCAGACTGCATTTCGAGAAGTAGCGGACGAACTAATTCGGTATCGCAAAGAAAAAGAGATTCGAACGCAACAGGAGCTGTTAGTCAGCACCCTGCAAGATCGTTCACGGTTGGCATATTTACGTTATCAGGGTGGCGTAGACACGTTACTAAATGCGCTCGATGCTGATCGGGATTTGTTTGATGCTGAATTGAATCTGGCCCAGACTCGCCGCAACGAACTACTTTCGCTCGTGCAACTCTACAAAGCACTCGGCGGCGGCTGGCAATAACTTTGGAGTGCGCCGGCCCGGCGGCGCTTTGTTATAACTTTCATTCATCATGTCGGCGCCCCGCGCCCGGCGCACTCCAAATTCAATCGTTGCGATATTCGGCGGCACTGCGTTCACACTCAAATTCAAGAATCCCGCAGTTGGGAAGGGTGGCAGAGCGGCCAACATCAGAACTCTCTTTACTCGAACATAGCGACGCCCCCGCTCTTCATCCCCTGAACGATGAGCAACTCATAAGAAAACTTATTTGAGAAATTGAGATCTTAAAAAATTGAGTTGAGCCTATTGCAAAAGGAAGAGCGGGGTCGTCGCTGCGTTCGAGTAAAATGAGTCTCAATTTGTTCCGCTCTGCCACCCTTCCCAACTGCGAGGTTCTGGAATTTGAGTGTCAAGCCGCAAAGCAGCGCCGCCGGGCCGGCGCACGCCAAGGTCACTTCCTTATCTGCTGCGGAGTTGGTAACTGGGAGGAGTTCCAGCCGCCGCCCAGAGCCTTGACCAGCTCGACACTCGCTGTCATCTGTTGCATTTGTAAATCAATTAGAGTCCGTTGATTCGTCAACAACGTTTCTTGCGCCGTAATCACATTCAGATAACTGTCAATTCCAGACTTATATCTCTCGGTCGCAAGCTCCAGTGTTCGCTCTGAAGAAACCACCGCCGCCTGCTGCTCTTCCCTTTCCCGCGACAGGATCCGCAAAGCCGCCAGGTTGTCTTCCACTTCCTGAAACGCTGTTAACACCGTCTGCCTGTAACCGGCGACGTTTCCGTCGTACGAAGCAATCGCCGCTTCGCTCACAGCTTTCCGCCTTCCTTTGTCAAAAAGTGTCTGCGACAGTGTTGGACCAAGTGAAAAGAACCGCGCCGGCCAGGTAAACCAACTCGCAATCGACGATGCCTCAAAACCTGCGGACGCATTGAGCGATAACGAAGGATAAAACGCAGCTCGCGCAACTCCGATTTGATAATTCGCTTCGGCAACACGCCGTTCTGACGCCGCAATGTCAGGCCGTCTTTCGAGTAGTTGCGACGGCAATCCAAACGGAATAGCGGGTGGAGTAGCCTCGAGCGGAGTATTCCCGATTGCAAAGTTTGACGCCGGTTGACCCGCGAGCACCGCGATCGCATGTTCGAGTTGCGCACGCTGAATGCCCAGATCAGTTGCCTGAGCCTGCGTAGTTTCCAACAGGGTTTGTGCTTGAGTTACGTCTTCTTCTGAAACTATTCCCGTCTCAAACCTGACTTTCGTCAAATCCAAAGCCTGCTGGTATGCGACAACGGCGGAATCGAGCAATTTCTTCTGCGCATCAAGCGCTCGCAGTTGGTAGTAATCGAAGGCGACTTCCGCCTCGACGCTGAGACGAACATTTTCGAGATCAGCAGCAGTGGCTTGCGCTTCTGAAGTATTCGCCGCGACTGTATTCTTGACGCGACCCCACAGATCCGGTTCCCACGAAGCGTCGAATGGCAAGCTATAGTCGGTGAACGTTCTTCCGGTCGAGATATTCGATTGAGTCATCTTTCCCGACTGTC
>DASROI010000337.1:0-5614 GCA_035646955.1 Pyrinomonadaceae bacterium
CTTCAAGTCCTTTCTACCCTCAAGCCTCCACCCCGAAGATCGCGAATCCCACACCGCGGCAGCGTGTGGATCTTTTAAGTCCTTTCTACTAACGAGCACTACCCCCACTCCCGCAATCCCACACCGCGGCAACGTGGGGATCGTTCAGGTCCTTTCTACTAACAGCCTGTTATTCTCCTCCGCGCTCGAAGCGAGCCGACGGTAAAGAAGCTCTTAGTAGAAAGGACTTGAACGATCCACACGCTGCCGCGGTGTGGGATTCGCGATCTTCGGGGTGGAGGCTTGAGGGTAGAAAGGACTTGAAGGATCCACACGCTGCCTCGGTGTGGGATTGCTGGAGGTAGTGCTCGTAGTAGAAATGACTTGAATGATCCACACGCTGTCTCGGTGTGGAATTCACGGAGTAGGGTAGTGCTCATCAGTAGAAAGGACTTGAACAATCCCCACGCTGCCCATAGTCGCTAAACGGCGCTGTGCTGCAAGGCGTTAAGGCGATCCTTTGCGAGTTTGTCCCACTTGCGGTGTTCGCGGTAACGGTATGAAGGCATTGTCTTGACCGCCTCGATACACCGATCAAAAGCCTCCTGCGCCAGCTCATGCTGGTTCAATTGTTCAAGAGTTTTTCCGTAATAGTAAAGACCCTCGGGATCATACGGCCGGCGCTCGACAAACTTCTCGAGCGTGTCCCGGGCTTCTTGAAGCATCGATGCCGCCAAGTATGTAGCACCGATCTCCCGCCAAACTTCGTTCTGGGCATGCTTTTCATCCTGCTCAAGTACCACACTGAAAAAGTTGATAGCGTCCTGCAGTCGATTCTGTTCTCGCGCGATCCGACCGAGCTGAAAGTGCGCGTCGGTTTCGCTTGGGTCGATTTTTACTGACTGCTCAAAACGCTTGATAGCTTCTGCATACTGTCTACGATATTGATAGATCAAACCCAACTGGTAATGCGCGCTGCCATCGCAGGGGTTGATCGTCGCAGCCTCCATCGAGCGACGAAATCCCTGACGCTGTCGAAGCGAGAAGCCGATGTCGCCAAGATCTCCGCGGAACATTTGGTACGCGTAGAAGAGGAGAAATGGTGAAAACAGGAATGGTGAGACTGATGCGAATAGTTTAGCTTGAACTGCAAATGACAGCGCACCAACCGAAACCAGCGCGAGTGCTTTACCATAGCTTGTACCAAACAACATCCTCAATGCGAATCCCACCAACAAACCAAAAACAATTGAGCTTAATCCCCAGAAAATGAGACCTGTTTTAGGATTGAGGCCACGTGATTGGAGTGCGAAGCCGGCGATAACGAATGGCAGGTGAGCGGCAGCCCAGGCCATCAGCACTGCGGTTAAGAGTGGTCCATAGTCCCGTCGCAACATCACGCTAAAACTTGCATTGGCCCCTGACAGCGTTATCAAAAGGATCAGACATGGAACATAAAGGATTGCCATACCTAAGACGGCTGTGAAGAAACTCGGCGGCGCGAACGATACAAACCACCAGCCGTGTTGTCCCACCACAGGTAAAGGAAGCCGATCGTACGTGAAGCGCGGATGATTTATCTGAGCGAGTTCTTCGTACTCATCGTACTCAGCATAGACGTTCGGTGAAGGTGTTGAGGGATGCTCTGCCGTTGTGCTGGTCGTCTGAGGAACTGGAAGCTCGCGAAATACCGCCTCGTAGTTGTTATAGATATGAGACGTAACTGCCGCATGAAAAAGGAGTGAGAGAGCGGCGACGGCTATCGCTGCATATAGCCAATGCGCTTCGTCGACGATCCGGCCCATTGAGGAGACCGGTCGATACAGCAGACCAAGCAGAAGTTTTGTATTTTCCCAGATCATGCGTATTGACCTTCTTACTTAGGAATGAGGATTGGATGGAGCTCGCTTGCAGCCCAGACTCAGCTTATTCAGCTTAAAAATTCGCTCCGAGCCTTGTCAAGAAGTTTGTCGCAACCGTACTTGTTCAGTGTGAGCTTGATGTCATTTAAAGCGAGCTGGAAGAGGTCGTGTTAGAGTCAGGCGTGGCAAGGGCAGTACCGATTCGCGATAGCGTCGGGTGAGTCCCCAGATACCGCGAAGTCATATCAACTCGAGACTGACCCGACGCTACCGCGAATCGGTACTGACCTACCTCTGAGACGTTAACCAATACAGCGTGTAGCGTTCGTGTGCGATCCGAAAGTAAGGAATTAAACTTACATCAAATGGATCCCCAACACCGTTCGTTTGAAAATTTAGTGAGCCATCACCAGCCTGCGTTACCTTCTTAACAATTTGGTCTGCACTGCCGATAAGTTTCGGCACCACGACTTCATCTTTGAGTAGGTCGCCGATGGTACGCTCATTCACGATGATGTCTGACCCACGAGTCAGACCCTTTTTGCCGAGTCTACCCGCCAGCACGATAGGACCATATAAAAAGGCGACAAATTCTGCCTGGCCAGGGAGCCGCTCAACACGAAGCGTCATCGGCAACTCAACTTCGACAGTATCGCCGTCATGCCAGACGCGTTCGACCGCTATGTATCTTCCCGGCTGTTGTGATGTCTCCAGGCGACGGCCATTGACAAGAATAGTTAACTCTCGGCACCAGGAAGGATGACGAATATTAAGCGTTAATCTCAACGACCTCTTTAAAGAGAATTGGAGCCGAGTCCGCTCCTCGTCAGGGAATCGAGTCGTTTGTGTGATCCTTAAACGCTTCTCTCTCCAATTAAGAGTGGAAGAAATGAAGAGGTTTACAAACAGCGCATTCGTGTCGCGGAAGTATAATGAGTCGCCGTATTTCGCGTGGTTCTCCATGCCCGACCCCGTACAACACCAGAACGAGTCGTAAGGCGTGCAGTAAAGTTTCAAGTATCCGGGGCGAGTTGGCTGGAAGTAAGTCATCATTCCAGAATCTGGGTCCTGCGAAGCCAGGATGCCGTTATACAACGCACGCTCGTAGTAATCGGCTTGAGTCACCGAAGGATCAAGTGCAAACAAGCTACGTGTCAGCTTCAACATGTTGTGTGTACAACACGTTTCCATGGTCTTCGCCGAGTTGAGGTGGCGGAGGAAATCTGTCGTCGGAAAGAAATGCTCGCCGTCACCGTTTCCGCCCGTGACGAAAGTTCGATTGTTTACCACCGTTCGCCAGAAGAAGCTTGATGCGGTGTGATAGTTCGTATCACCGGTCAATTCGTAGAGCCGATTGAACCCGATCACCTTGGGGATCTGAGTGTTCGAATGAAGACCGTCGAGCGTGTCTCGCCTCTGTACGAGTGGCTCTAAGAGCGCCCGGTGACAAAACCGAGTCGCGAGCGATAAGAATCTTGGTGCACCAGTCAGCGCATAAACATCTGCCAGCACTTCGTTCATTCCGCCATGCTCAGTGTTAAGCATATGCTGGAATTGGTCGTCGGAAAGATCACGTGTGTGAGCGATGGTCCAGTCAGACAATTTTACAAGTACTGTGAGCGCGGTCCGATTGTTTGTGTAGAGATAGGCATCGCGCAGGCCCGCGAAAATCTTATGCATGGTGTACCACGGAACTCCGACGAACGTCGTTGCATGTCGAACGCTGTCTAACGGAGCACTGCCATCGGGAAAGGCGCAAATCAAACCCGTCTTACCTGCAACCTGGCACGTGTTTAATTCTGCGACGAGGTAATCGACTCGTTGTTTGAACCTTGCATCCCGGGTGGAGGCGAACATCATCGAGCAGGCCGACAAGTAATGACCGAGTGTGTGTCCATGGCAACGAATTCCTATCCATGGTTCGACCGATTCCCAACCACCGTAGACCGGTGCTTTGGGTTTAAGGCCAGCGTTCACTCGGAAGTTATGTAAGAGACGATCCGGTTCGAGTTGTAGGAGGTATCTTGCATCGAGTTGCTGTGCCCGGCGAAATGGACCATCAAGTAATTGGACGTCGCCGAGATCAAACGCACGCAATTTTGGCTTCACTTGGTTGCCAGGTTTTTGATCAAACAGCGCTGAAGCAGCGGAAGTTTTTGGGAGGGCCGTACTAATTGTGGCAGCGACCGTTCCAACTCCGAGATTTTTGAGCATCTGGCGCCGCGACAGTCCCTTTTGATCCTTCATCCTTAAACCTCTATCTGATCCACAAATTTCCGCCGATTACATAGTGCGCTTATGCCGCAACCAATGATGCGCTGAGACATGAAATCGTGGATTGCCAACCTCTGCCTTCGGCGCACTTGGAGGAGCGAATACAGTACCGCTATCGCAGTGACCGGATGGTACACACAAATTGGTTGCTGATCCTGATGATTGAGTGCACCATCCGGTCGCTACGCTCGCGGTACTGTAGCCGTAACCTCGGCGTAATTCGTGGATACTTATCAGCTTTCACTCTCTTCCATGTGCTGCCAAACGTCCGGGCTCGTGCCGTCGACATCGGTAAAGCCGTACACCTTAGCCAGTTCACCTGAGGTCACCGATTTCTGATTCCAACGCGCTCGCTTAGGATCTGACGCCATTGCTGCAATCGCTCGACCTACATAACGCGGTGTCTCCGAAAACGCAAAATCGGGCGGAGCTACGGGTTGCCCGCTTTTGGCCCGCGCCGGATCGAGCGCCTCACGCCAGTTGCTCTCGCGGACGCCAAAATTCTCGAGCATCATTTCTGAGCGCATCCATCCCGGTGTTATCGCCACTGCTGTAGCACCATGAGGGGCAAGCTCGTGTCCTTGAGAATAAGCGAGACGGTTCACCGAAACCTTCGCCAAATCGTAATAGACCGAAATTCTATAGTGCGACTCGTTGTACTTTGTCGTGCCATCAGTGACTTCGACGAGCAATCCACCGGGTTGGAAAATTAGGAACGGTAACAGATACTTTGAAGTGATTATGTGAGTGTCAATGGCAAGACGCAGGATACGCAGACCCTTTTCCAGGTCCAACTCCCATACGGGTGTATTCCATTCAGGTGGTCCACCTTTCAACACCTCAGCGCCCCAGATGTCATTTACGAGTATGTCAATTTTCCCAAACTCGTTCTTGAGACGTTCCGCCAATCCTTGTACTTCACCAGGCACCAGATGGTCCATTGGAACGGCGATCCCGGTGCCACCCATTTCCGTTACTAACGCCGCAGTTTCCTCGATCGTCTCGCTGCGATCGTAGTCTGATTTCAGGTTGCGAACGCTACTGGTTCGTCCGGTGCAGATCACAGTCGCCCCGGCTTCGCCGAGTGCTGCTGCGATCCCACGACCGGCGCCACGAGTTGCACCAGCGACCACCGCCACCCGTCCCCGAAGTGCGTCGCGATTGTAAGGTAAGTTCATGAGGTCAATACTACAGCCATGGTCGCTGGTACACGAGGCGAACAATCAACCCATCCACAAATTACGCTGCTTACAAATCGGACTGGGTCAACACCGAAGGTGTTCGCGAATTTCAGCCCAGGGTTGAGCTTTGGCAACCCTGGGACTCGCGACACATAGCCTTGTACGACGCAACCCTGTAAGGGTTGCGCCACCGCACAATGACACGTGTTATTCGCATGGGTGCCAGTGACCCTGGTGACTCAACACACGCCATTGATGACCCAACCCTTTCAGGGTTGCGCATCAGATCCGTGAGGGATCGCTCATCCCCAGGGTTGC
>DASROI010000338.1:0-12802 GCA_035646955.1 Pyrinomonadaceae bacterium
ATACTCAGCACTGAAAGTTGAATTATCAGCCTTGAACTCCTGCACCGTATTAATAGACGGCTGGAACGTGATCTGATTTTGCGCCATGTCGTTCAGATTTACGCCGTTGATCATGAAGTTCACTGTATCTTCACGCCCGCCAGCCGTGTTCAAGCCAAACGAACCCTGGCCTCGAAGTGGCGCAGTTAAAAAACCATTTTGTGGCGGAGTTACTGAACCGGGAATTAATAGACCAAGATCAACAAAGTGACGACCGTTCAATGGAATTTCCTGAACTGTTCGTTGATTGATGACGCTTCCGACCGAGGTTGTCGCAGTCTCGACTATCGGAAGATCCGATGTGACTTGTACTTGTTCAGAGATGGCGCCAACTTCCATTTGAAAGTTTTGCACCAACGTCTTAGCGACTTCGACTGACATCTGGTCAACAACTTGAGTTTTGAATCCATCAACTCGAGCTTCGATGGAGTACGTGCCAACCGGCAGGGCGGCAAATTGGTAGTTACCTTGAGAGTCAGACTGAGTTGTTCGCTCAAACGACGTGCTACGGTTTCTAATTGTTACTGTAACGTTTGGAAGAACGGCGCCCTTCGAGTCGGTGACCGTTCCTTGCACGGTGGCAGTGGATTGAGCAACTACGGGGGAATTCAGAAACAGGCCAACCATTAGTAATAGTAACGGTAGGAACAGACCAAGCTTTCTGCTAATCATGAATTAAACCTCCTGACAGGACTGCGCAGATACACCTCGGTCCAGCCCGGCAGCTTGAGAGCAAACCAGGATTTCTTGTGGCTTCTTGCCAACAACGTCCGAGGCAATCGCCGAATTTAACCTACTGAAAGTTGGGGGGAGTTAAAAATCTCTCAAGCAACAGCGATGCCGCTGGTCCATGCTCGGAGCCGCTGAATTTTCGAATAAAATCAACAACTTTTTGTTGCTACGAAAACGGAATTATCCGAAAACCTCAAGCCCATCCGAAAGCACAGAGATCCAATCACTTTTCCAGTTGTCATTTCCCAGTTTCCATTTCCCATCTGCTACCTAACTACGTAATCGGTTCGTGGCGGGAACATCCCCGCCCAGAAAGAGAAACGATGGAAATATCGGTTGGGCTACGCACGAAATCGCTCACCAGCTCGAGAGAAAGTCCTGAAGAGACTTTTCCATTGAATCAAATGACTCTGCACAAAAGAGTACTGCCTGGAAGTGAGTTGGATCGTATTCATGACTCGCGGCTACTTCCAAATCTAAAGGCCAAAGTTCAGCCTTATGCATGGCCTCCAATTCTCCCGCCGACGACAATAATCCGGTCCCATAAGCCTTGAGGACGTCGTCTTCACGCAAGACTCCAAACTCGATCGTAAACCAATAAACACGCGACAGCCGGTCTAGGTCCTTTTCGTGCTTGGTCCGGCGTACAGCCTCGCCAAATAGCCGGTTGAGCTGAGCAAGACGTTCGCTCGCCAGCGTAACGGCGTGCCCGATTATCTCGTGAGCAACATCAGGTTCCGGAGTGTAAAGCGGCGTCGAGTGATGACGAATGTACTGAGTACATAGGAAAACTCCGTCGGCCAGCGATTCCAGGAAGATGCGTGGTTCGACGAGGCCGGCCACGGGTTCGAGGCGAAAACCGCTTAAAGCTTCAACTTTTTCACTCACTTCATTGAGCTGAGGTATGCGGTCCAGCGGAAATGCCAGCCGTTTGAGGCATTGACGATATTCAGCGCAAGCATATTGTTCATGTGCGGGTCCAAGTGCGTTCCAAATGGTTGACCACACTTCGTTCTCGAGGGACGTGTATGGCGCAGCAGGAATAGGTTCACCCTTACGGTAGCTTAAGGCAATCGCCGCTATCGAGTTCCGACGAGTTCTATACTCGGGATCTCTAAAGCCCGGATGGTCTGGATCGAGTTGGACCAGAGTTCGATCGGACGCGTCCTGGTCATTGACCGTAACTGGTCTCATGTCTACGTGGTCGAGCAAAAGTGTTTTCGTGTCCATAGTACATAGCCTCGCAGCTTGCGCATTTGTTGCCGGTTAAATTTCAAATAAGCACAAAAAAACCGGCCACCATCTCCCTGGAGATTGGTGGCCGGTTTCTGGAATCTTGTCTTAAGTACTAAGCGCTGTTAGTACCGACAGCCCACCGCCCGACCGTCCCTCCAGTGGAGAGCTGGCCATAATAGTAATAATAGCGATGCTTGCTGCCGTTCATACGCCGACAGAATACGCACCAACATCGGAACTCGTCAAGATGCCTTTTCGAATTACCATCCGCTTCTTGTTCGTGTTACTTCGGTGTGATTTGGTGGATCGACAGTTAAGCTCCTAGATCGGCGATCCCACGAAATCAAGCGAAATAATACGAATTAGCGAATGGGTACTGGTGCAGTTTGAAATTTTCCTGTCTCATTCACACCGGGCTTCAGCCGGTGTTAGAGACGTAACGGAGTAATTTTGAACCGTTTCAACGGTTTACTCTTCATCGAAGGAAAAAACCATAAACCGTTGAAACGGTTCCGCAAATAAGTGGCCGTCCCGTCACCGGGCTGAGGCCCGGTGTGAATCAGACATCAAAATTTCAAACTGAACCCAGTACCAGCGATTGCTACCCATTGCCGCAACCTGATCGCTTGAGCTATTTTGAAGGCGGTTCCTTGCGCATTCAGTACAACGGATTCAGGCTCACTGCCTCGTCTCTCCCAACTCGAGAAGTCGGCTAGTCATCACTCAGCGTGACGCCAAAACTGAAAGGTCTCAATGGATATCAAACAATGTGCTTATTGCGGCTTTAACGCCGAGCCCATGGCGGAGTTCTGCGTGAGGTGTGGCAGAGAACTGGGTGGACAGCAAGCTCAGCGTTCATCCAGGGGACAAGCAGATGAAAGCCAACTTTATTCGATAGGACCTTTTACTGATATGGGCGCCGTAGTTGGGCCGACTCTGAAAATATTTACGAAGAATTTCTGGATGATCTCGAAACTAGTTTTTGTGATTTTTGCTCCGTTAGAGATTCTCAAGACTCTTAGTCTCGAGCCGGAAAACGTTACCTGGCACTCTAGCGCAGGCACCATTCTTCTTGGCCTGCTGTGCAACGCCTTGATAGCGCCATCGTTGATCTACGCATTAGTTACGCTGATGCGCACCGGTGTCGCTCCGAGTCTGCATGAGTCTTACCGGTGGGGTTTGAAAAGGCTGGTTCCGTGTAGCATTTGTGCCCTAATTGCGGGACTGCTCATCGGGCTTGGCACTCTTCTCTTCGTAATTCCAGGGATAATCTTATTGGTCGCCTTTGAACTAATTTACCCCATGGCGACGCTTGAAAATGGCAGTCCGGTAGAGATTCTCAAACGGAGCTATGAGACAACAAAGGGACATCGTTGGAACATTTTTTGGTCAATCCTTGTCTTAGCATTGTTGTGCCTTGCTGTCAGCTTCCCAATTAACGCGCTGTCAACTGTTCTTATCGCGGAAGGGATTTCTTTTTGGCCTCTGATAGCAGCACTCGCCGTTCTTGTGGACGTAATTAATCAGGCCAGCACTGTTCTCGCTCTGGTTATCTATTTGAGCATTATGTCGGCGGCGATCGGTCGTCAAAATACCTATAGCACTGCTAATACTTACGAGAGATAATCCGAAGATCTAGATCATCATGTATGCAGCTCAAATAACTCGAAGTAATCCAACCTGTATCGTCTTACTCCTGGACCAATCGGGCTCGATGTCTGACCCATTCAGCGGAGACACTTCATCAAAGAAATCTGATTTCGTAGCGGAAGTTGTTAATCACACGCTCCACGACCTGGTAATCAGATGTACAAAAACTGAAGAGGTCAGAAATTACTATTACGTCGCAGTCATCGGGTATGGTCGGGTGGTTGGTCCAGCTTTTCGTGGTCCACTTGCCTCGCGAAACCTGGTTTCGATTTCCGACGTGGCTGATTACCCGCTCCAGGTCAAGAGCAGCTATAAACGGGTTGCGGATGGCGCCGGAGGCTGGGTCGAGATTCCGGTACGCTACCCGGTGTGGATCAATCCTCTAGCCGATGGTAAAACGCCAATGTGCGAGGCGCTAAATCTCACCAAGAATATTCTCGAGAACTGGGTTGCTGAACATCCGCAGGGGTTCCCTCCAACCGTCCTGCACCTGACTGATGGTGAATCAAGCGACGGGGATCCGGATTATGTCGGAAGGCAAATCATGTCGCTGAAGACAGCCGATGGACCAGTACTGATCTTCAATTGTCATATCACCTCATTGCGGCGTGAAAAGATCGAATACCCAAGCGATGAAAGCGCCTTGTCTGACGGGTTCGCCCGAACGTTATTTCAGATCTCCAGTCATCTGCCGGAAAACTTTCTGGCAGCCGCGGCTCAATTGGGAGTGAAGGCGAGTCCCGGTTCGCGGGGTTTTGTTTTCAATGCCGATCCTTCATCTATTGTCCAATTCTATGAAATTGGAACTAGCTTGACCGGCATGACGCCCTATCGGTGGATGGACGATCGCAGTGAATCAGCATGACATCGCCTCAGAAAAGTCAGCGCTGGAGACTCACTCTCAACCAGTTTTTGCATCCCAAGAGTGGCAATTCAGTATCTGAGTGTGAAGACGCCATCGCTGTCGATTCAGCGAGTAATCGATTCGCCCTGGCAGACGGCGCAACTGAAGCATTTGACGCCCGCTCATGGGCCCACCAACTTGTCACAGCCTGGGTTCGCGAGAAGGACTGTTTGGCTCCGCTAGAATTCTGGACTTTCGTTGAGGAACAGGGTCGAATTCTCTCCGCCTCGTGGAGCAGGATGAAATTGCCGTGGTATTCAGAAGAGAAGGCAAGAGGTGGATCGTTTGCAGCCTTTGTTGGAATTCAGATCGATTTAAATTCCGAAGCTGCTAGCTGGCAGTCAGTTGCCGTTGGCGATTCTTGTTTAGTGCAAGTCAGGAACAATAAACTTGTTAGAGCGTTACCAGTTGCCAGTTCGACTCAATTCGGTGCGACCCCTGTCCTGGCCCCTTCAAATACATCTCTACAGCCGGAAGTTGCGTTGCAAATTGGGTTCGACAAAGGCCAACTCGAAGACGGAGATTTATCATTGTTACTCTCTGATGCAGTTGCCGCCTGGATCTTGAGACTTTCGGAAGATAAAAATGAGCGTGCGCTGGCAGAGTTTTTAAACCTGCTCAAGCGCGATGATGAAGCGACGCTGGCAGAATTCTTCGAGAACGAACGCGCGTCACAGCGGTTGAAGGACGATGACATCGCGGTGCTTGGTATTGAGGCAGTAAGAATCTAAGGTGCAAGTATTACCAGGACATTCTATAGGTATTAACAATTGGCCGACAGCCCGCCAATTTACTGAAGCTGTGCAATGTCCAGCCATTTGCTTCGCGAATCCTCTTCTGAAGAGTACGTTACCCGCGGTCGATCGCCTGGGTATGCCCCTCGTAACTTCGGGACAATTTGCCTATGTCTACAAACTGAAGTCATCGAATGGCAACAGCGACGTGGCTGTTAGGTGTTTCCGCGGCTACCTTGGAGATCGCGACCAACGTTACCGGGCTATTCAGGACTATTTGCAGAGCCATCCTGTACCGTTTATTTCGGAGTTTGTTTACGCCTCAGAAGGCATCCTGATTGGCGGTCGACGATTTCCGATCCTTTTCATGGACTGGATTGATGGACCAACGCTTGACGTCTACATCCATGAAATGCTGGAGCGCAAAGAGGTGCTACTTCACCTTTCCCAGGAATGGCTCAAGTTGATAGCAGCACTGCATGACGCCGAGGTGGCTCATGGCGATTTGCAACATGGGAATATCATCGTCCAGAACGGCAGCCTTCGCCTGGTGGACCACGATGGCATCTTTGTACCGCAAATGGACCAGTGGACCGCCAGTGAGGTTGGACACCAAAATTATCAACATCCTTTGCGCGATCCCCAGAACTTCGATGCGAACCTGGATAACTTTTCTGCGATAGTTATCTATCTCGCATTGATTTCACTGGCCGAGAAACCCGATCTCTGGCGCGAATTTCACGACGAAAACCTGCTCTTCAATAGAACTGATTTTCTGAAGCCTTCGCAGTCCCAACTGTTCGCCAGGATCATGTCGATTGGACCAGAACACCGGCGAGTGGCCGAGACGTTGATTAATGCAGCTACTGGTCCATCATCCGACGTTCCGTCGCTGCTCGACCTGGTCGATGTAAAAGCCGGATTACCACTTTGGATGAACGCTCCGGCAAATCTGCAATCCCGGGCAAAAACCAGGGAACTGAGAATCGATCCCGAACTGCATCGTCAACATCCAAGATGGATTCCACGGCGCCAGCCCGTCGACACCCCGTCAACGCCAACGACTCCTCCATCGTCAACTGTACAAACACTCTTCGGTGGTTCGCCCGCTTCCAGCCTGGCGGCGAATATCACTGATCCCATGGCAATCGGCGAAAACGCTTTTAAGTTTGCAAAGGAACTTCTCAGCAAAACATTTCTTGGCTGGTATTGGCTGTTTTACATCCTACTGCAAATTCTAGATCTAAACTTCATAGTGTCCTTTGCACTGGCCCTGGCAACGCTGGGACTCATTTGTTTGACTTACGGCCTTGTACGAGCTCAAAAGATTGCCCGGGACGCCAAGCTGGCTAAGAGCCTCGCCTCTCAAGCTCCAACTCCAGCGCAAACTACGTTCACTGCGCCAAGACCTGCGCCCGTCAGCATCACCGCTACGGCAAATGGACCAATTGTGGGTAACTCAGCTTTGAATATCTACCATCGAACAGACTGCGATTGGGTGAAACAAATTCTAAATAAGAATCGGGTGGGTTTTTCTTCCGCTTACGAGGCGTCAACCGCCGGTTATAAAGCGTGTCAGGTTTGCTCCGCTGGATCTCCTAGTCGAACTTGAGAGATTGCCGTTCGGCGAAGAAGTTGGCCCAGGCATTACCTTTCTTCTGTAACATTGCCGCCGCATTCTGAATTGTGAAGTCTGTGATCTTGATTCCGTTCTCGATCTGTTTCCAATTAAGCGGCATCGACACCGGAGCTTTAGGTTTGGCGCGCGCCGCGTAGACTGCGGCGAGACTCTTTCCTCTCGCATTTTGCATCCAGTCAACGTAAACCTGGGTGCTCTTTCTTTTGGCGATGGTCCTTTCAATGGTCGCTATCTTGGGAGCTCGCCCGGCAACCTCCCCTGCAAACAGTCGGGCAAACTCGGCAACCTTGTCGTAGGTATTCGAAGGTTTGAGCGGAACATAAATATGTATGCCGGTCGAACCGGAGGTCTTGGGAAACGCAACGAGACCTATATCGTCAGCAACCTGCTTCACGACCAGCGCGACTTGCAAGACGTTTTCCCACGGAGCACTTTTTGGATCGAGATCAATCGCGATGTAGTCGGGTTTATCCAGGTGCTTGATGGTCGAATGCCATGGGTGTTGTTCGATCGAGCCGAGATTCACAAAGTGAATCAGAGAACCGATAGTTGAGTACACAGCATAGTCGAGTTGCCGGCCTTCCTGGTTTGTCAGTCTGACCGTTTTTATGAAGGATGGTGCAGTCTCAAGATCCTGCTGGAAAAACATTGGAGCTTTAATACCGCGTGGCCACCTTTGCAGAATCGCCGGCCGGTCCTTCAAAAACGGCATCAGGTAGTCTGCCACAGAAAGGTAATAGCAAAGCAGGTCATACTTCGTTAGTTTTTCGTCCGGCCAGTAAATACGATCGAGACTTGTAACAGAAACCTGCTCCTTCCCTATTTGGACCAGGAGATCTCCCTTGGGCCGTTGCAGGCTCAAAAACTCTTCCAGGGTCACGACCGGACTTCGTTTTGGGCGCGAACGCTTGACCTGTGCCTTTTCGGTCAGCTGAATTTTTGCCATTACCCGCCACAAGTATCATCCCGCGCCAAAACACGCAAGACCTGGCGTGAACTGGCAAAATAACTAAAGAACTTTACAACGGTACCGTCACATAGTTGGTCTAACAGGTACTCGTTAACCGGAGCCCTGTGTTTTCTATTTTGGAGGATCGATTATGCGGATCTCAACGCTGCGCTTACTACTGACCGGGATTACGGCTGTCGCATTGGTTGTCTCAGTCAATTTAATAGACACTACCGCTCAAACAAGCCAACAATTTACGCTCGATCCATCACAGAGTAAGTTTATTGCGCACGCCAGTGCGGGTGGATTGTTGTGGTTCAAAGGTCATGATCACTACCTTGCAGCTCGCAAATTTAGTGGCGAGGTCCAAATGACTCCGGGTCAGATTTCTCCTGCCTCTCTGCGTCTTGTTGTGCAAGCGGATTCGCTTGAGGAGACGGGCGCTGATTTTACGGACCAGCAGAAACAGATCATCAACAAGGAAGTGAAAGATATTGTGTTGCAGCCTGCGCAATATCCCGAGATCGTCTTTCAAAGTACCGTGGTCACAAGTAAACCAATCGGTTCCGGAGAATACGCATTGGAGATCGTGGGTGACTTAACGCTTCACGGCGTCACCAAAAGAATTACGATTCCAACGAAGCTGATTTTGAGTGGCGAGAACATGCGGGCGACCGGCGAGTTCAGCATCAATCGCAATGATTACAAAGTTAAGGCAACTTCAGTTGTACACGGACTGGTGCGCGTGAAAGATAAAGTTAGGTTTGAGTTTGAAATCGTGGGACGGCGCGCGTGATCTGCGCCCGGTATTTTTAGCTTTGTACTTCGAACTTTGTGCTTGTGCTTTGAAGAGAACAAAGCACGAAGCACAAAGCACAATTCTAAGAGGTGACGACTACGTTTGGCGTTGCAGCCGAAGAATTGGCTGGTGCTGATTCTGCCGGCACGTAGAAGAGAATCCGATTGCAGTTATCACAGGTTATCAATTCCATTCCTCGCCGGACCTGCGCCATAATCTGAGGTCGCAACGCCATGAAACAAGCCGTGCAAGCTCCGTTTCGGGCCTCAGCCACTGCAACACCATCGCGAATCCTCGTACTGATTCGGGTGTACTGGCTGCTGAGCGCTTTCGGAAGACCTGAGAACAACTGATCTCGTTCCGATTGCGCAGCCTTCAATTGTTCCGATTGAGTTTTTGTCTCTTCATCAAAACTCTTAAGGCGACTTTCACGGTCTGAATTTAATGTGGCTATTTCGTCGGCTCGTTCATTCAGTGCTGCTTCGGCCTTCTCGAGATTTTCCATCTGTTCGAGTATCTGAGTCTCGAAAGTGGAAATCTGTTTTCGAGCGGCGTCAGCCTCCCTGATGGCGGCCGTGTATTCATCTTGTTTTTTAGAAGACATGAGGTTTCGTTCGGCTCGCTCAACACGTCCGCGTTGCTCGACAACCTCGTTTTCTAGCCTTGCGCGAGTAATTTTCGCCTCATCACGGCTATTTTCCAGCGCTCTAATTTCAAAGGCGCGCTGATCGAACTCTCCTTCGATCTCTGCGCGCCTTTCGGGTATCGCTTCCAGGTCCTTTTTTAATCTTCGTATGGTTGTGTCCAGATGCTGCAAAGCGACTAACTGCTGCAATTCCGCTTTCACTCTTTATGCACTCCTCAAAAGAACGGGGGTTATTATCACGTTAATCATCGACTGGATCATCACACAGGAGCATCATCCGGCGCAAGCCTGCCCGGCATCAGTTTCTATAGAGTTAGGTGTTTGGAGTTGTTAGGCCGGATTATTGCCGAATTAGCATTGGATACTTGTCACTTATTCGGGAAAAAGTCGTGTTCCCGGCGGCTGAAGGCATGTGCCGCCGTCAGAAACCACCTAATGAGTTGAATTCGGACTTCGCGGGTGGCGATTTAGTGTGCCTTCGTGGACCGCTTTCTCGAAAGGGTAACAGGCGATCCACCAAGTCACACGAAATAACTCGAATAATCAGGGTTTTAGTGACGCTACTAGATCGGTTGTCGCCGGGGCGTTCGAATGACCCGGACTTTGGGACTAACCTTGATTTCTGGCATATCGATATTAATTGTCGGCATTGGCGAAATCTCGATTCGCGGCATCGCTACCCGGATTTCGGGAACAGAGACGTTCACTTCGGGAATAGTTGGAAACAGTATCCGGGGGATCACGATGCGTCTCCCGAGTTGCGGCCTGATGTCATCAGAAGAGTTATTGTCTGCGGGCGTAACCTGGATGGTTTGCTGATTTTTATTCCTGACGATTGTTAGTGAGACCGCCCCTTCCTTTTTACGATTGATTATGCGGGAGACGTCACCTGAAGTCTCGACCTTTTCACCATCAACTGCCGTTATCACATCGCCTGCTTTGATGCCGGCGGCGGCGGCGGGTCCATCAACCGAAGTCACCAGTACTCCTTTACCGTCAGCGATGCCGAAATAATCGGCCAACTGTTTGGTTAGTGCCACTGTATTGACACCAATGCGACGGCGCGCGCCAAGCGAGAAAACCATTGGACCATCGCCATCGCTCTGAAAGTTTTCCCATTTCCAGTCTTTTAAAGCATTGAGTGGCGCCTCCCATTTCCAGGCCTTGGCGTCATCGCCATTCAAGGTCTGAAAACTCAAGCTTTTGCGTCCCAGCGTCGCGGTAACTTCTTGTTCCGATCCACCACGACTAATTGTTAGTTTGACACTCTGATCGGGGGCGATTTCCGAAACAACGCGATTCAATTTGCGAACACTCGTCACACTCTCGCCTGCGACTCGCAGAATGACGTCGTCCTTTCTCAGGCCAGCCTTCTCAGCTGGACTGTCCTTGATCACCTGCGTGACAGCTACACCGCGAACTTCATTAAGATTATAGCGTGACATGTTCTCGCGACTTATGTTCTCGGCATACACGCCAAGGTAGCCACCAGAATCGTTGAATAAGGTGAACACATCTTGACCTTGAGGATCCGAGGGAACGAGAGGCGGATTAGGCGCCGGCGTCTTTTGAGCCAGTACGGCAACGCTGGACAAGACAATAATAGCCAGGAGACTGATTAAGTATTTGGTTTTCATATCGAATCCTCCGGAAGAGTTTTGAGCTTACACGCTCGCAACTCTTTCTGGTTCCGAAATTTGAAGGAGGTCACACCATCAGAAACTCGTATATCGTATGCAAAAATTCCCGCCTCCTGACCACACAAAGTCGAGCATCCCCTTTAATAAATCGCTGTCGGTAAGACGAGTTAGTGAGAGTTCAGTGATCTGTAGATTTCGGTTGGACCGCTCATCTCGACGTGGATCTTTCCGTCGGCCTGCGCCAAATCAAGGTGGGCCACTGCTTCCGAAACCGCAAGGAACTGGTGGACATCGTCAGTGCCGGGAAACATCTGTCGCGATATCTCCCATGCCGTTACTCCATCTTTCGAAACGAGGCTAATCACATAAGCCTGTCGCTCGCGAATGGCTTTGAAGTATCGATTGAAAAGCTCTTCGTAATCGTTCACCGGATCGCCATGGCCTCCATAGACCAGTGTCGGCGCAAAACTTCGAATCCGCGCGAGACTCACCAGGTATTCAGCAAGCGATGGAAAACGTTTTTTGGAATCGATGGGATCGGGCGAGAGGACAGGATTCGGAGTAATACGCTTTAAGACACAGTCACCTGCAATCACGGTGCGGTCAGCCTCGCGTACAAACGAGCACGATCCCGGCGTATGACCGGGAGTGTGAATAACGCGCAGACTTCCACTGGAAAACTGGAGCTCTGATTCATCCCACAGTGGCGAGCATTCGTGATCTTCAAACGAGTCTGCATATTTCCGAACGTCAGCATACATGCGCCTCATTCTTTGGAGGTCGGCTTCCTGAACACCGGCTCGAACAAGTAAGGCCCGGTGTTCTTCATACTCGAGCCGATGATGCTGGTGTCCGGTTTCCCATTCGTGGACCAGTACTTCGGCATCCTTTGCTTCGTCACGCAATGAGCGCGCTAGCCCACAATGGTCTTCATGGGCATGCGTTAAGACAATTCGTCGCAGGTCAGAGACACGATAACCAGCGTTCCGTAAACCGGCTCGCAACGCCTCGCTAGCCTCTTTAGTCTTTGGTCCAGTATCGATAAGCGTGAGTGGATCCTCAGCTATCAGATAAACATTTACGGGACCTATGTAGAACGGCGTAGGAAGCGAAATGGGGATTACGCGCATTGATTGATTTGTACTTTGCTCTTCGTTCTTTGAACTCTAAGCCTGGCGCCTAGTAAACCCACTTATTTGCGCTAATCAGATCCTCAGCAATCCGTTGCCGCGCGGCAATGGTGTTCATTGGCTGCAACTTGGTAAACCGTCGCAAGGCCGCCAGCAAGGTTCGCAGCTCGTCTCCCTCTGCGATACCGGCAAGCGTGTTCTTTGCTCTAGCCTCAATCCGCTCCACCGCGTCATTACAGAAAACACGCGTCATATCAATGTAGCGGGCGATTGCTGCTTCACCTTGTGCAGCTGCCAGTTTCTTGGCGCGCAAAATTGCCGTCTCCATCGCGTAGGCGTCCATGATGATATCGGCGATCCCCATTAGTACTTCCTGCTGATCGGCAAGCTTCATCATGTACTTCTGAGCAGCGGTCCCTAAAGTCATGATCGCAACCTTTTTAGCGTTAACGCTCAGCTTAGTCTCGGCGGCAAGCAATTCTTCGTCGTCATCAAAACTGCCAAGCTGGGGCGACAGCACTTCGTCCATCAACGACTGCGCCGCTTGAAGTAATGGCAGCCGCCCAGTCATCGCACTCTTCATGAGCCGGCCGGGAATCAGCAGCCGATTAATCTCGTTGGTGCCTTCGAAAATGCGATTTATCCTGGAATCACGATAAGCACGCTCGGCAGGATAGTCGGCGGAATATCCGTAACCACCAAAG
>DASROI010000339.1:0-2508 GCA_035646955.1 Pyrinomonadaceae bacterium
GATCTGGATCCCTCATTTTCACCTGATGGTCGCACTTTGCTGTTTCGTGGTGAGCCAAACGGCCGTACCGGCTTGTGGCTGTTGAGTCTCGACAGTGGCGCCGTACGCCAGCTTACTCAACTATCGAATCCAAACGGTTACGAAGGGAATGCTTCATGGTCGCCTGACGGCCACAGCATTGCGGACGCCATAACTTCGCCGTCACTTCACGCGCACGCAGCGTTTCCTGAACCCAGGACTCACGTTCCGCCTTGTGGCCCTCACCTTGTCTTCGCTCTGTCGCCCCGGCTCCAAAGAAGGCGAATGCACTCCGGAAGTTTACGATTATCTGCTCGCCGATGAAGATCAGCTTTTGCTTTGCACTGATGGTCTGACAGATATGGTCCAGGAAGTAGATATGGAGGTTGTCCTGAACAGTGCGAGTTCTGCGAAGTCCGCATGTCGCAACCTGGTGGATTTGGCGCTCGAAAACGGTGGTCGCGACAACGTTACGGTGATTGTTGCGCGATATTCGATCCCATCTCGTGAGTGATCATCTCCCACCCTTCAGTTCGATCTAGTAGGTAGACTTGAACCCTGGGTAACATGGACCATCTAGAAAATGAGCGCAATTTCAGCACAACGCGTTGGATGTTGGGGGCAATAAGTCCTTTATCGATGCAATATAGGGGAGATTGCTCTATTGCTGGGCCAAGCGGGCATACCTTTCGAGGAAATGCAGTCTACTACACTGCTACTTCCTGCGTTTGCAAAGGGTTAGAGGATTCACCTATCAAGAACCTCAGTCATTTTGTTGCTCACGATTGCGGCCCACGATGAATCTCACCAACGGAGAGTCCGCGGACCGCAACCGTGAGCTCATCAGGCGATGGTCTACGCCCTGTCCTGTACACCAAGCGAATCGTCCTTCGACTTAATCACTGACGACCTGGTGGCGGAACCGCTACAAGCGATCCAAATAGGCCATGTTCTTCGTCCGAAGGACCAGCGGTGAAGAACAAGGTATTTGTGAGTCCGTTTGGGCTCGTTGCAGTGGTGCCGTGACCGAATTGCAACGCCCACAGACCATCGATCTGGATCGGC
This sequence comes from Pyrinomonadaceae bacterium, assembly GCA_035646955.1. GTDB lineage: Bacteria > Acidobacteriota > Blastocatellia > Pyrinomonadales > Pyrinomonadaceae > PSRF01. The sequence goes on from DASROI010000339.1 coordinate 1,084, forward strand.
TTTCCTCTAGCCGAATGGAGCAAACCAACAGCCTCGAATTCGCCATCGGAAGTCAGTTTCGTCGGATCAAAGACATGAATACGTCCATTACCGAAGTTGCCGACAAGTAAGTCGCCGCTGAACCGTCCAAAATCAGCAGGCGCTAATGCCAGTCCCCAGGGGGAGTTGAGTTCACCGGCGGAGGCAACGCGGCGGATGAAGTTACCGGCGGTGTCATAAGCGTCGACGAATCCGTTGCCTGGCCCAGCGACATCGTCTTCCTGTTCCGCATCCTGAAGTGCATAGGTCACATAAATTGTGCCGTCAATGTTCTGGATTCCAAACGGAGCGAATCCTGCAGGCAGGTTTGGATCCGTAAAACCTCCAGCTATATTGACGGCGTGAAACGAGCTATCAAATATATCGACTCTGCCGTTATGGAAATCCGTTGCATACAAGAACTGACCCGCAGTCTCACTATCAATGGCCAGTCCTTTATAAATAGCACCATGAGCTGGGGCTTCTGCATTCGGGACAACGGTGACTATAGGATTTCCGCGGAAAGCTGAGAGCGTCCCGTCCTCGCTGGCGAATATGAATCTTGCCGCACTCGAGCCTATACCATTGTTAATCACAAACCCGGTCCCGCCATTGAAAACGATGCCGGTCGGATTGCCCTGGTCCGTACCTACGCCGGGAACCGTGAACGTTGCCTGGATGGTGCCGGTGCTAACGTTGTAGAGCGTAGTCTTCCCCGTGCCGTTGTCGGCTATCCACCAGGGCGTGGTTGGACCGGAGACTAGACCCCAGGCATTAACAACAGCGGAGTTGGTGAGGTCTGCAGGCACTGCGCCGTCAGAGAGGAGATTGTGCTGGGCATAAAACTGTGACAGAGCGAGTTTTGGCTTTTGTGCCGTCGTCGTCAAAGCATTAGCGTGCGACATCCGGCCGCCTGGCAAATAGATGATCAAAGCGAGAATTATCAGGGCAAGCATTATCACGATGAACTTCGGTCTGTTTCTCATCTTTCAGCTCTCCTTTCGAGTGATTCTCTCGATGTGCATGGTTTCCAAGCTCAAAGGCCCGCACGTACGATCACGAAAGGGCCAAAAAAATTTCCGTATGACCGTGCTCTTCAGCGCATACTCAAAACAACAAGCGCCTTAGCGAGTCTTGATTACAGGGGATTAGTAGGGGGGTTGGCAGTCTATCACGCTCTCTACGGCGAAGAAATGACGCACTCGCGCAGCGTAGCTCCTCCTAGTAGCCGAGCTGGCACTCCGCCGAGAGGCCTTTCACTCAGAGACTATCTTCGATCATCGCCGGTTGAAGACGGAGTTCTTGCAACTGCAACTCGCGAGAAAAAACAAGAACGACGATGCTCTTATGTTTGATGTTTGAACAGGCTAGGGTCAATTTGCCCAAGTTGTGGACTGGGGCATACGT
>DASROI010000340.1:0-3677 GCA_035646955.1 Pyrinomonadaceae bacterium
CTTGTTACAACCCTCCTCAACCGCAACGTTGTAAAGAATCCCGCGGCGAAGTCGCGAACAAACTGAGCAATACGTCTTGCCTTCTGGTACTAAGCGCTTGACGATCGAGTAGGTGTCCTGTTCTACGATGCGAAACGGAACGCCAATCTCCGTCAAATATTGCGGCAGGACATCCGCGGGAAAGTTCGGCTGTTTTTGATCGAGATTTACTGCTAAGAGTTCAAAGCGGACGGGCGCTCGTTTTTGAAGGTCTACTAACAAGTCGAGCAGAGTGTGACTGTCTTTCCCGCCCGAAATGCAGACCATCACTCGATCGCCGTCGTCGATCATGTTGAAATCTCTAATTGCTTCGCCCACGTGGCGCAGTAGTTTTGTTTTTGACTTCGTCGCGTCCATTCCCAGTCAGGATGCCATGCTCTATATCAAAAATTCAAACGCTCATACTTAGTAATTCTTAAATATCAACTGTTAATTGATCCTTAAACAGGCAGTCTAATGTCCAATTAGTTGAGCAGTAGTTATTGGGCTATTCAGGGCTCAGCATACCCGTGTTTCTCGTCACGGGACTCGTCGGTATCTATCTATAAGGTGTTGGAGACCTTGAGTCGAATCGTTATGGCGAGTTTTGTAGTATCTGGTGAGGTCGGGAATCACCTGTTGTAATAACTTTTGATATTCAGTTCTACCAGTAGCCAGGCCTGCCGCGCGAGCATACGCCTCGATGATCTGGTCTACACGATCATCTGTAATTTGCGCCGGCTGAGACTCACGATTCTTCTCCTTGCGTTCGTAGTCTGATTGGAGCAGCCGCCCGAGTAACGCGTAATTTGCCGGGTCGTGCGGGCTTTTTTCAATGGCCCGGGCCACCCTTGAACTTGCTTCCGACGTGTTCCCTTTGGCGAGATAGATCAGCGCCGTGGCTTGATACAAAGGGCCGAGTTCAGATTTCAAATTGGTCCATTCTTGCGCATCAACTCCAGCGGGTTGCTGATTTGTCTCAAGTGATCGGATCGCCTTCATTCCGTATTCCAGCGAAGGATCCGCGTATTGCAGATTTCGTTTCTTTGCTTCTTCAGCTCCCGCAAAGGTGAGCTTGATCCACGTCGATACATCTTCAGGTCTGTTTTCCAACACCTGGGCTGCAAGCTTGAATCCAACATCGATTTGTCCAGTATTGAGCAACGCGTCTAGCCGGATCATAGTGAAAAAGCGTGTTTCATCAGGACTAATAAAAGTAGTTGCGGCTCGATCGAGAAGCGTCAAAGTAGAGTAAGGGTTTGGTACTTTGCGAATCTCGTCGGCCACCATCTGAGCGAGTCTGGTCCTGTTTTTGCTTTTCGGATATCGCGAAAGGAAATCCTGGGCTGCGGCAAGCTTCGTCGAAGGATTCGATGCCTGCATCACGATCGAGAGTGCATTCATTTCCGGATCGTTTTCATTTGTGCCGGGTTGTGCCTGGGTTATGACGAACGAGGAGATAAGAACAGACAGTAAACAAAGAAACCTTGAAGTACGGCGGGCTGCCGCCGCTTTTTTACGACCGCAGATAACCAAGGTACACCTCGGAAGTTGTACGGGTTAACAAAGCGCCGCCAGGCCGGCGCACTCCAAAGCGTTAACAGGTCAAGCGTTCGCGCCGGTACTTGTGAGTGACCGGGCGACGACGTCCGATGCCGATTGCATTTCTCGAGATGATTAAAGTTGGGGGCAACTGCCGGCGCTTGAACTCGTTGGCCGGCGACTCGACTCGATTCAAAATGTCGAGCACAAACTGGGGCTCGAATCCTGTATTGATGATTTCCTGCGGGGTGGCCTTTTGCTCGAAGTACAAGCGCAGGATCTTATCTAACTGATCGTAAGGCGGTAATGATTGGTCATCAAATTGGTTTGGGGCCAGCTCGGCTGACGGGCGTTTATCAATAATCGCCCTGGGAATTTTCAATCGTTTGGCAAGCTCAAAAACCTCTGTCTTCAGTACGTCTCCAATTACAGCCAGGCCACCATTCGTGTCGCCGTAAAGTGTGCAATAACCAAGTGCGAGTTCCGACTTGTTTCCGGTAGACAACAACAAACGACCCTCCGCGTTGGAGATGGTCATGAGAATATTGCCACGTAGCCGAGATTGAAGATTTTCGGCAGCAAGTGACTTATGCTTTTCAGAAGGAGCCTGGAGATCCATCTCAGCCAACAAGACTTCAAACGCTTTTGATATTGGCCGCTCAATCACTTGCATGTGGAGTTCACGTCCGAGTTGGACCGAGTCGTCGATACTTGAGCGGGATGAAAAGGGTGAAGGCATCATGACACTTAATACGTTCTCTGGGCCAAGAGCCTCACACGCGAGCGCGGCGACAACAGCAGAATCGATTCCTCCCGACAATCCCAGGACCACTTGTTTGAACCCGTTTTTGCCTGCGTAATCGCGAATACCGAGCACCAGCGCCTGATGGATCGTCTCGATATCATCGCCAGGTAAACAACTCTCTGATACCGACGACGTATCGAGGTCGACGGTTCCAATGAACTCCTGAAAAGCGGGTGCCTGCAAAATGATCTGACCGTTGGCGTTGGTCACGATGCTGGCGCCATCGAAAATAACCCCATCATTTGCCCCCACGAGGTTTACAAACACAATCGGCATCTTCGCCGCTTTTGAGCGGTGGGAAACCATTGCGCAGCGCTGGCCCATCTTGCCCTTATTGAAAGGCGAGGCGTTAATCGACACAAGAACTTGAGCTCCGAGATCGATCAATTCATCTGCTGGATCGTTAGTGTACAAACGTTCCTTCCAGAAAGTTTTGTCGTTCCAGAAGTCTTCGCAAACTGCGACGCCCAGGTTGCTGTCATCTACCCGGAATATGTGTCTCTCGTTGGCGGGCTGGAAGTAACGTGGATCATCGAAGACGTCGTACTCTGGTAACAAAGTCTTATCTGAAAATCCGAGTAGTTCGCGATTGCGAATGACTGCTGCAGAATTGTAGAGACGTCGACCAGTGCTTAAAAAAGAGGGACGAACTGTGCCGACGATAGCAGTTATTCCTTCGGTAGCCTCGATGATCTGGTCGAGTGTTTGGAGGGCACATTTTTGAACATCGCGATCGAGAAACCAATCGAGCGAGGTATACCCTTGTATGCAGGTTTCCGGGAGTACTACAAGTTGCGAGTCGTCTTTCTTTCCCTGTTCAATCGCCCGGATAATGCTGGCGGTATTGCCTTCGAAGTCTCCGTTAATGGTGTTGATTTGTCCGATGGTGACTTTCATATGTTAAGTGTTTGGTTTGCATGGATCGTGCCTTTTTCTGTGCTGGATCGCAACCCGGAACTTGCTTAAGTAAGGGCAGTCATGAAGACCAGCTCGGGCGAGGCGATCAACTCACCAGACTCATGCAGTTGGGGAAGGCAGAGTGGGTATCACATTCAAACCGCCAGAATCCCGCAGTTGGGAAGGGTGGTGGTGCAGGCAAAGTGAGTAACTCACCAGAATCATGCAGTTGGGAAGGTGGGCAGAGCGGCAGATATAGTCACCATTCCTACTCAAACCCAGCGCCGCCCCCGCTGACTCCCCCAATTATCAACCTCATCTCAAACAAGAACATCCAAGAATCCTGCAAAGTGGTCCAATGTCAGGGGGCGGCGCTGCCACTGTCAGCAACTCACCAGAATCCTTCAGTCAGGAA
>DASROI010000341.1:0-13339 GCA_035646955.1 Pyrinomonadaceae bacterium
TATTGCATCAAAAGCAGGCGGCTCGAACTCAAGAAACCTGAGAGGTATTAGCCGGAACCGGGTTAGCGACCTCGAAGATCGTCTAATGGATCGCCTTGATCCTGCAAAGCAACTGGAGAGACTTTCGCGGTACTTGTGGCATCGCGAACGCCTGGCAACACTCAGGGGAAACTGGATGTACTTTTATACTGATTTAAAGACCCTGGACGGAAATGGCCTGGCCGGTGTCAACATCAATAACGGTCGAGTCGACCGCGAAGTCAGAATAAACACACTCGATGAGCGCTTCATCTCCGACGAAATATTAGGAGTAATCTATAGCGCCTCCGGTAATAAGCTCCTGTCGTATTCAATGAGATAACATTCCCGCCTCCGAGCATCAGTAGTCAAACCCTTAGTGCGCCTTGAACAAGTGGCCCTAAATCACCTGAAATTGCGCGTTTTCTAGTTGAGAAGGTCATAGCCGCACGGGACCTGAGCTTTCTTTTATCTCAATTCCGAAAAGAAACATTGCGAAGCGGCTCAGCATGAGTTAAAAACTGTCTTCTTCGCGAGCGACTTGAAAGCTCATCCAGACATCGGACGCTAACCCCAGTTTGCGAACGTCTTGAACGTGGCTCAACTTACCCTAGCAGCGGAATTAAAAGGAATCAGACAACCCGAGGTTGTTTATCCGGGTCCATCTGTAGATGTCGGCCGCAATCCGAACACCTGCAAGATTGTTTACGATCAAAAGGAATGGCCGTCGGTATCCCGCCAACACGCTCAGTTTCTTTTTCATGAGGGTCGATGGTTCATCTCGGATGTGGGTTCAACCTACGGCACTTACGTTGACGGCCAACAAATCAAGACACCGACTGAACTCCGAGTCGGCTCGCGAGTACAGTTTGGACAAAATGGACCGGTCGTAGTCGTAACGGCTCTTGGCATCGCCTCCAGTCCACTCGCAACAGGCGAGACAATAATCGATTCAGAACAAACTGCCGTCCAATTCTCGTATTCGAATCTCCAGCCTACTCGTCCCCCGAAACCTGAGTCTATTGGGCCGGTAAGCGTTGAACTATCAGGAACTGGAACTGCCGAGCTTCGACTCATTGCACTAAATACTTCGAGCCCCGCCCGTTTCGGACGAGAGCCGGAGTTGGAAGGTGCAATCAACGCGGCCGCCGCGATGGTTTCCCGACGCCATGCTGAGATACGGTGGCAGGATGGCCAATACTTAGTCGTTGATTTAGGCAGCTTCAATGGCACACTTCTGAATGGTCATCGAATTGCCAAGCCTGAACCGCTCAAGCACAACGATCGGATTGAGCTCGGCCCTGGTGGTCCGCTGATTCGCTTTCTTGCTCCGAATGCGGCGCCGGTAGCGGCATCAAGCGCTACAGCACAACCGCACGTACATCAGCAGCCCGCGCACTCCGGGAAACTTCAAACGATGGTGTTGGGGTCAGGAAGCCCACTCCAAATTACCGGTGGTGCCGAGGCAGGCGTCTTTCTCCAAAAGTCATTCGCAGGCAACCAGCGTCTGGTGGTTGGTCGCGGTGAAGAATGCGACATTCGCCTCGACGGACTCCTGATCTCAAATCGACACGCTGCCGTCGCATTAACTCCATCAGGGTTGTTGCTCGAAGACTTTAACTCTACAAACGGTACCTACGTTAACGGACGTCGCATAACAGGCCGCACTCCAATTCAGCCGCAGGACGTAATTCAGATTGGACCATTTGTGCTGCGAGCTGACCCTCAACGCGGCGTGGCCATCTTCGATACTAGAGCAAAAACTCGAATTGACGTGTTTCAGATCACGAAGGACGTACCCAACCGCTCGGGTCGGGGAAAGATCCGGTTGCTGGACGAAGTAAGTTTGAGCGTGCAACCAAACGAATTCATCGGACTTCTCGGGCCTTCCGGTGCCGGCAAGTCAACGCTGATGGATTCTTTAAATGGAATGCGTCCAGCCTCGAGCGGCCAGGTGCTGGTTAACAATCTCGACCTTTATCATCATCTCGAATCGATCAAGCAATCGATCGGATATGTTCCTCAGGACGACATCATCCATCGTGAACTTACTGTCTTCCGGACGCTCTATTACGTCGCTCGATTACGACTGTCCCGGGATATCTCAGTTCGCGAGATCAATCAGATTGTCAACGAGGTAATGGATGTTACTGGACTATCCGAAAGACGCGATGTGCCGATCTCTCAGCTTTCCGGGGGTCAGCGTAAGCGGGTTTCCATCGCTGTCGAACTAATCACCAAGCCTTCTGTCATTTTCCTGGATGAACCTACTTCAGGTCTCGATCCGTCGACAGAAGAAAAGGTGATGAAACTGTTTCGTCAGATTGCCGAATCAGGTCGCACTGTCATACTCACCACGCATGCGATGGAAAACGTGAAGTTGTTTGACAAGATTGTCGTTTTGATGCGCGGCAAACTTGTCTTCTATGGTGCGCCTGAAGAAGCGCTGGCCCATGTTGGCGCTTCCAGTTTCAAAGATCTTTACGACAAACTCGAGGAGCCAATTCATGAAAGATTGAAACAGTCGAACGGTAACCTGTCGCGCGAGCAGATTTCAGAGGAGGTCGCGGAAGAGTGGAAACGTCGCTTTACCACCACCGAAGTGTTCAAACGGAATGTGGCGAATCCGCTGACGGAAGTTTCAAGCAGGCCTCGCCAGGCCGCTCCAGCAAAACGCAGAACCACTATCGGTGACTCGGTCCGCCAGTGGGGCACGCTCTCGCGCCGCTACATGGGGGTATTGACGCGCGACAAGTTCAATCTTTTGATTCTATTTGGACAGGCTCCAATCATCGCGTTCCTGACGTATATAGTCGTGGGCTCAAATTCACCTCGCGACTTCCCGTTCTTTGTGCTCGCTCTGGTTGCTCTTTGGTTTGGTACGTCTCTGGCTGCACGTGAGATCATTCGTGAACGCGCGGTCTATAACCGCGAGCGTATGGTGAACCTGCGTTTACTTCCTTACGTCGGGTCGAAGGTCTTTGTACTGACGCTGATCGTCAGCCTTCAATGTCTCATTCTGTTTACGACCTTAAAGCTACTTGACGTCACGAACCTGATGAGCCTGCCGGGAAGGTTTGGGGGCATACCGCAATTAATAATTATGATCCTTACCGGAATGGTCGGCATTGGCCTCGGATTATTTGTCTCAGCTGTCGTCAAGACTTCTGAAATGGCAACGAGCCTTGTTCCGCTTATCCTGATCCCACAGATACTTTTTTGCGGATTAGTTGGCGTTCCCGTTGGTATGGGTAAGGTTATCGGTGTGGTCATGCCTGCGACCTGGTCATTCGACGAAATGAAGCGATTGTCTGGTCTTGATGTTTTGCGCGGTAAAGACGAAAAAGCCGAACCCTCAGCCAACAACGAAGGAAGAGGACTCTACAAAAATATTGAGCGAGAGAACGATCAAAATATTGCCGACGCTCAAACAAAGGTTCGCAACTATAAGAGCGATGCAGAGAAAAGTTTAAAAGACTTCGAGAAGGACATGGACCAATATCAAAAGGATCTAATGTCACGTGTTTCGTCTACCAAACCCACCGCTCCGGCGCTGGGCGAAGTGCCGACAATTCAGAAAGCATCTCAGGTGCCGGAAGACCTGAGCACCTTCGTCGATTTTCTTCATCCATGGGGAAGCCATCTGGTCGATTCGATGGCGCTCTTAACGATGCTGTTCGTCTTACTCTGTGCGACGGGAATCGCACTGCGCATGCAGGACATTTAGTCAGGTGAGCATTGCGAGGTTATTCCCGCACTAACCAACATGTCTAAGGTTTGAAAACTTTTGGAGGCTCAAATGAAACCAAGTCCCTTACTCAGGAAGTTGTTGTTCGTTGCTTTTACTGTATCGGCGGTCGTTGCCTTGGCTCTGACTGGTGGAACGATTAACAACTCGGCAGCGGATTTCACTGGACGTGAAATTCTCAGCGTCTCGAGAATTGCTCACGGCGGCGCTGACTACACTGGACTGCAAAACGTGACTGTTAATGCCGGAGGATTTGTCAACGCGGCAGCTTTTGGCGCTGTCGGAGCAAACCCGCTCGGGGCTGCAGCCGAAGTGAAACTAAAGATCACAGATTACCAGGACAAGAACATGCGCCGGCGTTTAGACATCGCGCCAACAGCAACCCTACCTGGACCAACTTATCTTGTCTTCACGGGATCAACCGGCGGCGGCATGATCTTCGGCAATGAATTTAGAGTCAGCGAAGCCGCTGCTTCGCGCCATTGGGGAATGATGGGTTTCGATACTCTGAACCGCGCCATCGACGGTCAGTTGGTGACAGCCCGCCAAAAAGATGAGGGCAACGATTACGTAGTTGAGGTGAAGTTCAATCCGCAAGACACCGTCCGCTACTGGATCAACATGCAGACGTTTCTGATTGATAAAATCACGACGCGCTACAACAGCCAGGTACTGATTGAGGAGACTCGGAGCGATTACAGAAAAGCAGACTGTATGATGCTTCCCTTCCACGTCGTCACGAGATTGCAGGGTCAGCGTTTCGCCGATCTTCAGATTGATAACTACGATTTGAAAACCCGCGTTCCCGAGGCCCGCTTCACCATTACCGCCCAGTAGTTGCGGGAAAACTTTTGGGTCCTGCGATGACTATTGCCGATAGTCATCGACAGGACCCAACCACTTTACCCGACTGCTCTCTCGCGCCACACCACCGGCTTCAACCGCGTGGTCCTTCAACTTCTACCTACCCCCCGCGCCACACGTCGTATGACACCACCGGCTCCAAGCCGGTGGTGTCATTCGCAGGTGGGGTGCGCGTGGGCCTAGGTGGAAATTGAGCGACCACGCGGCTTTCAGCCGGTGGTGTCATCCGGAGGGGCGGGCGTGGGGGTAGGCAGAAATTGAGGGACCTTGCGGCTTTAAGCCGGTGGTATCTCAGCTTACACTGAACATCACGCGTTGACTTGAAGGTCCACTGAGTCCAAATCCTCGCGATGACTTTCACGAGTCTGGATATGGGCAGGTTTCAAAGGTCGTGTTACCAACACCGGACACGCTGCCTGTCGTAACACTCGATCAACATTTGACCCAAACAGGGTCTTCATTCCGAAGCCTGCACCATGAGCACCAAGACAAATTAGATCAATCTTATTCTTTTCCGCGTAGTTTAGAATCTCGCGATAAGGCGGTCCTTCTGAAACCACATGTTTAATCTGGCACCAAAGATGAGCCTCCGCAGGTACGGCCCTTTGTAGTCTTTGCGCAGCCCTGTGATAAGCAGTCTCTGTTCCCACTGGATACCACGAGAGCTCAGTTTCGTTCACCGTAAAAGGTGGTAACACATTCAGTAGATGAAGTTCAGCTTGATGTTCTTGCGCAAACGACAACGCATACTTAAGGGCCAGCTCTGAATAATCGGAGAAATCGTAAGCCACCAGGATGCGCTTCATCTCTACCGGATCGGTCTCGCTTGGCCATGTGCGATCGTCGTTATGCATTACCAGAACTGGACAGGGCGCCGTTCTGGAGACTGATTCAGCAGTTGAGCCTAGCAACGCTGCGCGATATGGCCGGCGTCGCGAACGCATCACTATCAAGTCGACGCCGTAGATGGCCGCCTCGCGCACGATGGCTTCACCTGCGTCATCGCATGTCGTGACAAGACTCTTCCAATCCAGTCCGTCAAGATCTGCGGACCCGCAGTATTTCGCCAGTGCCTGTCTCAAGTTTTCCGCTTCTGCATCGTGAGTATTCGAGACTCCATTGACCTTTCGACTAGTGTCGCAATGGAGCAGCAGTAACTCTGCGTTGTAGGCGCGGCATAGTGAAACGGCATAACGGAGTGCCTCATCGGAATCACTCGTAAGATCAGTGGGACAGAGAACGCATTCAATCTTCATTGGTGTGTCAAGGATTTAACCTAGCCTCCGTTTCAGACGTGGAGCAACGAGCGTGCCGCTCTCTTTTGCTGTGTGATATGTCAGGATTGCTCTTCGTATGCGGAGTTTTGCGCAGCTTGTAAGAGGGTTTACTCATCAGCACACTTGCTTCAATGGTAGCTTTCCGCTTCGCAAACATCACGCTTTGCGATCGCCGGATCGATCTGTAGGCGTTCGTCATTAAGATGGCGGCCACAACTTTCGCAATGTCCGAACGAGCCGGCGATCAATCGATCCATCGCGTCGTCGAGTAAACGGAGTCTGGCTTGAAGACGCCTGCCCAACGACTCGTTCTGCATCCGCTTTTGCAGGTTTCCCATTGAACTGCGAACCAGCTCTTCACAGATCTCCTCACGCTCAGAATGGATTTGGTTCCACTCAGCACTCCAGGAGGCAGTATTCGTCAATAGTTGTGTACTCATGATGATTACCCTATCAGCTCAAAGGTTCTACGCATGCGCGGCCATCTTTGCTCGATGACGAAAAATTAAAAGACTTGCCACACCGCTCTTGTCAATAAACTCAACTGAATCCTCTCGCCCATCCGAACCAAACTGAACTGTGAGCGACCTCAGACCATCGATCGAGTGGGTGAGGTGGCGATTGCCAATGTGATCCTCGCCAAGCGAAATCTGCAAACGGGGTGCATCAACCCCTCTCTCTTCAAGGCTGACGCCAAGCAGAGGAAGATCTCGACTCTCACTGTACCTTCGATTCGAATTCATGATTTGTAGCCAGGTTGGCCGCAATCGGTTGCGCTTGTTAAATTCCGCAATGTAACTAGACCACTGCTTTCGGTTGGGATTCAAGTCCATGGGCCACCTCTAACTCTCGAGGACTCCGGTAACGCGATCCACCACAATCTTAAAAACAATGCTGTCTGGGGCCGCGGCGTCTTGCACAATCTGGCTTTCGACCGGAGTCATTTTTGGAAATCCACAAAGCAATTTTGAGATGACGGTGCGGCGACTTTGTGGGTTTCGAATCTCTTCAAACTTTCCAAAGGCAATGGCACTACTCCAATGAAGGTCATCTCGTATGTGATCAACTTGAAGACAGACGAGAGGGTTTACTCTCATAGCGTCAATCTTTTTACCCGGGAGAGCGTGGCTATAGATCTCTCTACCGTCGATCAGGTAATTTATCGGGACAACGTAGGGGCCTTCCTGCTCAACGCAGCCCAATCTGCCGATCCTGCCCGCCTTGATTACTTCGATCGCCTCATTCTCACTAAGAACTTTCGTCATGACACCTCTCCTGGTTATTTATAAGCGCAACGGATGTGCCAGATGATTTGTTAGGAAATTCGTGGTTTTCCAGTCTCAACTTGAGGATTTTTGCACGAGAGTTTGGGAAACTATTCGCAGCTTCCTTCGATTCGGCGCTGCGAAATCAAATCGCCGGATTGTCTCCCCCCATAAACTTTTTGTTGACTCTGAAATCAATTGCATGGTATTAGTTCGCGCCACGAACAAAGTCCCATTGGTAATAGCTAGCCTTCCCTGTTGTCGCGGGGATAGAAAGTTCAAGATGCGAATAGGTTTCAGTTAATGCGGAAGATTGATTTAACCAATTTCAGGGTCGCAACCAGCGAGACTGCTCGCCATATAAATCGGCGAATCGTCCTGAACCTGATCCGCAGTCATCAACCAATCTCAAGGGCTGACCTGGCCCGCCACTCCGGACTGCAACGCAGCACGGTCTCAGTAATCACTGAACAGTTAATAACCGAGCGATGGGTTACCGAAGGTGCGAACGGACACGCACCTCGTGGTCGGAGACCTCGTTTTCTTCATTTGAATAAGGAACGAGTCGGCATTGTGGGCATCAACATTCGACCTGCTACCACCAGGCTTGCACTAGCCAATCTCGATGGCAATTTTGTCGCCCAGGAGTCGCTTCCAACTGCAAACGATCCTGAGAAATTTGTCGCCGATTTGATTCCGCGCTTGAAGAACTTGACCCAGGTGCGGTCTGAATTGACGTGTGAGGGCATCGGCGTAAGCCTCCCCGGACGAGTTGATTCCGGATCGCACAAATTGGTGTTTGCGCCGAATCTGGACTGGCATGATTTTGATTTGAAAACACCTCTCGAAGAAGCCACTGGACTTCCGGTTGAGCTCGAAAACGCAGCAAATGCGTGCGCTTTAGCCGAAATTTGGTTTGGCGGCCGATCCGAAGCAGCGCAGGACCTGGTCGCGGTAACGGTGTCGGAAGGTATTGGAACGGGTCTCGTTCTTAACCATCAATTGGTTCGAGGTTCAACCGGAGTGGCTGGTGAATTTGGTCACATCACTGTGGTGGAGAACGGCCTTAAATGTCGTTGTGGCAATCAGGGCTGTTGGGAGATGTATGCATCGAACTCTGCTGCCGTCCGTTACTATACCGGTTCAAAACCGACAGCCTCAAAACCGAGTTTCGATGATGTTTTAAGACTCGCCGGCCAGGGCGATGCCAAAGCGCTCGAGGCAATCAGCACAATGGCTCATTACCTCGGCGTTGGCATGGCTATGCTAGTAACTGGACTGGCTCCGGACATTATTCTTGTGATCGGAGAAATCACCAGACTGTGGGATCAAGTCGGACCAATTATCACGAGAACAGTCGCTGAACGATCCCAAACTCATGCAGCAACCAAGATTGTGCCTACTGATCCATCTTCGCATCCACGACTGCTTGGCACGATCGCTTTAGTTTTACAGCAACACTTTGGCGCACCATCTGTCGCCTGATCGATTCTTGCTTATTTTGTTGTCGACTCGAATTTAATGCTCTCGTCTCGGCGGATTCGTACAAGTGCCACCCGTACCCATCCGCGGTAAGTAAAACCTAAGGAACTTCAATATGACTTCGATGAATGCATCAAGTCCAAGTGAGGTCTCGCAGGAGATGGGCCCGGCTCCCCCGTGTTGCCGTCATCCACGCGTCGGCCAAGGCCCAATTATCTTTCCAACTTAAAGGAGATAACACCATGTTCCATCCAAGTTTTAAATCTCCACGCGCACGGCGCCACTCCAGCCGGCTCGTCTTCCTGCTACTCATCCTGTTCGCTCTTCCCTTCCTGGCATTTGGTCAGGTGCTCTACGGCTCGCTGACTGGCAATGTCACGGACCCTAAGGGTGATAGAGTCGCAGGAGTGACCGTCTCGGCACGAAACGTCGGCACTGGTGCAACAAGGGAAACAACATCAGACGATGCTGGTAACTATCAATTCTCCAGCCTCCAGCCCGGCGTCTACAGCATTACGTTTGCGTTCAGTTCGTTCAAGACGCTTATTCAGGAAAATGTTTCGGTGGAATCAAACGCAGTGCGGAGAGTCGACGCAACCTTAGAGGTCGCGGACGTCAAGGAAACTGTTGTTGTCACATCTGAGGCTGCCCCGCTACAAACTGACCGGGCAGACGTGAATACTCAGCTACTAGCCAACCAGATTGCCGACCTGCCGATAGCTACGGCCGGTTCAGGCCGAAACTACCAGGGGCTCTACAGAATCGTCCCGGGCTTTAGTGCTGTTACCGAGGGAGTCAGTTCGGATGGCGGAAACCCGCAGCGCTCCATGACCGGTAACGTGAACGGTAACTCAATGCAGGCCAACTTGACGCGCATTGATGGAGCTTCCAACCAGTACATTTGGCTACCCTTTAATACTGCCTATGTACCACCCACTGAATCGATTGAATCGGTCAGCATCGTCACGAATTCGTATGACGCTGAGCAGGGCAATGCAAACGGTGCCGCGGTAAGTGTGATTACCAAATCGGGCACCAACGACTTTCACGGGAGCGCCTTCGAGTTCCACACCGACAATGCGCTCAAAGCATTTAATAGATTCAATCCAGTAGGGCAGCGCAAGCCGAAGTACATTCTCAACCAATTTGGGGGAGCCGTGGGTGGGCCAATCTACCTGCCACACTTTGGCGAAGGTGGACCCAGTGTGTGGAGTGGTAAGAACAAGCTGTTCTTCTTTACGGACCTGGAATACACGAAGCGCCGTCAGTTCGCCACTCGGACCGTAACCGCAATTAATCCTGCTGCTATTTTCGACGCCAACGGTAACGCCAATCTGTCCGCAGCAATCCCGGCAGGAACGAATTGCAATGTGACACCAGTAGCTGGGTGCGTTTTTGACCCGAATACAGGTAACGCAAATGGTACCGGTCGTCTCGCGTTTCCCGGAAATATCATTCCCGCGAACAGAATTGATTCGGCGTCGAAGCTAATGCTCAGCCGCATTAATCCGGCGGGCTTCATTAACAATCAGGGTGTAACTGCCACGAACAACTACGTGAGTGCTGGATCGGCTTCGCTTGATCGCACTACCTTTGACCTAAAGATCAACTATGTGCGTAGCGAGAAGTTCACGCTCTTTGGCCGATACAGTCGTTCCAAATCTCTCCTTTTCGATCCTCCGACTTTAGGAGATGCAATGGGTGGCGCGACAGGCGGCGGCCAGGTTGGCGAAGCTCCTTCGACGATCCAGAACGCCGGTCTCGGCGGTACATATACCTTCGCTCCCACAGTAGTCCTCGACGCTAACTTCGGCTATACGAGGCAATACCTCGGAGCCGTTCATCAACCCGATATCAATCTGGGTAATTTCGGGCTTACGGTTCTCGGGATTCCGGGCACCAACGGCGATGCTGCTTTAGCAGGGGGCACGCCGGCCTTTAGTTTTCCCGCTGGAACCTGGAACGGCATCGGTAATGTTGATACCGGTAACCCATTTCTATTTCGGGACAACCAATATGTAGCAAATGCAAATGTGTCGTGGATTCGTGGACCACACAATATCCGGTTCGGAATGGAGTACGGCAACGCGCAGCTGAACCACTTCCAGCCGCAGGGCGGGGCCTTCGGAACACCACGCGGTTCATTTCAATTCTTGGGGAGCGTGACTGCTCTTAGCGGTGGGCCGGCAGCCAACAAGGCCAACGCCCTGGCCCAGTATCTACTTGGAATAGCCGATCGCTCGGGCAAAGTCATCCAGAACAGCAATCCGAACTCACTACGCTGGCATACTTGGTCTGCGTACGCGCGCGACAGTTGGCAAGTAAACCAGAATCTTACAATCAACTTCGGCTTACGATGGGAGTATTATCCTTTTCCCACTACTGACCATGGAGGGGTGAAGCTTTTCAATCCGGCAACGGGCAACGTACTGATTGGTGGTAGCGGCAGCACTCCAATCGACAATGGTGTCGACGTCGGCTGGGGCCAAATCGTTCCCCGCTTTGGAGCTGCGTATCGGTGGGGTGATAAGACAGTGATCCGCGCTGGCTACGGTATGAGCACCGACAGTAACAACTGGCGATTCTTCCGAAATAACTGGCCGCTGGTCTCTAATGCGGATCTCCAGGGTGCTTCCGCGTTTGTTCCTTCCTCAAGCCTTCACCCTCTTTCACTCGCGCCGTATCCCGGTCTGACAGTTGGAATTCCCGCGGCTGTCGTACCTGATCTGAGTTCCGGAAATGTGCCTCTCCCAAACAACACGGGCATTGGCGGGGCTACAATTCCATTTGATTTCAATCGCGGTTATACACACTCGTATAACCTGACATTCCAACGCGAGCTGCCATGGGGACTAGTTGGCGAAGCAGCCTATGTTGGCAACCGGGCCATCCGTTTTCTCACCAACGAGAACATCAACGCAGCTCCAGTGGGTGGTGGCAATGCCGGCCGCCCCTTGTTTGTTCAATTTGGCAAGAATTGGGGAGATGTGGGGTGTTTATGTCCTGACACAAACTCCTACTACGACGCGCTGCAGGCCAAGTTGAACCGGCGCTTGAGTAACGGTCTTTCATTTGGGGCCTCTTACACTTTCTCAAAGGCCATAAACTCAATTGACAACGAGGAGGTTGGTGGAACATTCGGTGTCCCTGGCGGATTCCTGTTTTGGCCGCACCCGTCAGTTAAGAATAGAAACAAAGCACTCGCCAGTTATGATCGCACGCACAACCTGTCGATCTATGGATCGTACGAGTTGCCGTTTGGAAAAGGAAAACGTTGGGCCGACAGCGGTGTACTCGGCGCCATCGTCGGCGGCTGGCAGCTCAACTGGCTAATGCAAACGATGAGCGGGAGCATGTTCACTTTGTTTGGCGGCGGAACGCAGGTGAACGCTCCTGGGAATCAACAAACCCCAGATCAGATTGGACCACTACGGATCCTGGGCGGGGTTGGACCATCTCCAGGTCAGGCTGCTTGTGCTCCCACTGACCTGTCATGTCATTACTTCGATCCAAGCTCATTCCGCGCTGTTCCCGGAACCGAGATACGCTTTGGTACTACGGGCCGAAACATCATCCGTGGACCAGGCTACTTCAACCTGGATGGCAGCATCTTCCGAGACTTCAACATAACCGAGAGAGTGAAGTTTCAATTCCGGATGGAGATGTTCGGTGTGACCAACACGCCTCATCTTAATAATCCGGGAACCGATGTCACTAATACTGCTACGTTCGGGGTAATCACTTCGACCTTGAACCTGGCTGGTCGTGGAACCGGAACGGGCGGCGAACGCCAAATTTGGTTTGGGGCAAAGTTAATCTTCTGATCAGCCCGGCAGGGTTGATCGCTTCTGGAGGTATGTGGCCCGAATGCGGGCCACATACAATCTCTACTTAAAGCAACTGATTTAATGTTCCCTTTGACGTCGGCGAAGTATTCGTTCTTAACTAACCCCCTCGGTAAACAGTTTTACCTGTTAATAAACCTGGCCCGCAGGCTTAGCGTTAGCTTTGCCCAATCCTTAAAGCGAGGTTTCGAGCAGAGGGTTGTCGACGACACAAAGAGTGAGATACCAAAAAACAACGTATGAAGCTTTTTAAACGAAACACTTTTATACTCACTCGATTGATGTGCTCAAGTGATCGCTTTCTAGTAATTCTGATCTGCGGGCTCGCAGCCTTTCTTTTAGCTTCGCCCACTGACGCACAAGCGCGAGCGCCACAATCGACTCCCGCACCTCTTGTCCTCACCGCCGAACAGGACCATCAGCGGATAATGGATCAGCTAAAGATCACTAAACTTCGACCAGGCGCAAACCCGCGAAGCACAGATGCTACTAACCAGCCGAATTACGACGAAGCAAAAGCTAACCCCTATCCAAATTTGCCAGATCCTCTGACGCTGAAAAATGGAAAGAAAGTAAAAGACTCAAAAACGTGGTGGAGCAAACGACGTCCTGAAATCATTGAGGACTTCGATCGGGAGATATACGGTCGCGTTCCTACGAACACTCCGCGAGTTAACTGGGAGATCGTTAAAACCTTTCCTGAAAAGAACGGTGAGTTTTCAGTCGTCACCAAAAAATTACTGGGCCATGTCGATAATTCGTCATACCCTGCTATCAAAGTCGATATCGAGCTAACGCTCACAACCCCTGCAAACGCCGCCGGCCCAGTTCCTGTAATGA
>DASROI010000342.1:0-6601 GCA_035646955.1 Pyrinomonadaceae bacterium
CAACAAAGAACAGAGCGTAAAATGGCGCATAGACGACTTGATTCAATCTGAAAATAAATTCTGCAAACGCGACCAGAAATGCGACCAGGCATTGGCCCCACTTTGTCTTAACAGTAGTCTTCGGATCCGTGATCATGAAGAACACAAACAGCTGATACATCGGTCCGGTAATCGGTGCGATCTCAGATTCAAATGGATGGCCAGTGATAAGACTGCGCAAATATGCAAAAAGGAAAAACGAAAGGACGTACGTAGCACTGATATGAAATCGCCGAGCTCGCCAGATAATTATCGACCCGAGAATCCAGATCACCAGCAGTGGAGCAAGATAATTTCCCCATTGAATACTCAAGCCCGCCATCGTCTCGGGTGCGAGGAAGAACAAGACCGAAAGCCCAAAGTTGGAAGGATTCCAGATGTGTCGCCCTTTCACCCGCAACACATACTTCGACATGATCGAAATCGCGCTGCACAACGCATAAGGCCAGAAAGCGGGAGAACGAACGAGTATTCCTACGCTAATGCCGGAAATGTATGCACTCGCAAGATTCAGCCATTTCCCATAAAAGACTCGACCGAGAATCAGCTCACAAGCCAGCGCAGTACCAATTGCCAGTCCTGTCTTCCAGTAGCTCTCGAGTATTCCGTACGAGAGATGGCCCACCAAAAGGATGAAGGTGATAAACAGCGGAGCGATGTAGCGATTATCAAAGCGGAAACGGGGTTGCCGCGTCGCTTCTAACGGTATGGTGTTCGTGCTAACGTCGCTCACGCTGGCTCCTTTACTTTATTGATCTCGTTGATCAAAGGCTTTTCGATCACCTGGACCTTGCCTGATGACCAGCGAATCTCTGCTTTCTCGACATTCGGATTTTTGCCTAGACCAAAATGGAGCCTGCGATCGTTTTGTGCGCAGAAACCACTACCACCCGAAACCGACTGGATCTGTTGTTTACCGTTCCAGAACAATTTGACCTGGGCTCCAATCGCGCTGCGATTACTTGCACTGCCTTCGAGTTGAAAATCGGTCCACTTGTTGTCGGTGGCCGCCGTGTTCTTGTAAACGAGTAGCGGCCCTTTCTGATTCGCGACCACCACATCCAGTACGCCTCGATTCCAAAGATCGACCAGCGCAACTGATCGCCCGTCGTTGTTGTCGATCACGCCAACGGCCGTGGCGACGTTTACAAACTTACCTGATCCATCGTTCAACCAAACCTTCTTTTGTTGATAGCCGGACAAGCTCCGACCTTCCATTGGTGGCCAGTTGGCGGCATCTGAGATGATCGTGCTGTTTCCACCCGTGATTTTTGAAAAGTCGTACCAGTAGTTCTTATTGCGATCAGCTGAGACATAACCATTGACTAGATACAGGTCAAGATTTCCATCGTTATTCAAGTCTCCAAACTGAGCACCAAAGCTCCAGCCACCAATCTCAACATCCATGTCACGAGCAAGGTTGTCGTACTGGACCGCATCACCAGTAATTCCTTCTTTTGGAACCCAAAGATTGTTTCCCTGAATCAATACTCCTTCTTCGGAGATGTTAGAGACATAGATTGCATACCTGCCGCTGTTCAGCACATCACCGACCGCCGCATTCATGCCGCTCTTTGGTGAGAAGCCAACCCCGGCATCTTTACCTACTTCGCGAAACTGTTTGCCATCGTTGACGTAAAGTTCGGAGATTCCGTAGTCATTGGCGATGAAAAGATCGGGGCGGCCCGTTCCTCTCAAGTCGGCCGCAACTGCCGCGAGCGCCCAACGACGAGTGTTGATTCCAAGTTTCTGACTAACTTCCTCAAATGAGCCATCCCCAAGATTATGGAACAAGTACTTGCGACCACCATTTTGAGCGTACTCAAAGCTCTCAGGCATCATCCTGGTGTTCTTCAGATGCCAGAGATCAACATCCTCCGGATAGTAACCACCGAGGAAGAGATCCAACTTTCCGTCCGCGTCGTAGTCAAACCAAATGGCAGTGTTCGCGTTGACCCAGGCAGGAAAACCAGCTTTGTCAGTTACGCGGGTAAAACTCTTGCCGCCTTCGTTGTGGAATAGCTCAGGCTTGCCCCACTTGTAGAGAAATAAATCTTCGAAGCCGTCGTTGTCATAGTCGCCCCAAACTGCGCCCATCGAAACGCCCGAGCTAGCTTGGTTGACGTCAGCTATCCCAAGGTCGTTTGCGACCTCCTTGAATTGTCCATTTTGCTCGTTGTGGTAAAGCGCATTCTTACTGCCTTCGCCGCTGTTGGTAACGTAAATATCTGGATAGCCATCGCGATCGAAATCGACGATCGAAACAGCCGCCCCCATCGAAGCGACCTGCGGCATGATGTGATCGAGCTTACTGTCGAGCTTTGGTACTTGATGGGTGAAGTTGATTCCGATCTGACGTGATACTTCCTGGAAGTAAACACCGTAACGCGAATTTGCTGATTGTGCGTCAGTGGTGGCCAGGCTCTGTTGCTGACGCATCGATACGCGCCTCAGGATGATAGGAAGTGCAATCAATCCAACGAACACAAGGATCAGAATGACTTTTGCTATAGGTCGATGCTTCATTACGGCTTTCGTGATTTCAAGGCGCTGCGAAATACTTCTGGTGTGATGTAACGCGTGTGGTACTTCTGCCAGTCTTCCGGAAAGCGCTTATAAACTTCTTCTTCTTCAAGAATCGTGGGAGGCGAAGTGTATTCCTGTTTGGCGTGATACGGCAAAGGCAGAACGGTCTTCGAGAAAGTCGAATTGTAATCCCCGTCCTTAATCCAGCCGTCGCCCATGATCACGAAGTCGCGCACCCAGCCTTTCGGCGGCGGTGGCTGTTCGGGAAATCGAAGCGACATCTCATCACCGGAAGCGACGATGACATAACGATCATCGATCTTATTTACCAGCTCGCCGACTTCACCATAGCGCGTGTAATAGCCGATTAGATCGCGCCACACTTGAGTAGAGCCTGAGAGTTTGTTGTAGTCAGGAATCTCCGGTGCTCCCGCATCGGGACGGTGAATCACTGAGTAACCTCTGTAATGCAGGTCCACACTAGATGGGCTTACCGGCTGCATCTTCAGTTCAGTGTCTGGCAGACCTTGCGCCCATAGAATCTGATCCCAGTAAATCTCGAGATTGGTTCTGATTCTCACTTTTCGTGGCGTATCGGGTTTGAAGATATCGGTAAGGTTGAAAAGAATCGTCTTCTTGCGACCGGCTGGAAAACCGAGATTCGATTGCGCTACGGTCCACCCGCCTTTACCGTCCGGCACTTCCAGGCTGAGACTCTTTGCTTGCCATTTTGTGCCCTGCGTGATCGCGACGTTTACTGAAGATTCGGTATCGTGAATCGATCCGTGAGCAATTAGATAAAGTGGGCCAGTCTTTGGCGCGTCATCGCTGAGAGTTACTTCCAGATAGTGATCACGAGTCAGACCCTGGTACTGTCCGCGGCCGAAGGTGTCAACCGCCTTGCCATCCAGCGACCCGACCATCTCACTTACATCCTGGCCATTGTCGTCGACAGCCTGGGCCAGGTTGTGCGGCGTTGCAACTGTAGTTAGCCCTAGTTTTGAGGGTGGGACAACGAATCGTTCATCGACAAAGATCTCAGTTCCTTCCGGATGATCGACCGGCATCAACGCGAGGTAATCGTAATAGTAGACTTCCCACAATTCTGCAGTAACGCGAATGTCGTAATAACCATCATGAGGGACCAATTGGTCGCGGCGTATCTTGTACCACTCTCCCGTGGCCGCAATCTTCGCTGAGCCAAGAGTGTTAATACGGAGACCAATTGCAGAGCCCCATGGCACAGCGTCTTTAACAAACTCCATCTGTTTGCCGTTCCAGGCGAATAGAAAAGGGCACGAGGCTTTCAGTCGCTGTTCAGTGACGATCTCCTGATCGCCCTTAACGTCAAACTCAGCGCGCACGGTTCCGTTGGGCCATACGACCCGAACCACATCAGCACCTGCTTGTTCTCCTAAACCGAAATGGATAACTGGACCGGTGATTGGCTGCTTTTGCAACATTAATCCGGCGCGTACTTCCATTTCACCACCGACACCAAAAGGATTGATGCGTTGATCTCCAGTCGCCTGACTGGCGTGAGGTCGTACGACTTGCCAGTGATAGTTTTTAGGGCTGTCGGTAAGTGCTCGCATCGCCTCACCGTCCCCGGCCAGTCCGATCAGATCAAGACGACCGTCGTTGTTTAAATCGACGGCATCGAATAGCCGGCCGACTGGTGGCGGCTGCTCCAGATATCTAAAATGGCTATTCTCATCACTCAGAAATAGAGCGCCATTGAGTGTCTTCCTGATTTCGGAGGGTGATGCGACCAAAAGATCAAGGCCACCATTATTGTCCAGGTCTGCAATCCGCAAGCGAAGTTCATTTCCAAAAGGCACTTTCGCATCTTGCAGGTTCGCCAGCGTCTCAGTTTCCCAGTCACCACCCTCATTTTTATCTGAAATTCGAATAATTAGACCATCGGTCTGGATGGCCACGAGGTCTAGCTGGCCATCGCTGTTGATGTCAGCAACGCTGATTGCTTTAACTGCCGGCAGGGCTGGCAGTTGGCGCTCTGCGAACTGACCCTGTCGCTGATTCGAAAAGACATGAAGTTTTCCTGCCGCGTCGATTAAAGCGGCGTCTGGGTCTCCATCCCCGTCCAAATCGGCCCAGGCAAAACCGCGGGCGCCAGTTACATTGTTGAAAGGATGGAGCTCCAGAAAAGTGCCATCGCCATTATTCCGTAAGACGGGAGGATTGCTTTCGTCGGTTCCGAGTACGATGTCGAGATCTCCATCGGCTTCGATGTCGGCCGTCCATGCACCACGATACTTTGCTGAAGTCAAGGTGACTGGCAATTTAGCTTCGCTCGTAACATCCGTGAAGTGTTTAGGCTCATCCTGACGCATCAGCCGAACTCCGCCTTCACCGGCTAATACGAGATCGGTTTTGAAGTCGTAGGTGAAATCAATTGGAAGAACTCCGTCGATTGTGGGCGCGACGCCACCTGGACCGGTCGGGAAGGCCATGTTTGCGCCATCGCTTGTACGAACTTCATGCGCATCGGCCACTAACGTTGACGGAGATCCGGTGATACCAAGATAGACGGCGCCAACCCAATTCCACGGTTTTGAGGAAAATTCTGGGATCGACTCACTTTTGAACGAGATAGCCGTGTCGGCTGGAGCAGGATTAAAAGTGGGAGTCTCGAGCTTGACGAAGTGTGTAAACGGAACTGCCTCTTCACCTGGAGGTGGTTTTAGCTGGGCCAGATCCTGGCGATACTGCGGAACACGGACCAGTACATTTCGAAAGAACACGATTCGTGTAGCGGCCGTCGTTACGTCTGGACTATTAGCGGCGGTTTGAACGGCAGTTAGTTGTTGTTTCACTTCATCGGGCCACGCGGAAGATTGCTCAGAGATCGTTGCCAAACACCTGCGCAAGGTGTCTGCGTCGCCACGTTTCGCTGCAGTGCGGGCCAGTTCCAACAGCGCAGCGAGGTTCTTCGGCTCTACTTTGAGGATCTGGGAGATCAATTGTTGAAATTCAGGATCTGTCTGGTCTCCTGCTTGTCGCTCTATCTCCTGCGCAAGCTGGTAAGTCGCGACGAGATTTTGTGGATTAAGTTGGACCGCTTTACGCAAGGCGGCAATTGCTTCAGCTTGTCGACCTCGACTACTCTCAAGCAGGCCTATTAAGTAATTGATCTGATCGTTGTCAGGAGCCAGGGCTCTGGCCTTTTCGAGTCTCTCGGTGGCGGCGTCATAATTACGCTGACGCAAAGCAAGTACGCCCCAGTTGGCCCATCCGGCTGGTTCGTCCGGAACGATTTGTGTCATCTGAGCCAACTTGCTATCGGCTTGAATATCGTGGCCAACCTGTAACGCAGCAAGCCCCACGTAAAACGTTCGGACAGCCTCGTTGTATTCTTTGGAAGATTTCTTTGGCAGGTTGTTCTGAGGACGGCACGACATTAGTGCGGCAACGCAGAGTGTACACACAACAGCCGCGAAATATCCGGGACTTTTAGACGAATTCATACAATTTTCTGCCTGAACGTTTCAGGAGGACTGACCAGCAGCATTCGAGTGGTATCGTAATCTAAACTCAGTGCCGCTTTGAGATCTCTGTGTTGCTGTCGTGGTGGTTTTCTTAGGACTTTGCTCACCACAAAGGCACAAAGGACACAAAGGACGCACAGAGTAAAGCTAAGTTAGGACACTACCAGAATTTACTGACGTTGCAATCAATAAGTGCTGGACAATGTAGCATATAGGATTGGACGAATCTCTAGAACTCCAGTTGGGGATTCATCTCAAACTAAAGGTGGATTTCAGCGTCTAAAAGAGCAGGCATTATCAGGGACTCCTAAAGAGTCCCACAGTAAAGTCGGGTTGATTACCGTAAATTAAGCTAAAGATCCGAATCTGCTACGCCCGATAGGCGACGGAATTTCTAATAGGAGAACGCTCAATGTCGACAGATGAAATCCTGAGTAACCAGCAAACAATCATTTCCAATCAGAAAAAGATTCAGGAGAACCAGGAGAAACTTGATCGAATGCTCTCCAACCAGGAGCAAATCATCT
>DASROI010000343.1:0-10627 GCA_035646955.1 Pyrinomonadaceae bacterium
TTCTAACCACAGAGCGCAGAGACAGAGATCACACAGGGCAGGTCCAAGTAGATCTGCCTTAACTTCAAATCATCGTAAGCGGGGCAATCTGTGGATTTCCACTTCAGCCAGTTACTTCAGTGATTTTGGTCACCTTGATCGTGTCGCCATCAATAGTGCCTTCCACCTTGACGTGCAGACCCTTCTTCGACTTGGTGCTCTTGAGGATTTCAGCAGCGCTGATGTTTCCGGCGTCGTCGAACTTGTAGACTTTCTTGTTAGCGTAGACGGCATAGCCACTCTTTTCGCAGGCGTCCATCAATGCGCAGCTTGTGTCATGCGTTTTGATCACTGTGTCCAAAGCCGGATCCGCAGCGTGACTCGAAGCGCAGGCGTTGTCGATCATGTATCCGTCAAGCGTAACCGTCTTGTCCTGAGCAGATAATGAGACGGCCACCAATACGAGTGCCAGCGCGGCAGCCAGGGGTAAGAGTTTGCTGGTCATAGCTTAATCTCCTTTTGCTGTTACCTTGTTCTCGAGCCGGGGCGCGAATCTTACTACGACCGGAAAGAGTTCGGCTAGTATCAGAAGCCTGAAAACGTAAATCAACTTCTCGTCTCCGGGATGGCTTTGCACAAAAACTCTAATCTTGGTGACCGTCGAGCGATCAGTACAGTACCGCGAGCGAAGCGACCGGATGGCACACACGACATTCCGCCAAAATTCTGATGGTTGGTTCGTTGAGTGTCCCATCCGGTCGCTTCGCTCGCGGTACTGTACTGTTGGCGCGTTACTTTTTGTGCTGTGGTGATGATTTTCTTAATACTCTTTACCACCACAGATCCTGCTTGTCTCCGACACGCAGATAGCGAGATCAAACTTCTTTGTGAAACAAATGAGCAGCATCTGGTTTCTTACTAAGATTTTCCTTGAGTCACAGGAGCCGGCGAGGACGCCCGCGGTCCGGGAGCGGAGGTCGAGCACTTGGCTAGTTCTCACGGCGCTCAACAGGTTCGGGCTGATCTCGAAGTCAATACCGCTGTATCGGGGCAGGGTGTGAGTAGGTTGCAGAGTCAGCCACAGAGCCACAAAGAACACGGAGGAAGGACAGAGATTGACCGGGTTCGAACCCGACAAATTAGAAAAAGTCGGACGTGACGAGTGTCTAGTGAGCCACTCAGAGAACAAGTTGCAACGAGTAGTTAGGTAACGGGGTCGAGTTGTTTTGCGCATCTGTTCCAAGGACGGCTAGAATGGCCGAGTTCTCAAAATTTGATTCCGGATTGCGTCATCTCCGCCAGTCTTCTCGACGGAGGCCCAATTTTCAAGGCTTTTGCTGGCAAGTGCATCAATTTCCAAGGCTTTACGCTCAACTGGGCTGCGAAAGGGAAGTCTCCGCAGTGTGGCTTACCGCTTTCCCTGGGAACGCCTCAGCGACGAGCAGCTCTTGGATCTGCGGATCTGCGATCTGCCCGTGAAAATTAAAGGCTCATTTCTCGAGCCTCACATCCGACGACTTTACAGTGAACTCAATGTGCGCGGAATCAGGTTTAAGCCACACGTCTGGCTGTCCGAAGAATGGTTTTCACCCGACGGCGTTCCCGGCATTGCGATCCCGTTTTATCTCGCCCACCCACGACTAATAAAACTCGAGCGAAAACAAATGCTGGAGGTCGAGGGTGGAACAGACACGGAATGCATGCGCATTCTTCGTCATGAAGCGGGTCACGCGCTCGATACGGCTTTTCGTTTGCACTTCAAGCGGCAGTACCGAGAGTTATTTGGTTCTTTTGCTCAGCCGTACCCAGACTTCTATAAGCCAAAACCGAAGAGCCGAAAGTTTGTGCTGCATCTCCCCGCATGGTACGCACAAGCGCATCCCGCCGAAGACTTCGCCGAGACGTTCGCCGTCTGGCTGACCCCTCGTTCACAGTGGCGTCGGCGTTATAAGGGTTGGCCCGCTCTGCGAAAGCTCGAGTACATCGATGAGATAATGAACGATCTTGCAGGTACCAAACCGCGGAATCGAACACGTACAAAGGTTGAGCCCCTATCTGCATTGCGCATCACTCTCCGTGAACACTACAGACACAAACGCGAACGCTACGACTTCGAATGGCCCTCGGTCTATGATCGCGACCTCTACCGAATTTTTTCCAGTGAACCTCGCGACCGGACCAAGCCGAGTGCAGCAAGCTTTATCCGCAAAGTGCGCCGTGAGGTCAGACAAATTGTTGCTGAAGGCACTGGAGTGCACCAGTACACGATCGATCATGTACTGCAAAATATGATTGATCGTTGTAAAGAACTTGATTTAAGAGTGTCCACCCCTTCACGAGAAGCGCGCCGGCGTGTAATGATTGTGCTGACGGTGCAAGTAATGAACGTATTGCATTCGGGTTATCATCGCATAGCCGTATGACGTTTGAGCCACGAAAGAAACTGCGTATCATCGTGCTTGTACACGAAGACCTCGTGCCTCCAAATTCACTCAACGGCCTTTCAGATAAAGAGAAGCTTGAAGTTAAAACTGAATTCGACGTTATTTCAACGTTGAAAAAGATGGGCCATGAGGTCTATCCAATCGGCCTCTACAATCAACTCAACGCTATTGGCGACGCTCTGCTCGAACATAAACCTCACATCGCGTTTAATCTACTGGAAGAATTTCACGGATATCCTCTCTACGATCAGCATGTGGTGAGCTATCTCGAATTAATGAAGCAACCGTATACAGGCTGTAATCCGCGTGGCATGACCCTGGCCCACGACAAAGCGCTCACCAAGATGATCCTCTCCTATCATCGAATTCAGGTGCCCAACTTCGCCGTGTTTCCGATGAATAGAAAAGTACGACGGCCCCAACGCTTGAAGTTTCCGATCCTGGTCAAGTCGATAAGTGAAGAAGGTTCGGTCGGAATCGCCCAGGCGTCGATTGTCCATGATGACGAAAAGCTCGCGCAACGAGTGGAATTTATTCATCAAAAAAATAAAACCGCCGCGATCGCCGAACAATACATAAAAGGTCGAGAGATTTACGTTGGCGTGATCGGCAATCAAAATATTCAGACGTATGCGCCATGGGAACTGGTAATGGAAAAATTGCCCGAGGGTGCCGAGAACATCGCCACGCTAAAGGTTAAATGGGATCCTAACTACCAGGAGAAGGTTGGAGTCGCGACCCGGGCCGCCGAGCTTACCCCTGAGCAGCTTAAGGCCCTTGAACGACTCTCAAAGAGAATCTATCGATACCTGTTTTTAAGTGGTTATGCCCGGCTCGACTACCGAATGACGGAAGATGGTCACTTCTATCTGCTTGAGGCGAACCCCAATCCCCAGATTGCTCACCATGAGGACTTTGCAGACTCAGCTGAATATAGCGGTGTGCCTTATGACCAACTCCTCCAGAAGATCATGACTGTTGGTCTGAACTACGCGGGTCGCGGCACTTAGTTGCACCCCGGGATCACTTTGCACAAAAAGAAAATGCCACCAATACAGTACCGAGAGTGAAGCGACCGGATGGTACGCTCAACGAAACTTTATCAGGATTCAGGCCCAAAATTGAACGTACCATCCAGTGGCTTCGCTCTCCGCACTGTACTCGTTGCTAGACACCCACGTTTTCTGCAATGCCTTTCGGAAGCCGGTTCCGATTCACAGTTTAAATAGAGCATACAAATATTCTGTTCTGTGTCTGGAGCGTTGCCCCATGACTCTAGCTCTTACTGTGCTTTTTACGCTGAATCTTTATCGATTAATGCAGCGAGCGTAAGCCGGGACCACAAGGTTCAAGGCTACGAAAATTCCGGTCGTTGGCTCAGCTTTTTGAGCTTTTGGCCCAATGCGACATATTCAAGGCGGACGAATTGAGGTTTGCCTCGGTGTGCTGGAGCAGCCTGGTGAGAGGATTCTAAAAATCCTGTTTGCGCCAAGAGTTGTAAACCGCAGTTGACGTCTAGCAACTCAGGTACGTCGATTCCTTCATATTGACCTGCCCGCTGTTTCCCGATCGCACACCGAGCCCGACAGGTCGGCTCATCGCAATAATTCGACAAGACTTCGTGAATAGTTTCAGTTCGCAAAGCTATCGGGTGCTGCGTTTCGTCACGAAACAGTCACATTGGATGTTGAATGGTCCAATCTCAGCGGCTAAGATGCCTTTGCCTTTCGGCGGTAGTCCCCTCACCACGCAATAAAGATAAGTAGAAATAAATGAAGGAGAAGGTCGTTCCCCGTCTATGGTATTTCGTAACATTTCCAAAGCCCTGATTGTTTCGTTTGTAATTTTTATCAGCGCCACTTGTGCGCTGGCGCAAACTCGCTCAAGGCTTTCATCCCAAGAACCCGACGTGAACGATGTTTCCTGTAACACCGACGACTTTGCGACCGTAGCGGCATCTGCGGAGGCGAAGCCAGTTTGGGAAGCAAAAACTAAACCAACAATCGATTTATCGCCGACAACAGGTGGTCCAAAGGAAGGTGGCCTTTTAAACCTCCAACCTTTGTTGATGGCCGCAATTACACAGCGATTAGGTTCTCGCTACCGTTGGGGCGCAACTGGTCCATACAACTTTGATTGTTCAGGCTTTGTCTGGAGTATCTACCAGTCGGTCGGTATTACTTTTGAACGGTCCAGCGCCCGCACGCTCTTTGGTCGGTTCTCAGCTCCTGCTCCTGAAGAGCAGTACAAGTTTGGAACTCTTGTTTTCTTTAATGGCTTGAGTCATGTCGGCGTCGTAGCCGATGAGAATGGCTTCTACCACGCTTCGCGACACAACGGCGTAGTCTATGCGCCATTTGAAGGTTACTGGGGCAAACACATCGATGGCTTCCGTCGAGTACCTTTACCCCTCAGTCAAGTTGCAGATTAGGTTTCGTGTGCTTGTCGAGATGACAAACGCCGGCGCTCGAAAAGAGCCGCCGGCGTTTTGTTTTGAAGGTTGTAGTTAGTCCTTGTTCGGAAAGCTGTTTGGTACGAAACCGGCCCGGTGCTCATCGTCTCGTGCTTCCCAAACTACGACGATCTTGTTTACGGATATGTAACAACTCTTGCCGTCTGTATCCCGCAAGTGCAGAACTCCTTTTTCAAGTCCCAACACGTTGCCCCGTAGACTCGAACCACCACCGCAATAAACGTCCAAAGTCTTCCCAATCATCTTTGCGAGAAAGTCTTCCATAATGCTAATTCCCCGGGCTCATTTCTTCCCGTTTCGGAAGGTTATTTTCACAAGCGGCACAACATCCTGATCGTCCTGTTGCTCGCGCTCAAAAGTTAATAAGTCATAATAGGCACAGCGTTTTGTTGTCGGAAACTCTCGACACACTGCCGGCCGAGCGTGGTAGATAGTGCAACCTCGTGTTTCCGGATTTATGAACTGGCATGCTTCACCAAAAAGCTTGTCTTTCTTACGTCGCAACACTCGTTCATTTTCATAGACCTTTGTATAACGGGTGGTTGCAACATCTTCAGACACATTAAAATATTTTGCCAGGCGCCGTATATCACGAGGCGTGACCTGAACTCGCTCGTAGACGGAACAACAATAAGCGGGACAATCAACGCAATCGTAATAGCTCTTCGGCTTTGCGGTTTGGGGAACGGTACCCATTATCGACTTGGTCTCCTCGATGCTAACGACGTTTCGATTTCTTGTATTCGCTTTCGAGTAAGTTCATAAACTCTTCGCGACGATCGTACAAACGTTTCGGCTCGCGCGGCTCGTGACGCGTCAAAGCATATGCCGTTATTAGCGGCAATGCCACTGTCGAATCCAGGTAACAAACCACGGCGTCCGGTAAACGATCCGGATCGACTTTGCCCCACGACACGGCTTCTCCGGGAGTCGCTCCTGAAAGTCCGCCGGTGTCTGGCCTTGCATCGGTTACCTGCAGAAAATAATCATGACCTCGCTCATCGATACCCAGTACTTCCTGAATTTGAGGTTCAGTCTGCAATAAGAAGTTCTTTGGCGATCCTCCTCCGAGGATAAAGACTGCGGATTTACCAGGCTTCTTTTTACCGTTCTTCTTTTTGCTCGATAGTCCTCGTTTGGCTGCCAGGACGATCGACGCTGTCTCGTTTACATCGACCGACGGATCAAAGGCGAGTTTATTCCCCTGGAGCGCCTTTGCGGCCACGTTCATTCCGATCGACGAGTCGCCGGGAGAAGACGTGTAGATCGGTACTGCATATTCATACGCAACTCCAAGTAGAGACTTTTCACTGATACCGAGTTTCTGTTCACGCTCGTGAACGTATCGCCCGCACAGATAGTGAAACTCGGCTGTCGACATAGCACGTTGAAATTCAGGAGCTTCGATAATTTTCCGGAAGAAGGCGTCAGTATCAAGCAATACAGAATAATCGAAGAAGATATCGTAAATCCTGACGACTTCTTCTTCTCGCAATACGATGTCGGAAGTTTGAGCGTTACCCTGGTGCATCGCGAGTCCGATGCCAAAATGGGTGTCGTGATAGAGATTGGCCCCGGTGGAAATGATCCAGTCTACGAAGCCAGCCTTGATCAAAGGAATGAGTGCGGAAATACCGAGTCCAGCAGGAGTCAAAGCACCGGTTAACGAAAGGCCGATGGTCACATCGGGGTCCAGCATCTTTCTGGTAAAGAGGTGACACGCTTCGCGCAATCGGGCGGCGTTGTAAGCCAGAAAAGACTCGTCGATGAGATCGGCGGCATCAATTTGTTTTG
Organism: Pyrinomonadaceae bacterium; assembly: GCA_035646955.1. Taxonomy (GTDB): domain Bacteria; phylum Acidobacteriota; class Blastocatellia; order Pyrinomonadales; family Pyrinomonadaceae; genus PSRF01. The sequence continues at coordinate 6,691 of DASROI010000343.1, forward strand.
TAATTGGCGCCGGATCAATTCGTCGGCCTTTCAGAAATTTGCTCTTGTGTTTTGCCATGTGATTTGTAGCTTTGTACTAACCCTTGTCGTGGATGGTTGCTTGATCTTAAAAAATCGCCGTTGCTGACCGACCGTCAAACGCTTTGATTGGATCCCTTGTTCGCTATCTTTTCCAAACATCCTGTACAAAGGCAGTCGTTGTAGCGGGACTTCAATTCGGCACGATCAGCATCGCTCAGTTCAATCTTCGAGCACCAACAACCTTTTAGCGAGACGCCGCAATTGAACTCTTTGCCACATGATTCGCACGTGACTGGTCGCTCACCTTTTACAACCGATTTGAGGACTCCAAATACTTTACTCATGTTAGCCTGCGCTTACCTCTGACGCGTTCTCGGGCTGTGCTTTTTTGACTCTTAACCTGTTAATTCTGCGATCGTCGGCTTCCAGTATTTCAACTTCGAGACTGCGTATCGTCAGCCGTTCTCCCACTCGAGGAACTTTGCCGGACTCGTTGATCACCAATCCTGCGATTGTAGTGAAATCGTCAGCCTCGATCTCCAAATCAAAGAGACGCTCGATCTTACCAATCTCTGTTGAGGCGAGGACGTCGTAACTACCATGACCTGCGTCGACAATATCGACAAGTTCTTCGCCCGCGATGTCCTCGTCTTCGATTTCACCTACGATCTCTTCAAGGATGTCTTCGACAGTAACAAGACCGCAGATGCCACCATACTCGTCGATCACCATCGTGAGCTGGACGTGAGCTTTCTGCATTTCTTCGAGCAGTTCACCAACAGGTTTCGTTTCGGGAATGAAATAAACATTGCGAATAAGCTGACGAATATTTTCATCTTCTCGGCGCTCGGCCCAGAGCTGCAGAAGGTCCCGAACGTAGATTATTCCTTCAACGTTATCGATGTGTTCACGATACACAGGTAGCCGCGAGTATTTCGATTCGATCATCACATCTCGAGCTTCCCGAACTGTTGAAGTCGTTGGCACTGCGACCATGTCAGGCCTCGGCGTCATAACCTCGCTGACGCGTTTGTCACCGAATTCAATAATGGAATGAATTAGCTCACCCTCTTCCTCTTCGAGAATTCCTTCCGCTTCGCCTACGTCGATCAGAGCCTGAAGGTCGTCACTGTCGTCGTCCTCTTCTTCGGTAGTATTTTCGTCAGAGACAAGTTCCCTCTTGCGCGAGCGATCAAATAACCGCTGAAAGGGATCTGAGATGACGACCATGACCGGAAAGAATGGCCGAACGATAGGCAACAGAAATAGTAGAGTGCCTTCAGGATTTCGAGTGGAGATGAAGAGCGGAATCAGCTGGCGAAAAATACCCGTCAGGATTAAACCTGCGGCGAGTCCCACGAGCACAAGACGCGGATCTGGAAAAAGGGTCAGGGCTATCGACGTGATGAGAACTGCAACAACGACCAGCAATATCTGGATGGTGGCGGAGAGTGCGAATCCAAAGCGAGGTCGATTATCGAGGATCTGTTTTAAGAATACTCGTGAGCGTCGTTCGGGTTTGTCTCCGTTTTCGCCGATCAGACGGCGCAAGCCTACGTCGCTCAATTGACCAAACGCCATGTCGACCGTTGCCAACAGCGAAAGCCAGATGAGTAGTACTAACGTAAGTCCTACTTGAAGTTCCATCGGTTGGCTGAAATATTAAAGGAAACTGGGTCTCTTGTCAGTGGTCCGTCGTCCGTTGTCCGTTGTCAATGGCTCTTTGTTAACAAAATTGACGAACTGAGTGCCTGTACTTGAGATCTAGTGACCACTGACCACTGACTTAAATACCTAACTTCTTTCTGAGCTTCAGTTCCAGTCGGTTCATTTCGCCATTATCAGTCTCATGATCGTATCCGGAAAGATGCAACAGGCCATGGAGCATTAACTGGGCTATCTCGTCATCCAAAGTCAAACCGTTCTCGACGCATTGAGCTGCCGCGGTGTCTACTGAAATAGCAATATCGCCAAGGTTGTCGTCTTCTTCAGCAGGAAACGAGAGCACGTCAGTCGATCGGTCAACCCCTCGAAACTGATGGTTGAGATTACGAATGGTCTTGTCAGAGACAAACGCAATTGTTGCCGAGGCCTCATTATTACCAATCGCCTCCAGCATTCTAGCGGCCAGTTCTTTCCATGGTTGAAGAACTATTTTTTGCTTGCGTTGGCGATTGACGACCTCGATCATCGGTAACTAAATCTGGCTGCGCTTAGTTTGCTCTTCGTACGCACGAATAATCATTTGGACCAGTTTGTGACGCACGACGTCCTTGTCTGTGAAGTACACAAACTCGATGCCTTCGAGATTTGAAAGTATTCGTTCCGCCTCAATCAACCCGCTGCGCTTACCAGTAGGTAGGTCCACTTGCGTTACGTCGCCTGTGATCACTGCCTTTGAACCAAAGCCGATGCGAGTAAGAAACATTTTCATCTGCTCACTGGTTGTGTTCTGAGCTTCGTCGAGGATGATAAATGCATCCGAAAGCGTGCGACCACGCATGAAAGCGAGTGGCGCCACCTCGATCACCCGTTTCTCGAGCAGGCGAGTGACCCGTTCATAATCGATTAAATCGAATAGCGCGTCGTAAAGCGGTCGCAGGTACGGATCGACCTTATCCTGAAGATCACCAGGTAGAAAGCCGAGTTTCTCGCCGGCTTCAACCGCTGGTCGAGCAAGAACGATTCGGTTTACCTGCTTCTGCATCAGGGCTTGAACGGCCATCGCGACTGCAAGATAGGTCTTACCGGTTCCGGCGACGCCGATACCAAACACGACATCCTTCTCCTGGATGGCCTGAATGTATTTTCGTTGGTTGGCGGATTTGGGAGCTACCTGTTTTTTGCCGGCAGGGTTGAAGCGGGCTTTTGTAAAGTAGTCGCGTAGACTGAAGGCCCGGTCTTCGGCAATTTGGGCAAACGCCTCACGTAGTTCTTTGTCGGTGAAATGTTTTCCCTCCTTGAATAGATCAGAAAAGTCCTCGAGCACTCGTTGGACTGTTTCGACATCCTTGGGATCGCCGTCGATCGAGACGTCTTGACCTCGAGCATCGATGCGGACATCCAGGAGGGACTCAAGGTACTTGATGTTCTGGTCGTGAACACCAAACAAAGTTTCCAAACCACGTGGCGGAAGTTCGATCTTCTTCAAAAGCTGTTTACTGTCTCCTTGTTAGTCAGTACGGCAAAATGAGGGTTGCTGGACGAGGTTTTGTGGAGAAGGATTCTTGTCATAGGTGACACCAGCGACGCTACTATAGAGGCTCCCCGCTGTCAAATTTTAGGGGTTGACCCCCTACACGATTGTATTCAAAAGACGAATCATTTTTCATTGGTCATTTTCCATTGCTCATTTTTCATTTTTTGCGGATGACGAAGCCCCGATTTTATTCGAAAGTTCAGCGAATCCTTAAAAATGAAAAATGAGCAATGGAAAATGAGCAATGGAAAATGACCCGGGTTAACCCCTCTCCCAACCCGGGGCTGCCTTGACTCAGGTTTGCCTGCTACGTATACTGCCTGACTTGTTTCTAAGCCGGATCGGGGTGGAAACTTCGAGAAATCAAAGGAAATTGAGAGTTCTTAGGAATGCCGAATCATAAATCAGCCGAAAAACGAATGCGCCAGAACGAGAAAAGGCGCGTTAACAATCGCAGCCACCGTACCAAGGTTAGAACTTATATCAAAAAACTGAGAAGTGTTCTCGATTCGGGCCAAAAGCAGGATATCGATCAGATTTTGCCCGAGGCGATTTCGGTGATTGATAAATCAGTTCAGAAAGGCGTCTTGCACGCAAACGCGGCAGCCAGGTACAAATCGCGTTTGACAGTGCGCGCCAACCAAGCCGGCAAATAGCGGCTCTTTTAAGATAGTTTCCCACGAGGCGAACCGAGTATTCGGTTCGCCTCGTTTTTTA
>DASROI010000344.1:0-21002 GCA_035646955.1 Pyrinomonadaceae bacterium
AGTGTTGTGTGCGAACGAACTCCGAAACCAATCGCGCATCGCACCATGACCCGTATAACTAAAAGTACCCGGGTCAACCAGCAGCGTCCGGCCGAAAGCAGCCAGTTCAAACGCAAGGGCGTCAGCATGAGCGTGACCACAATTAAAAACACCGTGCTTGCCACTATCGAATATCAAGTAGTGCGCGTCATCTCTCCACGAGTCGCGCATCACGTAATATCCCCCAGTCCGAAAGCCAACCGAGGTTAGATCCGGTTCTTTCGGCGACAGTACTTCGTAATCATTTATTGCTTGAGGACCCAGTAGCCAAAGCGTTTCAGGAGATACAGCGCGAGAGACGAACTTGTAATCGTTGCGCCTGAACAATACAGCTGCAGAAGCCAGCGTGGACCGTGCATCATTGGTTGGTTTGTTGTCGAACGGGACAAAACGCCCACCATCATCATCCCCAAACAGGGGCATGCTTCCATCAGGACGTGTGATGTACATCAAATGATCAAGCAGGCTTTGTAATCGCTGCGAGACCTTATCCGGCACTTCATCACGATTGATCTGGGCCAATAAAAGAAAATGCAGGTAGAAATCGGCTGTGTAGCGATGGTAGTAACTCGACTGTTCAAAATAGACGCCATCATCAAGAACGTGAATTGGTAACTGCTCAAGTAGGATCCGCTTTCCCTCTAAACGCCAACGTGCCGCATCTTTAAATTCCGGCAGCAACGTTCCGATATAAAAAAGTCCGAGCGCTTCGCCCGTCAGGTGTGTATTGGGGCTGAAGTAAGTTGAAAGATAATTTTCAACGTGTCTGGCATTCAAATAGAGGAACTTAAACGCTCGCCAGACAACATCCGCGCGAAGCGAATCTGAAAACAAAAAGAAGTTGAGACCCCAAAGCCACGAAATTGAGCGAAACGCTATTTCCAAACTACTGAGCCAGTTGATTCCCATTTTTGGCGGGTTCTGGTCCATCCATGATTCAAGTTGGTCCATGAAAGCTGTCGCATAGCGTTCGTCTTTCGTAACGAGATATGCCTGGCCCAGTAAGATGAAGTGCTGGTTCCGGTTCAACTCCCAGACAAACTTCTTATCGCCGGAAGTTTCGGAGTCGAGCTCTTCCACGGAACTCCAGTGAACGAGCGGGGAGCGCTTTCGCGAAATTGGTTCGAGATGCCAGTCAATAGGATTGCCAAAATCAAGCGCCGAGTGTCCCAGCAGGTCGAACCTCCCGTCCACGGCAAGATCTCCACGCTCGACCAATGCCTGGGCAGCCTGGGGCCACTTACTTTTGAAGACCTCGACACTTAGTTGGCGATTGTCAAAGGATGGTAAGAATTTCGGTTCAGCTCGTGAACGTAAATGATCCAACAAAGCATCAGGCGTGAGGGAGATACTGAGAAGCTTTTGAAATTCGTCGTCAGAGGGCAGAACCGATGCTGATGACCACCCGCGACGTTCAGCAAGGGCCGACAACTTTTGTTTTCCTCTAACGCGCAGTTCGTCGAGTTTGATTGTCCGAAACTTTAACAATCGCTATCAGTCCGGCAAGATGGAATTTGCGGTTCCTTAAAACGTTTGGAGGCTTTTTTCAAGACGTCGGGCCAAGTTCAACTGGTGTTCCTTTTTCCGGCCGTCCTTCCCAATTCGTATCAGTCAACGACTCGCGCGATCCCAGTTTGCGATATAACTTGACCCATTCATCTCGGACGACGGGCCACGTAAACTTTTTAGCCGACACGCGCGCCTGCGTAGCAATTTTGCGAGCGAGCTCGTTGTCTTCTAATAGTCTGATTGCCTCTCGCGCCATCGCCTGGTGGTCGTTACAGGCGACCATCAAACATGTTTCTTCATGAGTGACTATATAGGGGATCCCACCAGCATTCGTGGTTACAACCGGAAGCCCCGAAGCCATGCTTTCTGTAATTGAACTGGGCATGTTGTCGAGGTTGGTAGCGGTTAAGTAGACATCTGCAGAATCGTACATTGCAGGCATGTCAGCAAAGGCAACACTACCAATGAACTTTGTTTCGCGTAACTCGAGATCGCATGCGAGTTGTTCCAGTTCCCCGCGCATCCACCCGTCAGCCGCAACAGTTAAGCTGGCACTGGGAAATCGCTCCTGGATTACGGCAAATGCCCGCAGCACACAGCCTACGTTATAGAGCGGTTCAAGCAAGCGACTCGTTAGGAAAACGGGACGTAATGGAGTTCGATCACGAAACTTAAACCGTTCGAGTTCTACAATGTTGTGGATCGGTACTGCTTTCAATCCGAATCTGCTAAACACCTCAACCAGGTAACCTGAGGGGACCACGATCTCGTCGGCCAATCGCATTGTTGGCACTGCGGATAACTTCCAATTGGCAAGGTGATCGTCAGCTTCACCACTTCGGTAATTCAGAATTACTTTCTTACCGTACAACTTACCTGTCAGAATTGCCGGCGCGACTGATAGCAGATACGAATAATAAGAGGCCGAAAAAACGTGCAGAATATCGTAACGCCACGATCTTATTAGCAGCAGCCACCAATACAGGGCTGTGGTTACGAACGTGCGGAGATACTTAACCTTTTGCGTCCATCTCAGAAAGCCTGGCATACGCGGGTTGTGCGGCAGGAAGTCAACTTTCAACGATGGCTCACCCTGGAGATGGCCCAACAATCTGGCACATTGCCTCGACTGGCCGCCGAGAATGTCGAGCGACGGCGCCAGGACAAGGACACGCAGAGGCGGCCTTTGTTCGCCCTTAAGTTTTTGATTCTCACCCGAAACCACTATGCGTTCCCTCTTCTTGCACTACCGACTGCGGCAACCAACTCGCTTGACTGACGGTTCAAAAGCTCATCGTAAAGATTGGTAGTTCGTCTTAATTGAGCTTCGCTGGAAAATTTCTCGCTCACAATTTCCTTGCCTCGTTGGCCCATTTCCTCGGCCCGCGCAGTATCGCTCAACAGTCTAATCAATCTTTCAGCCAGCGACTCATCATCGCCGGCATTGACGAGATAGCCCGAAGATCCTTCTTCAATCGCCTCGGCAGCACCACCAACCCTGGTGGCGACGACGGGGCGTCCGGCAGCCATGTACTCGAGGATCGAATTCGAGAACCCTTCAGCTGTTGAACTGAGCACACAGGCAAACGATGCCGAAAGCAAGACAGGAACATTTTCGCAACGACCGAGAAAGAAGGTCTGCTTCTCAATCCCAAGCTCTGCTGCCAACTTCCTGGTGGCTTCCAACATTTCTCCCTCACCTGCAATTACGAACGCGGCATCAGGAATTACTTCATGCACCCGTTTCGCAGCCCGTAAGAACGTCGGATGGTCCTTTAAACATACAGGTGTTGGTTCCTGGAAATGAGCTCTCATGTTCGCAACGATGGTGATAAATCGCCTCGGTACATCAACCGGTAACCCTAACGAGGCTAATACCTCATTTCGATCTCCAGTCTGCGGCGCAAACGAGCTCAAATCCAAACCGTTGTAAAGTGTCGTTACCTTAGTAGCTGAAACACCCTCAAGAATTAATTGCTGACGAACCTCTTCGCAATTAGCCACCACTTTTTGGGCCAGCTTGTAAGCGCCGCGTTCCACAAACCGTTGTTTTGCTGCTCGCACTGAGGACTCACGACGCGAAGCAATTCTTACCGGAACCCGCGCCAGGATCGAGGCCGTCATACCGAATATATTTGTATAAAAGTCGTGCGCATGTACGACATGAACTTCGTTTTGTTTGAGGTACTTCACGAAACGCTTCATTTGGGTTACAGCATTGCGATCGTAAAAACTTGTAAGTGGATACTCGGGCACATCATTGAGACCTAATCGCTGTACTTGAGCACCGAGCGGGCCACTGCTGTCGAGAGTTGCGACGAGCACGTGGAAGCGTCCGTCTTCACGCAGCAGACGCGTCAGCTGCACGGCCTGGCGTTCCGAACCGCCCTGATTAAAACTCCCAATCAATTGGAGAACGTTAATGCTCACTCGCTATTTCGCCGCCTGTTCTTTTTGAAACACAAACTCATTGCAACCCAGTCCTACTTTGCCGGACTTAAGCTTGGTCAAGGTGAAACCGCGCTTGCGGTAAAAGTCGAATATCTCTTCCGGTGTCGCAACCTCATAAGGGTAACCGCCCACCCAATCGATGATGTCATGCCAGCGGCTCATACCGCGGTTGTTCTGGTCATAATTGGTCCAGGAACGAATGTACTGGTCCGGTCGTAATTTAATAGTCGCACGAATGGCCGACTTCATTTCATCCGGCGCAATCGCCAGCATGGCAAAGGGTGATCTCAACAGTCTCGGTAACTGGTTGTAGGTCTTCTTGATCCAGCGCCAGCGGAGGCTCTGAGTTCCGGTGTCGTTATAGATGGCGACAAATAGCTTTCCATCCGGCGCGACAGGAATTGCCGCATTCTCAAGTCCCTTCCACATCTGACCGGTGTGATGAAGTACTCCCCATGAATAGACGATGTCGAACTGGCCCAACGATGAGACGAACTCGTGGTCCAATGCGGAACCCTCTTGCACAATCCAGTTGTTGTCGCCCGGGAAATAGCGCTTCTTCAGTTCGGCAGTACAAGCAACCGAGTTAGGATCGAAATCAAAAGAATGGACCCGTGCTCCGAGCTTCCTGGCGGCCAGACTGAATAGACCACTTCCGGAACCTATATCGAGGAAAGTCTTCCCTTCAAGGCTGTCTATTTCCAACTTATCCTTTAAGGATGCAACGGCTTCGTCGATCCGTTTATCGTCGAGCACGGCCAGAAAACGGGTCCAGTTTTCGCCAAATGCAAATCGTTCGCCCGTTGCAATCTCAACTTCATGCGTACTCACCTGTCTACTCTCAGCCACCATTAATTGTGTCCTGCTCTCAGCCAACCTCGACTACTTCGGGCGCAATTCTGTTATCAAGGTCCGGTGTGTACTCGAAAACGGAACGATGCCACAACTCCAACATGAAGAGTGTCCAGAGTTGGGTTGAATGGTCGCGACGAGCCCGCTCATGCTCGTCGAGCAGTAGCTCGACGTATTGCCGGTTGATATAACCACGCTCAATCGTGCGCTTTTCAGTGAGCGTCTCACGGATCTTTCCTCGCAATTGCCGGTTGATCCATTCCTGCACCGGCACGCCAAACCCTTGCTTGGGCCGGTGGAGAATTTCCCCCGGAACGAAACTCTCTATTGCCTTTTTGAAAATGTATTTTGTTTCCAGGCCCTTTAATTTGAGGCCGGCAGGAATTCGGTTCACAAACTCAATCAACTTGTGGTCCAGCAATGGCACTCTCGCTTCGAGCGAGTTGGCCATGCTCATTCGATCTACTTTTGTCAGGATGTCGCCGGGCAAATAAGTCTTGCTATCGACATAAAGCATCTTGTCTAAGTCCTGGCCCGTCCTGACATTGCCGGCGTAAGTCCGCCACGATTGCAGGACGTTATTCTCACTTCCAAGCTGGCCCACAAACTCATTGGTATAAAGTCGCGGCTTATTAAGCTCGGTGAAGATCGAGATACTGTCCAGGTAACGATCGAGGGGATCGAGTGCGATATTGTGCAGAAAATTCCGACCGCGTGCGCCGTGTGGCAACTGCTTACTCAGTGGCGCCATCACTCCCCGGCGTAAAAAGCGCGGCAGCTGACCGAAAGTGCTACGCTGCCGATCGATCACATAGCGAGTGTATCCGCCGAATAATTCATCACCTCCGTCACCAGACAAAACTACGGTGACAAACTGCCGCGCCATCTTGGAAACCATATACGTTGGGATCGCGGACGAGTCGGCGAATGGTTCATCCAAAAACCAAGCCAGCTCATCGACGATTTCACATAGGTCCGGCGTGACAACAAACTCGTGATGATCGGTTTGAAAATGTTTCGCGGCGACGCGAGCGTACTTTAGTTCGTTGTAGCTATCTTCCTTGAATCCAATCGAAAAGGTCTTAACGGGTTGCGACATCTGCTGAGACATCAACCCAACAACACTACTCGAGTCGATACCCCCTGATAGAAATGCACCCAGGGGGACGTCCGCAATCAACCGCAACTTCACCGACTCAGCCAACAAGGACCGCAATTCGTCGAGATAGTCTTCTTCTTTAAGGGGCGTTTGAGCTTCAGGTTGACCATACTGAAAATCCCAGTACGCGCGAACGTCTATTCTCCCGTTTTCAAACGTTAGAAAATGGCCCGGCGGTAGCTTATGTACGCTTTGTAGAATGGTGAGCGGATCAGGAACATAGCCACAAGTTAGATAAGCATCAACAGCTTCCGGATTTATAACTCGACGCGTTTTCGGATGTTGCAAAAGCGATTTGAGTTCAGAGCCAAAAATCAGCGTGGAGTCGTCAGTCAAAGTGTAGTAAAGCGGCTTCTTGCCAACCCGATCTCTAGCGATGAACAATCGTTTCTTGTTCGCGTCCCAGATTGCAAAAGCAAACATGCCCCTTAATGGCAAGAGACAGTCAACGCCAAATTCCTCGTATGCATGAACGATCGCTTCGGTGTCCGAATGGGTCTTGAAATGATGGCCGCGCTTCTGTAGTTCTGGATAGAGCTCCCTGTAGTTGTAAATCTCTCCATTAAAGACAATGCTCACTTGCCCGTCTTCGTTGGAGATCGGTTGATGGCCGCCGGCAAGATCAATGATCGACAAACGCCGCATCCCAAAGTGCACGCCTTCAGAGGTGTGCATCGTTCCCTGGTCGTCTGGTCCGCGATGTGCAATCACGCGGCACATGCGATCGAGAATCGCGCTTGCTTCTTCAGGTGCAACGCGATTTTTAGACTCTACGAATCCAGCGATACCGCACATCTATTGTCTATCTCCAATTAGTTCCAAACTCTTTCCTGTTGCGGCACCGGGCAATTTTTGACTGTGTACCCTGGCCCCGAGAAAAGTCCTGGCCCATGAATCCAATGCGATAAGCGTCCAAAGAATGTCGCCGTGATTTTGCGACATTGAATTGTGCTCGGCGATTAAACGTTCGACCGTAGACCGCTGCGTTACTTGAGTCGCAAATGAATCCGGGTCACGCAAAGCTGCAACGCGATGAGCCAGCGCGCCTCCAGTTCTCAGGTAATCGCCTAATGGCATCTCGAAACCGACTTTGCGCCGATCGACTATCTCGGCTGGCAGCCATTTGCGCGCGATCGATTTCAACAGTGCTTTTCTGATACCGCCTGAAAGCTTTTCTGTCGCGCTTAAGTTATTCGCCCACTCTACCAGCCTGTGATCAAGAAACGGTTCTCGCGCTTCCAAACCTGCGGCCATACTCATACGATCCTGTCGCTGTAGCAGTGGAGACAAATAAGTTTGCTGGTCATACGCAAATAATCCATCCACCGAGTCCCCGGCATGGCTGGGCCAACAATTTCTTCGGGCATCAGACAACGGCTCAAGTCCGGGACAAAGCGCTGCAACCAGCGATCGCGACGAAAACGCGTTCGCCGTCAAGAGGTAGTCGCGGTTCAGGACCTTTTTGAATGTACCGAGTTTCCCGACTGACGGCGTCAGCGCGGCCAATCGCGAGGCCCCCGGAATCTTTCGTTTGAGGTCATCTCGCTGCTGCCCAACGCGGTACCATTCATAGCCGCCAAAAACTTCATCAGCTCCCTCACCCGATAACAATACAGTTACATCTGCTCTCTCTTTCGCCTCACGAAAGATCAGGTGCATTGGAACTGAGTTTGGGTGCGTAAGAGGCTCGTCGTGAGCCCACGTCAATGAGTCAAGTTCACGCTCGATCTCAGCAGGTGATACCTCGATGTCATGATGTCGCGAGCCAATCTGCTGAGAAACCAACCGGGCAAAAGGTCTTTCATCCGTCGCCGGTGCACGGAAGCCGACACAAAAGGTATCGATTGCGTGATCGGTGTGTTCCGCCGCGATAGCACTGACAAGACTTGAATCAAGTCCGCCGCTTGTTATGGTCCCCAAAGCCACGTCGCTGACTAGTCGCGATAAGACCGAATTGTCGAGCAGTTCGCGTCCGCGCTCGACGCTCTCAGTGACAGCCTCTTCGCGGTTTGAAGTCGCTGCCGGCGACCAGTATTGCCAAACATTTCGGCGACCGTTCACCAACGTCATCAAAGTACCCGGCAGAACTTCCTTAATTCCCGCAAACAACGTCTCTTCTCCGACAATGCTGCGAAACATCAGGTATTCAGCAAGTCGAGCGGCATTCAATGATCGGCCCACACCTGGATGCGCAAAGAGTGCTTTTATTTCCGATGCAAATATTAAATGGTCGCTGTCTGGTTCGGCATAGTAGAGCGGCTTAACGCCAAAGCGGTCTCTGCCCAGGACCATTCGACGTTGACGTTCGTCCCAGATCACAAAGGCAAACATGCCCTGAAGTCGCTCGACAAAACTGTCGCCCCATTGCTCATAGGCATGAACGATCGCTTCAGTGTCGCTCGCGGTTACAAAGGTGTGACCGAAGGTGACTAACTCTTGTCGCAGCTCGCGATAGTTGTAAATCTCTCCATTCAGAACAACACCAACATCCCGCGTTTCGTTGAACAGAGGCTGGTGACCACCGAGTAAGTCGATAATTGCGAGGCGACGGTGACCCAACACCGCTCCGCTCTGGCTGGTCCAAATGCCGTCACCGTCCGGACCACGATGGTCCAACAATGACATCATGTCACGCACGACTCTCTCGTCGTTCGGAGTGACAGGTGACTTGGAATGTATTCCGCAAATTCCACACATAGAATCAACTCAAGCTTGAACTTTCACCAACATCGGAACGGGTAAACCGATGTTTACCGGCATTTGAAAGCGGTATCGCCGGAACTTCGCGAATCTCGACTGTCACCGCTTCCCCGGTTAATCCCTTGATCTGGTTAATCGCACTCTCGACTGTGCGACGACGTGATTCTGCATCACCTTCGCCGGGAACGATCCAAAGCGTAATGTGATCAGGGCTTGTCTGGTGAAACTGAAACGTATCAATTCCGCTGCTCCCGTACATGAGGTGAGTAAAAAACTCGCCATGAACGACTCGACCATCCGGAAAAGTAAAGTTATCACTGACGCGAGCGACGTTCAGCCGCATTAACGGAAAGTTGTTCCCACAACCACAAGACCCATCCAGAAGAGTGCCACAATCTTCGTTGCGATAACGAATAAACGGCATCGCATAATTCTTAAGCGAAGTAACCAGGAGTGGGGGAGCGTCACCGGCGCTGGAATCGCTCGAAGACTCCAGGTAAACGTAGTCTGCATTGATGTGCATGCTGCCCGCGGGACATTCAGCCGCGATGTTTTGCACTTCACTACTTCCGTAACAATCATAGGCTCTACAACCAAAAACGCGTTCGATTACTTCGCGTTGTGGCCCATAGAGTTTTTCAGCAGTGGTGAAAACTCCTCTGAGCGGCTCAACTTTGACACCGCTCGACTCAATGAATTGTGCGAATCGAGCCACAGTCGACGAGTATCCCAGCGCAATGGTTGCGTCTAATGACCGCCACCGCTCCAACCATTCGCGCAACTGATCGGTACCCGAGTGAAAGGGATCAAATTGGTACATTCTTCGTAGTCGCTGTCGGAGTTCGAATTGCGCCCGCGACATCTGCTGAATACGCTCATTGCTGCCCCAGAAGAAAGCAATCATTTCGCCAGGTCGCCAGCCAGCTTGAGCAAAGTTGCGGAACGTACCAGCTTCCGAAGCGTCCATATATTCTTTGTCGCGATAAAAGGTCAGCGGAATTCCGGTCGACCCACCGCTGTAGTGCTTCGAAAGACTTTCCAACGGTATATCTTCCCTGACGAGATCGCGCCAACGCTCACGCACTGTGTCCTTCGTCAAGATCGGAAGTTGGCTAAAATCAGAGAAGCTACGAATGTCGCGACTTGTTATCTTGAGAGAGTTTAACAACTCGCGATAGTACGGTACTCGTTGTTCGGCGTGAGCCAGCAGTTCAGTCAACCGCCGTAATTGATTACTCCTTACCTCTTCTGGTGAGACAAACGGCTCACTAGAGATCTCACGAAACAATTTTAGACTGTGTGAACCACGAAGCCATTGAAGGCCGGACAACATCACATAACCTGCAAGGCTACTCTTCCGCGGCCGTTGATGGGCCGCCGGAGGATTCAGAATCTCGGAATTCGCGTTCATCATCAGATCTTACTGCGCCTGCATTGCGTTTCTGTTTCCACGTGAATCGGCACGGCGCTTCGAGATGAAGCCAGCAAAAAACCTTAATCGCGTTTCGTGCCAGAACGCATCGTCAGGGCGACCCCGGATCATACAGCTTATCCAACGCATCATCTCTGTTGCTGCCTCTCGAAACATATAAGCCGGCACATCAAAGAGGCGAAACTTCCCTCGCTCTGTCCCTTCAACACGCATGATCGCGTACGAACGACCATGGTCAGCGTGCCAGCGTCGATGGTAGTCCTTGGTCAGCCGATCCTTCGTGGCCTTATGGTAAAACGCGACATTTGGGAGGTAGAGTCCTTTGCGGCCGGTCTTCCAGAGCCTCATCAGCAAATCCAGGTCCTCGGTGCCGCCTGCGCGCGCTTTATTCGGACCCAGCTGCTTGTCATAACCACCAACGGATTCAACGTCCGCAGCTTTAAAAGCGCACGCCAGCAAGCACACCTGGTGAGTATCGTCGGTAACAAACTCTTTATCACCATAATCCGCCATCGCAATGGCAGACCAATGTTTTGGTGTTAACCACGAAGGGGGTTCAGCCTGAAACAACGGTAAGACTTTGCCGCTAACAAAAGAAACTTCCGGGTTGTCGCAAAACCCTTGATACAGATTCTTTATCCAGTTCTTAGGTAAGATGAAATCGTCATCAGCAATTACGTAGGCCCAACCATGCAGTTCGCTTAATCCACGGTTCAGAGCGTGCGACTTGCCCTGTCTCTCCTCGAAAAAGTAGCGGACGTTTTGGTGTCCCGCTGAGATAAAACTGTCCACGACGCTTCGTGTGTCATCGGTCGAGTTATTGTCAACAACAACCACTTCGTAGCTGAATTCACCACCGGTCTCCTGAGCAACTGCTGTTTCGAGCAACTCTCGAAGATCACTCGCTCTGTTATAGGTACAGACCAACAGTGAAAGGTCGACCTTCGACCCGTTACGATTCACTGGTGGCTGAAAGCTTTCCATACTGACCTACGAACTGGTTCTCGATGTTGGCTGATTCAGATCAGCAGCCTCAGAGTTAACTTCGAATCGATCTAATCGAACATCGAGATGGCGCTTTAACGAATTGGCCAACGATTCGGCAACTGCTTGCCTACTGTTATTCTCGTCGTAAAATTTGCGAGCCCTGAGTGCTAGACCCGGCAGGTCTTCGACACCGTTCAGGATTCTGGTGAACACACTCAACCATTCCGCCGGATCATCGGCCACAATAAAATCTCGACCTGCCACAACTCTCCCTATGCCGCGCGCGCCGACAGAACTACTCAAAACTGGAAGCCCATAAGCAAATGACTCTATGGTGCGAGTCCGTAATCCACTTGCATCAGTTGAGGCCACGACCTGCAGGTCGCTCTCGTCGTAATACGGCCGCACATCCGGCACAAATCCATGGAAGATCACATTTGCGTAAGGTGCCGCTTTGGAGAGTATTCGCTTGGTCCGTTGGTTTTCGGGATCAGCAGTGCCGACGACATTTAAGACCACCTGCTGATGAGCTTCGGCGGAAAGCCTGGGCCAAACATGGTCCAGGATGAACTCCAGCGAGCGGTAGCTCGGTAAGTGGCCAACGCTGCCGAGATGCAACAGTCTTAACTTTCCGCCCGGCAACCATCGCTTTGTAGTCAATACGCGATCTTCATCGGGGATGCTCAGCGGCAGATAATCAACTGCTCGACATCCCCACTTACGAAGTCGAGTCTCGTCATAGTCGGCAATACACAAGACTAGCGGTGCATGTCTGGCAAACAAACGTTCTGCGTTTCGCGTGAATCGAGCTTCGCGAATCTCCGCAAGAGTAGGTTTGCGAGCCTCGGCATCACAGGCAATCCTGGTGGTCGCCTCTGAAACAGTTGAGGGCAGGTCGTGCAAGCTCCAGAGACTCTTCATCCCCTTTGAAAGCCATGGTAAAGCACTGGCCATCGCCTCACCCTCTAAATGAAAAATGGCCTCAGGGGCCTGCTGAAATCTAGATCCAATCTCTCGCATTATTATCGGGTGTTGCTGGACGTAATACTCAATCGCAGTTTTTTGAGGCCAGCCTGCGCGAAACATTAAACGCCCCATCATCGAGGACGACTGAGGTCCGGCACCTACAACTCTAGTCAAGACCAGGTTTTTTAAATCACCACTTGCATGGCCTTCGACCGAATCTTTAGTTATCAGAATCAATTCGACCGCAAAGCCAAGGTCCAGGTACGCGCGCACATTGGAATAGATGCGGAGGTTGGCGCCACTGCCCTGTTTTTGCGGCAGCGCGTCGAGGAACATAAACACTTTATTCGCGCCCTGTTTCAATTCAAACTCAATAGCTAGCTAGTTACTTATTTTGCACTTCGAGTTCTACTACCTCATCCGATTCGACCTGGCTCACCTGCCAATCATGTGGCAGAAAGAAGTTACCGCGTACTACTCGATCAAAATCGACCCGCAGCGTCGTGGATTTGTATTGATAATGAATTACGTCCTGGGCACCACGCTGTTGCACGTGGACCGAGGTGAAATACACGCCAGGCAACAATCCCAGCTCATCGGTGCGAAACTCAATCGAACCCTTACCACGCTGAAGAGAAAGAGAATCGCGACTAAACTCCGTAGTCAATTCACAATGCGATTCGCCATCGGAGGTAAACAACAAAACTGAAAAGACTGCATCGTTGACGGCTTCGTGAACGTCGAAGTCGATACGCGCGATCAAAGGTTTGCCTGTCTTGAACACAGGATTCATTTGTCCGTTATCATTTAGAAACGACAAGGTGCGAATCTCAACTTCTTTGGTTTCACCGCGCTTGTGTACTTCTACTGATTCGCTGGAGAGGGTGGCGTCGTTCTGATAGGCAGCGATGACTTCCTTTGCAGGACCATTCATAACGATTTGGCCACGCTTTAATAAGAGCACCCGCTGACACAATCGTTCTACTGCCCGTAGATCGTGAGAGATAAAAACAATGGTGGTGCCCGCTTCTTTTAATTCGGAGATACGGTCGAGGCATTTCTTTTGAAACGAAGCATCACCGACTGCAAGAACTTCATCAAGGAGCAGAATGTCAGGCTCAAGATGGGCCGCAATAGAGAATCCTAATCTGACATACATGCCTGACGAAAACCTTTTCACCGGAGTATCAATAAACTGCCTAACGCCGGCAAACTCAATGATGCTCTCGAGCTTCTTTGTTATTTCGCTGCGAGCCATGCCCAAAATCGCGCCGTTGAGATAGATGTTCTCGCGACCGGTGAGCTCGGGATGAAAGCCAGACCCAACCTCAATCAACGCCGCTAGTCTGCCGTTTATTCTTATTTCGCCGGCAGTCGGTGTAGTAATGTTCGACAGCAGTTTGAGGATCGTGCTCTTACCCGCGCCGTTGTGGCCGATAATGCCAAGTGCTTCGCCGCGCTCCACGTCAAAACTAACATCACGAACGGCCCAAAAGTCCTCGGGGTGAGTCCACAACGCATTCCACTTACGAATAAGCGGATGTCGCGACGCGGTCTCTTCGCTCTCGTGACGTATTCGGTATCTCTTGGAGACTCGGTTAAAACTAAGATCGATCATCAATTCGACTTGACCTCAGATGCGTTAAATAACATCTGCCAGAGTGGCCTCAACGTGCTTGAAGTAAATGTAGCAGGCTGGCAACAAGACGATGGACAGTATTGCAGATATGCCCAGGCCGTGAAGGTCCGGTGCAGTTCCATTCAAGACTACCGTTCTAAAACTATCAACCACACCTACCATTGGATTCAGTGAATACAGACTCTGAAATCGTTGCGGTACAGCACTAAGAGGATAGACCACCGGGGTCGCAAACATCCATAGCTGCAACAGCAAGGGCATTGCCACACCTACATCGCGGAAACGAACCTGCAGCGCTGAAAAAGCCAGGGACATTGCAGTCACAAAACAAGTAAGTATTAATACGATCGGTATCGCGTAAAGGAGATTGATGGTGGGCGCTACGTGGTAATAAACCATCAGGGCGGCGAGCAAGAGGGCAGCAATCGCAAAATCAAATAGCGCCGCCACTACGTAGGTTAACGGCAATATCTCGCGGGGAAAATACACCTTTGTGACGAGATGCGCGTGACTCACCAATCCATTCGTGGAACTTGTCAAAGCCGTCGAGAAAAGAGTCCATAGCAACAACCCGGTAAAGGCCATCACGGGATAAGGTGTACCACCAGTTGGAATGCGCGCAAAGACCGCAAAAACAAGGGTGTAAATCAACATCAGCGAGAGGGGCTGCAGTACGGCCCAGGCGATCCCCAGGACCGATTGTTTGTACCTGACCTTAACTCGATGCGCGCTAAGCGTGTACAACAAGTCTTTGTAGAGCCAGAGTCCTTTGAAGTCTCTCAGAAATCCAGCGATAGAAAAACTGGGCGGCCGAATGATCTTCACGGGACGCCGTTTCGTCATTATTGAACTGTCTTGAGCTGCTGCCATGTCGATCTTACTAACCACTACGAGATCATTTCGCTGCGTTCGTTCCCAGTCTGAAAGTCAGGTGCTATCAGTTGCGGCCGGCCGATCATTTGACCATAGAGTTCGGCCATGCGTCTGCCAAACTGCTTGCGCGTGAAGTTCATTTTGACTGCTTCTCTTCCAGCTTCGCCAAGCCGTTTAAGCCGAACGTTGTCTTCAAAAAGGGAGAGTATCTGAGTTGCCAACTGTTCGTCATCGCCCGGACCGTGGAGTAACCCGGTTTCGCCATCGCTTATCAGCTCAGGCACACCGCCAACAGCCGTCGCGAGCACAGCTTTACCCTGAGCCATTGCTTCTAAAATGACGAGCGGGAGACCTTCCGTTTTTGTGCTGAGAACAAAAAGATCCATTGCGGCAAGCAGTCGATCAACGTCGTTGCGATGATCGGTAAAAATAAAGTTATGCAAAAGCCCGGCCGCGGCTATCCAGGATTGTATTTCACTGAAGTGATCGCGGTTTATTTGAACCTGCGAGTAGTCACCCACAATCAAAAATCGGGTGTCCGGAAATTTGGAAGTCACACGTTTTGCGGCCTGAATCAGCGTTGCAAAATCCTTCGCAGGGGCCACGCGAGCAATCATCCCGACAATGCGCGCCCCTTCCGGCACCTTGAATTCTTCTCGTACACTTTGGTCCAAGTTATCAGTTACCTGTTTTATATCGATACCGTCGTAAATTACTGTCGCGCGGCCAGCGGGGACCTTGAAAGCAAAACTCTGCCAGGCATCATTTGAAACGAAAGCAAAGTGGTTAACAACCTTCAGGAAGCTCTGGTCACGACGGGAAATTTCGGGATAGGCGCATCTCACATGACATAAAACTGGCAATCTGGCCAATTTTCCGGCAAGTCCAGCGTAGTAGGCCGCCAGCAAGTCGGAACAATGAACGAGGTCAACCCGGCGGCGGCGAAATTCACGGGCGAGCCTTATCGAGGCCCGAAGATAGGCGCTCGGGTGTTTATAGCTCGGCTCGATAGGTTCAAATCGAGCCGTGTCGAAACCTGCTGAGTTGAACAGCTCGCCAACGGGGCTATCGGCTTCCTGGCAGAAGGCAGTATGAGCGAAATCTTCATTACCAACCGCTTGAGCCAGTCTTAACGTCGCGAGTTCAGTGCCACCAATTGTGGACCAGGGAAGAACATGGGCTATATGGCCACTACTAGTCGGCATCTATTTTGAAACTGTCTTGGAAGCAGGGGACCACAGGTTCTGTCTCATCCAATTCAGCGAACTCAAAAACCAGGGAGCGGATTGCAATCCAAACACGATCAATTGGAGCTTCCGGCTCTCGTAAAATTGATTGGCGCTTCTCAATCGCTGCGCGGCTTGTTCGTAATCATGAACTTCAAAAAATCGCTTTCCCTGGGCAAGATCAATTTGCGCGGCGCAATTTGCCAGCTGACTGTCCACCAGGTTCGACTGTTCGGGTGTCAGCGGCAAAATCTGTTTGGCCTTTTTCAAGACCTCGATCTGACTTTCAACCATTCTTATTTGATCCGCAGCCAAACTAGCTTCAGAGATTCGATGGCGGGCAAGAACCTGGGATTGAAATCGAATCTTTGCGCCACGATGGGCCAAACGAATCCATAGATCGAAATCTTCGCAACGGACAAACCTCTCGTCGAACAGACCAGCAGCAATCGCTTTCTCCCGATTTATCACACTACAGGAAGTAATTACCGACGACTGATAACGCAACAAGCTTTCAAACGTGACTGGTCCTACCGAAGGTGAACTCTGCATAAAGCTCTTCCCAACCAGTGGGCCTTCGCCAAAAAGCAACGCGTCGGCATATACCATGTCAGTGTCGGGAACTTGCTTTAGGAACTTCATCTGCTCGGCCAGATAGTTCGGCAGCCAGGTATCATCACCGTCTAACAACGCCAGAAATTTTCCTCGAGCAATCTCGATTGCGGCGTTACGAGCTCCGCTGGGTCCTCTGTTCTCTTGTTCCAGATAGATTATCCGGTTGGCGTATGGCGATAACACGCGACGAAGTTCTTCCGAGTCAGGTGAGCCATCGTTCACCACAATCAGTTCATAATCAGAAAAAGTTTGATTAAGAACTGAGGTCACCGCATCTTCAATAAACCCTGCTGCGTTGTAAGCCGGAATAATGACGCTCACTTCCGGACTTACTGACGTTGCTCGATCGGACGGCAAGGACTCGTGCTCTTGCTTTATCCCACTTGCAACATTTTGTTCAGCTGGCACGGCCTGGCGGATCGGCTCCCATTTCGCATAGCGCTCTCCTCGCGCAAATTCATAAAAGGCGACCACGGCCGCCCAATTCGCAAGCAGAAAATAATGCGGCAACGAGATCAGTCCACTCCGTACACCAGCGCGCTCCAACAAATATCCGAAAAGAGCTGCCACATAAGCCGCAAGCTGCAAAACCAAAACGAACGCAAAGAATCGTGACCGGGCTGCAAGCACCAACGACGACAGCAACAACATCGCCAGGAAAACCGGCACCAGGTATCGCATGACCTTGTGCGAGAACAATTGTAGAGCGTAAACGCCGTAGCGAAACGGATTGAAGATATGACGATGCCGCCAGAGGTCGTTATACGTTTGGGTGATAACCCTCACCCGCATCCGGAACTCTTTATCGGCGCGATTGTTCGTCTCCTCTTCACAAATTGCATCAGGCTCATAGATCGTCCGTAGACCTTGTTCCACCATCTTGGTGGCAATGATGAAATCGCTACAAGCTTCATTGTAGAGCGGCACGTAAGCCGACCGCCTGACCGCGTACAAGCAACCGGACACGCCAATCAGCGATCGAAGATTGCTCTCGTGACGCTTAAGGAACACTTCATAGTTCCAATATGAAACTGCACCTTTGCCAACACTTGAATTTGACGGATCTACATAAATCAACTGACCGGCAACACAGCCTATTGTCTGGTCTGCGAAATTTCGAGAGATGACTCGCAACACGTCCGGCCGGTAAAGCGTGGTGGCATCGGAAAAAAGAATTACATCGCCCGCAGCCAGCTCAACCGCGCGATTCTGAGCCGCAGTTTTGCCCAGGCGTTCGAGCTGACGGTGAAGTCGAACCCCTTCGTTCGCAAAAGACCTGGCGATCTCATCAGTGCGGTCCGATGAACAATCAGACGCCACGATAATTTCAAGCTTGTCTTTCGGATAATCCAGGGCGAGTGTGTTGCGCAGCTTCGCCGCAAGGTCTCGCTCTTCGTTGTAAGCTGTGATGATAAAGCTGATGGTCGGAGTGAAATCTTGAGCTTTAACTGGACGGCCTCGTAGCCGGCTCAGCAGCACAAGTACAACGGCGTAACCTATATATGAATAGAGGAGGGCGAAGAACCCAATCCAAAAGATCCATTGGAAAATAAATTCTGCCCGCGTCAAGCTCATATTTTATTCTGATCACCCTGGAATTTTAGGCATGGGCACTCGCGACCGCGGTGACATCGCTGGTCATCTTGTTTTGATATAGGCGAACCAGGCAAACACCGTAGGCCACCAGATAATACGCGTACCACTGGTAAGCCACCGCCGCAAAAAACGCACTAACCATGTACCCGATGAGGCTTGCCTGTAAGCCGATCGACAAGTAGTAGTACATCGACTCTTTGGGAGCGCCAGACGTCTCTCGTTCAACTTTTCTCAGCCACAAAATCGGCGCAGTCAAAAACATTAAATAAACAATCAACGCACCAAACCCCAATTCAGCCGAGACCTGCGTGAAAGCATTATGAGTGACGGTCTCATGCAACGACACGGTGTGAAAATTACCCATTCCAATTCCAGATAGTGGGTTTCTAAGCGAAACTAATATGGACCGGTTGAGAATCTCCTGCCGCGATCCTGACGAGCCAACTGGATCCAAACCAGGTATGAAGATCGAAAGCAACCGTATGCCATAACCTCCCGGCATTAACAGTATGAAAACGCCAAGAATGACTGGGCCAACTATCGCAAGGAGAAGTCGTCGCTTACGACCAATTTTCCATCCGAGGACAACTGCGACCACTAACAATCCAAGGAAGCCGCCTCGAGAATAGGTGACCACGTTTCCAGCGACAATTAATATTGCGGTTATGAACAGTAGCACTTTGAGAATGAAACTGCGGGTTACCAACGCCATCGTCACCGCGATCGGTGTCATCGTCACGAAATGGAGAGCCAGGTCATTTGGATTACCAAACATTCCGCCGAGCAGGCCTTTGATTCGATAGCCCTCCACTGCAAAATTCGCTGTTTGATAATCACGAATCGCATTGAAGCTGAGAACAAACGTGACTGCGAGAGCGACGTAAAGCAGAGCTTTCAAACGCAGTTCAGTACGTACGACGTTGATCATCACGATGAACATCAAAACGGCTTTAATGAAGACGTCGTTAAATTCATTCCAGGCTTCAAGCGGGTTGATCGCAGTGATCATTGAAATCAAACCTGCGAGCGTCAGCAGTAACACCAGAATCACCACTCGCGGACGAGCAGTTAAATTGCCCTCGAGCACTAGTTGCGAAGGCAGAAAGATGATGATTGTCGCGATTGCCAGCCAGTACGCTACCTTGTCCATCCACGAGAGCGCGGTGAAGAGCTCGTACGGTCGAAAGTAAAGTACGATCGTGAAGAGAAACAAACCGGCATAACTAATCACATGCCCGCGTTTCAATATCAGGCGGACTGTTGATTCCGGCTTTATTAGCGATTTAGTTTTTGGTGGTTTGCTTTGATTTCCGAAGGGTGAGTCGTTCTGGAAAGGAACTTCAGGCTCTGGACTACCGCTGCGAACGGGCCACGGCTCTTCGACTATTGCTTCACCCCCGCGATTACCGGGCGTGCGAAACAGCGGGTCATAATCCTCAAATTCAAACCTCTTCGGCATTCTAAAGACTCTCTGGCGGAAAACAGTCTAAACAATGAGGAAGAGTAGCAACAAATTGCGCGGCTGGCACTATCAGGAAAGCGCTGAACGCGGTTGACAAACTTTTGCCTGTCGAGCTCGATTTTCTGCAAAAACCCCGAAAATATTGATTTTTGGTGGGCTGACGAGGGAAATCGCTCAGAGCGCGAGCTCTGAATCGGTGACTTCCGGCATGACGGAACGAACTCGCTCACGCAAGGCCATCTCAAACTGCTTAGCTTCTTCAACTTCGGTGAAGGAGAGCGTCCGCAACTCGTGCTCAATACGCCTGCGATAGTCGGAGACCAGGGAATCAGACACACCCAGAGCGGCAGCAACTTCCAATTGGGTTGAATGGTCAGGGCTCAAATAGCAATACCACAACACGCCAAGAATACGATTGTATTGCTTGACCTTGCCGCGCACGGCTTCATTCAAATTCTTGAGAAACAAATCTACTGAGCCGGCAGCTTCACGCTCTGACTCACGCTTCAAGAGACCTTCTTCGGGATTTTCTCGTTTATCAACAGGCTCGTAAGCGTTGCTATTCTCGTTATCGCTGTCATCTCCATCAAGCGGCACCAAATAGATGTCCATTACGGGCAGTCGAGACATCACGAGACTTCGTAACATGCGCACATCGACGGGTGAATCAACTGCGTCCAGCACCGAGACAATTAAGTCTTCGAGATCAGGGTTACTAATAACAACTTGTGAATCACCAGTGCATCCGACCATTCGAGTGTCGCGTTGCCGGACCGGTATGATCTGAACGCGCTGTTCTACCTCGTGAGCTCCACGGCGTGACTTTTTCTCGTTCCACTCGCTCAACCCGTAAACGCGATCCGCGAGTCGACGATGCGGTTCATCGTCAGTACCACTCGTGTCGAATCGACGAAAATTTGTACTTGATTGGATGAGCGTTGAGATGCGCCGGGCGAGGCGGTAGCTTTCCGGATGTCGTTTGCGTAACTCTGCCGTAAGCAGGTTCGTTAATTCAATCTGGCTGATCTCGCACTCAATCTCGTAATCAGTCATTCCGGTTTCGAGATAGTGCTCAAACCGGTTCTTGCTAAGAAGTTGGACAAACAGCTCCTGCGTTAGATCCGTGTAAGCGGAACTTCCTCCCTCCTCGATAAGGAGCCCCGCACTACGCGACGCCCGTACGAGCGGATGATGGGAAACTATTCGGTGTAGCTCAGCCCAGAGTCGGCTAACGTCAGACGCCCGGAGACTCTCGACCCATTTTGCGTTCTTGGCGTTGCGTTCTGCACTGCGGCGAACACGCGGTGGCTGAGTGGGCTTAGCTTCAGCGCCGGGCTCGAGAACTTGTTCGTAATCTTCACTAATGGATTTCACAGGATTGTCCGAGTTGCCACTTGGTTCTGGGTAGTGTCTCTGTTCGGTCTCAAGAATCGGTGAGTACTAGATCGTCTGGGCTTTTTTTATGACTTGAAGCGAGGTGTTCGATTCAAGGGTTA
>DASROI010000345.1:0-20989 GCA_035646955.1 Pyrinomonadaceae bacterium
CCAGAGGGAGCAGTAAATACTTTCCCTTTACCATCTGTTTCATATCACTGACAATTTCTAATCTAAATCGAATCACAGAAACTTAGGTTTAACCTTAACTCTCGGCACGCCGACTCCTAAACTAAAACTTCAAACCGTTGCTCATGGAACACGGCTCGGGTTCTCGAACGTGTTGATGAACTCTCCATCTTTGACAGGCCGCTTGCCCACGATGATCGTCTTAGGTTCAAGTTTTTCTGGAGGTCGCTTCTTGCCCGCCGATGAACTGTATGCGATTAGTGTCGCCTCAGGATCTGCTTTAAGTCCAATCATCTTGATCGATCCGTAAGTTTGGGCTGGGAGCTTTAGTGTGTAAGCGCCTTCCTCGTCTGGGTTGAGCTTAGAAGGCTCCACAGGAACCATTGCTTGTTCTGTCTTTCCATCTTTCCGCCGGCGCAGTTCAAGTGCGACAGAAAGTCCCGACAATTCGCGTTTGGAAATATTCTTCACCACGCCGCCAATGGTCGTTACTCCTTTGTCGAGCATCGGATCATCAATTTTTATGTGAGCTACGGCTGGTCCTTTAGGGCCAGTGTCAGGCATTACCGGTACAGTGGCGTTGGCGATTACTCTCTCGGCATGCCGCTTTCGTATGTATGCGTAGCCGAGCAAAAGCGCTGCGGTCGCGCAGAACGCAAGGACGACTGCGAGCACTTTCCGTTTGTTGAACTCACGCTCCCGCATGATGGAAGCGTCCGGATTGAATGGATCATTAATCATGAATTACTTTAAGTCTTCAGAACGCGCGTGGAGAGAAACACGCAGTTGAATGTTTTACTTGAACTGACCTTTAACTATTTTTGTTCTACTGTGGCGTCCTGCCAGCCGGAGCAGCCCCTGTTACCGCGCTGACCAGGGCTTCGAGAAACTGATCTTCCGCGAGACCGGAGCTCCTGAGTGTTATCCATTCTGCTCCAGTCGCGCCATCAGTTCTGCCTTCAACCTTTGCGTTAACGGACACGTTTGCGGACGTTCCGTCGATTGGTTGAATCTCGACAGTGAGTGTATAGCGTCCGCGCGTCCAACCACGTGCATTTGTTTCGGGCACGTCAGCGTAACGACTTAGTTCTGCCTGAGAAACAACAGCACCTTTAATGAAGGTGAAAGGCTGACTCACCACGATTCCATCAGCGGGCTTTGAGGCAGCGTCATCAACCACCAACTTTTTATCTCTCATCAACTCCTGCACCGCGGTTAGGATCGCATCCTTCCTCGCGGTGAGGCGATACGGGTTGGCCAGCAGTGGCGTGGTGGGCGTGCGCCCGCTACCGAAGTCGATGCCTCGTCCCGCGCCAACATCAGTCTTTGACCCGTTATTCGCCGGCGAGCGGTCGTTACCGCTGTCACGGACCCTCTCACTCTGCTTATCAACTCCTTTTGCAGCCTGACCGAAAATAGGAAGAGCGCAGAGCAATGTGAAAAGCAGACAAGTTGTTATTCGTTGCATGATTGCACCTTGAATGACCCGTTCGAAGCAGTTCAAGTATCTATTCAAACTGGAGAATAGTTTAATGTTCACGCAGATTCAAGCACCTAATAGTCATCAAATTATGGCGCGTTGCCGTTAGCTTCCCGCTTCTGCTTAGCTTCTCCGGCGTCTCGCTCACGCTCCCAATTTCTTAGAGCCTGGACGCCCATCTCAAACTCAGATCCATTGTTATAGAAGTTGTGAGCTCCATCGTCCCGCGCCGGGTTCCGGACGTAATACAGATAGTCGGAAGTAGCTGGGTTCATCGCTGCCTTGAGAGAACTCTCTCCAGGCGAAGCTACGGGCCCAGGAGGCAATCCCGAGTAGATGCGCGTGTTGTACGGGGAACGACGTTCGATATCACTCTTGTAGACCTTACCGTCGTAGCGCCACTTGCCCGCAAGCTTCGATGCATAAATCACGCTCGAATCAACCGCTAATGTAATATTTTTTTGCAGCCGGTTATAAATGACTGATGCTACTAGCGGTCGTTCCTCTGCTAACTTGGCCTCTGTTTCGATGATTGAGGCGACCGTCACGATCTCTCTTGGAGAACGGTTGAGGCCAGGGTCATGAGTTGGCCAGTCCTGGTCCCAGACCTTTCGGAATCGATTCACCATCATCTCGATAAAATCGGCGCCGGAGGTTTCAGGCGCAAATTCGTAGGTGTCGGGAAAAAGATAACCTTCAAGATTTGTGGCGACCGGGTCGATGTCGCGGATAAGGCTCACGTTATCCATTAACTCTAATGCTTGAGCTTCCGTGGTGAGCTTGAATTGGGGAATCTGAACCATCGCTTTAGCTATATCCCAACGAGTCCAGCCCTCGATGATTGTGAGGTGGTCAAGCTTGCGCTGTCCGCGTTGGAGCTTTTCAACGACCTGTAGCGGCGTAATGGGTGTAACAAAGTCGTATTCGCCCGCTTTCAGACGCGAGCCTGCCCCTGAGAGCTTCAGATAAAGGAGAAGTGACCATTCGTGTCGGATTATCCCTTCGTCCAAAAGCTTTTTACTGATAGCAGAAGGAGATGAGCCTTTGGGGATCACAATGAACTGTCCGGATTTGGCATGGCTGATGGGTTTGTGGAGGTCGATATAGGCCCATCCAGCGATTCCGGCGCCTGACAGCAACAGAAGTGCAAACAGACCGAGCAGGAGTCGTTTCATTCTCTATTCAAGTTTCCTTGGGATCTACTTTATTTGGATCTAAAAGCCGGGTTTCTTGTTCCTCAGCAGTTAACTGGAGAAAATCGCCTAGAATCAAAGCCGCCGCTTCTCCGTCAACCAGCTCACGAATCTCAACATTCGAATATCCGGCTTCGCGGAGCTTCTGTGATGCTTCTACCGACGTAAGGCGCTCGTCCTGTAAATAGACGGGCAAGTGAAGGGAACGAACGAAATTCATGGCTAGACGATCAACGTCCAAAGCCGCACTTGTTCTACTACCATCCATGGCTAACGGCAAACCAATGACCAGGGTTTTGGCGTCAAACCGTTCGATTAGGTCGCGCACGTCAATTAATAGATGTTTCCAACTGGAGCGTTTTATAGGGGTTAGCCGCTTTATTGTAATCAGTAATTGGTCTGAAACCGCTGCTCCTACCGATTTAGATCCAAGGTCAAGGGCGAGTATTGGACCTGACGGCCTGGCTGAATAATCGGTTCTACTCATTGATTTTACAGTTGAAACATTGTTTCCAATTGTGCGTAACACTCGCAAAGCTTAGCCTTGCGCCCGATAAATGCCGACTGTATGATACGTTTCGTTTCGCATTTTGCGAGTTTAAACGGCATCGTCCTTAACGTAGTTCAGAGGTAAGTAAATGTCACTTCGCACTAAATTCATTCTGATCCTGGCTTCGGCGACACTCACCATATACACGGTTGTTGGAGGCTGGATTTCAACTCGAGCTCAGCAACCAGCGAACGATCCTAACGCCCAGCTTCGTATTTTCGAGAGCGTTCTTCAACATATACAGAGCGATTACGTGGATGAGCCAAACATGGAAAAGGTTCGAGCCGGTGCTTTACGAGGTTTGGCATACGGACTTGATCCATATTCGACGTATCTGACTCCTGAGCAAGTTCGCGAGTATAACGGAAATGCCAGCAAGGATGCTCAAGGGGGAATTGGAGCGGAGTTGTCGCAGGTAGCTTCCTATTTGTATGTGATTGCCCCGGTCAAGGGATCCCCGGCTGAACAGGCTGGAATTCGTGCCGGCGATATTATCGAATACATTGATGGAAAGGCCACTCGCGATATCTCGCTTTATGACGCCAAGCAGCTACTGAACGGCGCCTCGGGCAGTGAAGTAAAACTGAGAGTGTTACGAGCTAACTCCAACCCGCTCACGTTGACGGTAAAGCGTGGTACGACGCGAGCTCCAGCAACAGAGGCTCGGATGGAAGCGGCACGCGTAGGAATCTTGAGACTCAATAGTCTTGGTGATGGTGAAGCTAACGACACCAAAACAAAACTCCAGGATTTACTGAAACAGGGTGCTCAGAAGATTGTGCTGGATCTGCGCGATACTGCGGGTGGATCTCTTGAGGAAGCTGTAGCAGTCGCAAATTTCTTTATCAAAGATGGGGTGTTGGCACAGACTGTGGGCCGAGAAGGCAAGGCCTTAAAGACGTATCCGGCTGATCCCAAAGCTGTTCTCTTCAACGGCCCTGTGGTTGCGATGATTGATACGGGAACTGCTGGTGCAGCCGAAGTTATTGCGTCGGCCTTGCTGGAACACAACCGCGGCCAGGTGGTTGGCGAAAAGAGTTTTGGTGCGGGTGCGGAACAGCAACTATTCACGTTACGCGGAGGGGATGGCCTGTTGCTAACGACAGTAAAATGGGCGTCAGGCAATGGTAAAACCTTTCTTGGTGAGGATCGTAATCACTCGGGCGTGAGTCCTTCGGTTGATGTAAAAGGTCCCGAGATCGCCGATAGTGTGGATCCTGATGACCTGACCGGAAATGACGACGACGCGGTTGCAAAGCCTGACCAGTCAAATGAGAAACGTGATGCCGCTCAGACTCCGGCGACAAAGCCGGCCGCGGCTGAGGATCTCCAGTTAAAGAAGGCTCTAGAGCTTCTGCGAGATAACAAATCAATCCCAACACAGAAAGCCGCTTAACAAGCTACTAACTCTGTCTAGAAATCCGGAACCAGGAGAAGGTAAATTCTCCTGGTTCTTTTGTTTCGGTTGATGTGTCAAATTCTTACTTGTGCCTACCGATATCGAATGCTTCAACCGCATATCGGGTACTACGAGGCGGCGACTCTCAATTCCGAATATTGGAGAACGCTTGCAAGTTTCTTGCATTCCTCCCCAAATACGCCAGATTCGCGGGAATTTCCATACAATCTCACCAAACGTATTTCCCAAACCTGATGAGGGAACACCTATTGCTCAACTGGTAGGTGGCTTGAGAAGCACTTAGACCTATACCTAAGGAGACGGGGCGATGATTTTAACTAACAAACTTTTACCAGTGGCGTTGATTGCAGCATTAATCGGAGGATCGGTGGGAGCGATCGTGATGCACAAGAGCCAGCCCGCAACGGCTGAAACTCTGGCGCAGACAACGACACCAACAAACACATTGCCAGCCAATTACCAGACTGGTGAAACTGTTCCAGGTTCTTTTAACACCCCAGCGGAACAAACAGCCTATAAGACCGGTTTTGCGGACGGCTTTAGTGCTGCTTCACAACAAGCGAATGTAAATACTACTTCGCGCGCTAGTGCTCCAGCGCGAGTCATCTATCGCAATGCGACGAGCCGCACCTCTGCGCGACGCGTCTACTATGATTACAACCAGCCCAAGCAAAGAAGTTTTTGGGATAAGCATCGTGATAAATTGACGGTCGCTATCGGTACTGGCGCTGGTGCAGCAATTGGCGGACTGATTGGTGGCAAGAAGGGTGCAGCAATTGGAGCCCTGGGCGGTGCCGGCGGCTCTGCTCTCTACACCTACAAGCTACGCAACCGCAACCGCAACTACTAAGTTAGCCCCGAGGTAGCCGTGAGCAAAACCAGACTTTTGGTGGCTCTAAGTACTTTCACTCTAGTTAACGTCGTATGGGCAGTTTCCTCAACAGGAACTGCCCATCGACGTTTTCCGGTGAGTGTAACCAACTCACAAGTAGGAATTGCTCCTATCAAGCTCCGGGAAGATCGCAGGGGTTTGATAGTCGACGCCTGGATAAATAACGCAGGGCCTTTCACCGTAGCGCTCGATACTGGTGCAGGTACTTCGCTCATCACCCCGGCACTCGTCCAGAGGGCTGGACTTAAATTAAAGCGGTCGAAAACTCCTCTTAGAGGTGGCCTGAGCTCAACTCCAATCCAGTCGAATGAAGAGACTTCGTTAAGCAATGTGTCGCTTGGTTTCCAAAGCAATCGATTGCCTGGCACTGTGACTGCAGCCGTAGTCCAAACCCTGCCAGGCTCACTCGATGGCGTTCTCGATCCAACTCAAATACTTGGATCGCTTTCTTACTCAGTGGATTTTCAGAGAAGTGAGTTGATGGTTCTGGAGTCTCGATACCTGGGTAATGCCCGGACGACGAACGGGGAAAGCACCGTTGTGCGATGGATCCCAGAGAGCGGTGGACACCGGCCTTTTGTCAGACTAGCAGATGGCCGCCTGGCGTTAATCGACACAGGCTCGGCATTCGGTTTGGCATTTAGCGATCCACGAGCACCGAAGGGAAAAAATCCTAAGGCCGTTCGAGATCTAGGTGGCGGATCGATTCAGGTGAGAGAAGTGGCGGCGCAAACTGTCTCAATCGGTTCTTTGGTACTGAGAAACATCCCGACCGAACTCTTGATTAACTCTGCTCCTGGAACTCCCGTAATTCTCGGCCGTCGGGCCCTCAACCCGTTTCGAGTGACTTTCGATAAGACGTCAAATCTAATTTCGATCGAAGCCCCGTCGCAGACCAATTAGAGTGGAATGTTTCCGTGCTTGCGCGGAGGATTCGAGTCGCGCTTGTTCTCGAGGAAGGAAAGCGCGCGGATTAATTTTGGTCTGGTTTGCGACGGTTCAATAACTTCATCAACAAATCCTCGTTCAGCCGCTACATACGGATTGGCGAACTTCTCTTCCAACTCGATGATCTTATTTTTTCTTGCCTGCTCCGGATCTTTGGCCTCACTTAATTCGCGACGATACAAGATGCCGACAGCGCCTTCAGCTCCCATCACCGCGATTTCTGCTGTGGGCCATGCGAGATTTATATCGGTGCGAATATGCTTCGATGCCATGACGCAGTAAGCCCCGCCGTACGCTTTTCTGGTGATGACTGTGAGTTTAGGTACCGTGGCTTCAGCAAACGCATAGAGCAGCTTTGCTCCGTGAGTGATTATTCCTCCATGCTCCTGCGAAACGCCTGGCAGGAACCCCGGAACATCTTCAAATGTGATCAGCGGTACATTGAAACAGTCGCAGAAGCGTACAAAGCGCGCAGCTTTAATCGACGCATTTATATCGAGGACTCCCGCCAAAAAAGCCGGTTGATTCGCCACTATGCCCACTGACTTGCCACCCAGCCGAGCGAAACCAATGCAGATATTCGGCGCAAACAATTGTTGCACTTCAAAGAAGTAGCCATCGTCAACGACAAGATTGATGACGTCCCGGATATCGTACGGTTGGTTGGAAGCCTCAGGAATGATCTCGTTTAGTTTGGACTCGGAACGGTCGACCGGATCCTGAGACTCGATCGCCGGCGGATTCTCGAGATTATTTGCGGGTAGAAACGAAAGAAGTTCTCGAACGATGCGCAATGCATGCTCGTCGGAATCGGCGGCAAAGTGGGCCACTCCGGAAGTGGTGTTGTGAGTGATCGCGCCACCGAGTTCTTCTTTTGTGACTTCTTCGTGGGTGACGGTTTTAATCACATCTGGTCCAGTGATGAACATATACGATGTGTCTTTGACCATCACATTAAAGTCGGTGATCGCCGGACTATAAACAGCTCCGCCGGCACAGGGACCCATGATGCAGCTGATCTGCGGCACAACTCCGCTTGCAAGAGTATTTCGCAAAAAGATATCAGCATAGCCTCCGAGACTGACGACGCCTTCCTGGATACGCGCGCCCCCCGAATCGTTCAGGCCAATGATTGGCGCTCCGACTTTCATCGCGAGGTCCATGATCTTGCAGATCTTTTCTGCGTGAGTTTCAGATAACGAGCCTCCGAAAACTGTGAAGTCTTGAGCGAACACAAATACAGTTCGGCCTTCGATTAGCCCGTGACCCGTGACTACGCCGTCGCCAGGGAACAATTGCTTTTCGAGACCAAAGTCTTGCGAGCGGTGGACCACCAGCTTGTCAAACTCTTCGAAAGTTCCCTCGTCAAGCAGAAACTCGATCCTCTCTCTCGCGGTGAGTTTTCCGGCTTCGTGCTGTTTCTCAACTCGCGCCGCGCCGCCACCGGCTTCAGCTTCGGCCTGGCGCTGGCGCAGACGATCGAGCTTCGACTGCGAAGCTGTCTTGGTTTGTTGTTTTGAAGTCATAGGCTTAAACGTTGAAAGGAAAGGATTGTGCCTCGATCAACTCAACCAGTTCATTCGTCGCTCTCTCGACACCTGACTGGACCTCGCGAGTATACCCGTAACGCTCAATATTGGCTTCAAAGTCGGCAGTATCCAGAACCTGATAAGAGAAGTTGGGTTGAACAAGGATGTCGATGTCGAGATCGACATAGCTCAAGGTCTGATCAGTTAATCTCGGGGGTAGGCTAACATTGCAGTAGTAATTTAGCAGGCCACCGTTCGGTTCACTGAATCTGAAGATGTTATACCAGCGATTCAGCCAGTAGTACTCAGTACTAATCGTTCCCGCAGCGATCTGGCCTAGCAGATCGTGTTGAACTTCTGCGGCAAAGGCTGCATCCAGAACAATGAGCTCGCCCTCCTGCGCGGCAAGGCGAGCTCGCCAGTTTCGATGTTCAGAGCCGTCGTATTTAAGCGCCTTAACGACGAACTCAGGCTGGTTGCTAAACCTTTCTTCCACTCTTGGCCCAATCCGCTAAAAATTGAGCTTGCCCTTTATCTGTCAACGGATGACTAAAGAGTTGATCGATAACTTTGAATGGCATCGTCGCGATATCAGCTCCCATTCGCGCTGCCTCGATTACATGAATTGGGTGACGCAAACTGGCTGCAAGGATCTCCGTCTTCCAGGTGTAGTTCTGATAGATTTCTACAATCTCCTGGAGCAACTGAAGTCCATTCTGCCCGATGTCATCGAGCCTGCCGAGAAACGGGCTGATGAAGGAGGCGCCAGCTTTCGCGGCAATGATCGCCTGGGCAGCCGAAAAGCAAAGCGTGACGTTCACTTTGATTCCGCCGTCAGACAGCTCTCGAGTCGCCTTTAAACCTTCTTTCGTGAGGGGACATTTGATAACGACGTTGGGTGCGATCTTCGAATATTCGAGCCCTTCGCGCACCATTCCATCTTTGTCCTGGCTGGTAACTTCGGCCGAAACAGGACCTTGCACAATCTCGCAAATCGCCCCGATGTGCTGCTTAAAGTCGACGTTACCCTCTTTTGAAATCAGGGTTGGGTTGGTCGTCACTCCATCGGCAAACCCATATGCTGCTGCTTCGCGAATCTCATTCAAATTTGCTGTATCCAGAAAGAATTTCATAAACAACTCCTAATCAACTATTGCTTCAATTTTGCACGGCTCTTGGATCGTAAACCTCATTGCTCAGAACTCCAACTCCAGAGACTTCGATCTCGACTATGTCACCGTGATTCAGCTTCGAGACTCCAGCCGGAGTGCCTGTTGCGATTAAATCGCCCGGATTTAGCGTCATGATGGCGGAGATGTAGCGAATCAGAAACGAGACAGGAAAAGCCATGTCTCGTGTATTGCCATCTTGTTTGACCGTACCATTTACCCTTGTTACGACCTGGGTAGCCTGGGGATCTAGATCTGTTACTACCCACGGTCCGACGGGACAAAACGTGTCGAAACCCTTGCCACGAGTAAATTGAACATCTTTCCGTTGCAAGTCCCGAGCAGTCACGTCGTTCACGCAGGTGTAACCAAGTACGTAGTCCAATGGGTTGTCGTCAACTGTTAGCTTCCTTGTTCGTTTGCCGATGACAACTCCTAATTCTCCCTCGTGCTCCACCCGTTGGGAAGCCTCAGGTAATTCAATCCGATCTCCTGAAGAGATTAGTGACGACGGAGGTTTCAAAAAGAGAAGTGGCTCGTCAGGCATTTTGTTGCCCAGCTCGGCAGCGTGCTCACGATAATTTCTGCCGACACACACAATCTTTGACGGCGTTACAGGAGCGACTAGTTTAACGTCATCTAATTTAAGCGCCGCCTGGATGTCGGCTCGACCGGGTTGGCGAAAGTCGAAGTTCGAGCCTAGCACCTGAACTTCGTCGTCCTCGATGATCCCAAATCGAGTCTCGTTTAAGCTTGAATGCTGGAAGCGACCAATCTTCATTTTTAAGGAACAACCTCTGAGGCAGTCTCTGACGGCGGACCTTCGTTGCCGGCCGTATCAACCGCAGTAATGTAATAGTAGTATCTCTTGCCGGTCTCAACGCGTTCATCAAGATACGTTGTGCGGGTCAACAACGCCTGATTCAGCTTGGTCCAGGAACCCTTCGGCAAGTTCGGATCTGTTGATCGGAAAACGTTGTAGCCTGCTACGTCAGCTTCAGGATTAGCCGCGAAGAAAACTGACAGTCGACCTGGAGATCCCGCGACACTAACTCCCTGGGGTGCGGAGGGAGCGAATGTGTCTCGAGCTGTAACCGAGATCGCGTTGGAGTTTAGGCTCTCAACAGAAGCTCCTCCGGTGCCTAACGAAACTGACCTGATCACGTACTTATAGGTTGGTCCAAATTTGAAGGACTTGTCCGAATACTGAGTTCCCGAAACCAGGGAAGAGTTAATCGGATCCTGGTTCGGCTGAGTTTGAGTGTCGTCCATTCGATAAACGTTATAGCCGAGAAGATTTACTGGAGTTGAACCGTCGATATTCGCGTCCGGTGGGGACCATGAAAGTGTGATGGCATCTTCGGTCAGCTCTTTTCCTGTCTCACGCAGGGTTGGAGGTTTGGCTATTTTGGCCGCCGGTTCGATGCTCAGGAAATTTGAAAATGCTGCTCGTTGGCCGGATGCATTTACGTAACGGACCGCGTAACGCAAGCGCGTTGGTTGTCCGGCCAGCTCAAGAGTGTCCGTATAAGTAATAGTGTCGCCGGCAGTCTGAATTTGCTCGTAAGTTACAGAGCCAATCAAGGTCGACCGTGCGGCAAACTCTTCTTCAGTCAAAGCGATAGGTGAGCCGGGTTTTTCAGCAAGACGGTAAACGTCGATGCGTCGAATACTCTGTACACTATCGTCGGGAGCATTGCGTTGTGGCGCAGGCCAGCTGAGTATTACTTCGTTTCCTTGTTGCGCACCCGAAAGTAACTCGGTTCGTTGTTGAACCCTTTCGACGGGTGGTAGCGGCGGACGTCGTTTGCCGCAACCGCATATCAAAACGGCGAGCAGGCAAACGGCGGCTAGACCATATGAAAAGGAGGTTCGAAAATGATGCGTCAAATAAAACCGTGACGGCGTGATCTGTACGGCGTAGCGGTTCTTCAAAGTATTTACAGGATGTAACGACTGAGGTCCTGATCCTTCACAGTATCTGAGAGCATACCTTCGACATAGGCGGCATCAATCTTTTGCTGCTTGGGCTCAAGATCTGGCCCTTCAAAACTGATCTCCTCCAGCAACTTCTCCATGATCGTCTGCAGGCGACGTGCCCCGATGTTTTCCGTTTGTTGATTTACCTGGGCAGCGAATCTCGCAATCGAGTCGATGGCGTCAGCGGTGAACTCGATTGACACACCTTCAGTCTCCATCATGGCCTGATACTGTTTGATCAACGCGTTTCGGGGCTCAGTAAGAATTCGTTTGAAGTCATCGATCGTCAACGACTCCAGTTCAACGCGAATCGGGAAGCGGCCCTGGAGTTCAGGGATCAGGTCGGACGGCTTCGAGACGTGAAATGCTCCGGCGGCAATGAAGAGAATGTGATCGGTTCGAACCATTCCATAACGGCTGTTAACAGTCGTTCCCTCGATGATAGGCAAAATGTCGCGCTGAACGCCTTCACGAGAAACATCTGGTCCATGACCAGATTCGCGACCAGCAATCTTGTCAATCTCATCTAAAAAGATGATGCCGGAACTCTCGACTCGTTCGATTGCGGCGCGGGCCACCTGGTCCATATCGATGAGGCGCTCTTCTTCTTCCTGCATCAAATACTCCATCGCCTCGTCGACCCGCATTTTTCGGCGTTTCGTTCTTCCTTGAAACAGATTGCCCAACATGTCTTTCATGTTGATACCCATCTCTTCGACGCCTTGGGGACCAGCCAGTTCGATTACCGGAAAGTTCTTTTCTCGTACTTCGAGCTCGACCAGCCTGTTGTCAAGTTTCCCACTCCGTAACTGTGTGCGCAGCTTATCGCGGGTGCGCTGGAACTGCTCGTCACGGGCAGTCGAATCGACTTCGGTTGATTCTTCCTCACCATCCTGGGCGTCAAAATCGTAAAACCCCGAAACAGAGCGGGGTGGCGGCAGCAGCAGATCGAGTATTCGTTCTTCGACGTTCAGTTCTGCTTTTTCGGCAACCTCTTCACTTTTTTCCTGGCGAGTCATTTCAACCGAGATCTCAGTGAGGTCACGAATCATACTTTCGACGTCGCGACCGACGTACCCGACTTCAGTAAACTTTGAAGCTTCTACTTTGAGGAACGGTGAGTTCGACATGCGAGCCAGGCGGCGAGCGATTTCCGTTTTCCCTACGCCGGTCGAGCCGATCATGATGATGTTCTTTGGCATCACGTCGACCGCCAGGTCAGGCGGTAGTTTCTGTCGGCGTACTCTGTTGCGTAATGCTATCGCGACAGATCGCTTGGCATTACGCTGTCCGACCACATGTTTGTCTAACTCGACAACGATCTGGCGTGGCGACATCTCGTCGAGTCGCAATTCTTCATCAACTTCTCCAGCCAAGTAAATAACCATTTGCTGTTGCCTTGCCTTAAGGTACCTCGGTTTCTCTAAAGTTCTTCCACTACGATGTTTTGGTTCGAGTAGATGCAGATCTCACCCGCTATCTTGAGAGCCTCAACTGCGATTTCACGGGCCGATAGTTCAGTATGTTTGACGAGCGCTCGAGCCGCCGCAAGCGCATACGAACCACCGGAGCCTATTGCCAGGATTCCCTCGTCCGGAGCGATGACATCGCCATTGCCTGACAGTAGAAATGAACTCTTGCTGTCGGCTACGACCAGGAGCGCTTCCAGGTGTCTTAACATCTTGTCGGTGCGCCATTCTTTGCTAAGCTCAATCGCAGCCCGTTCCAGGTTGCCATGGTACTGTTCGAGCTTACTTTCAAAACGCGTCAATAACGAGAATGCGTCTCCGGTGGCCCCGGCGAAGCCAGCCAATATCTGCCCGTTATAAAGACGACGCACTTTCTTGGCGCTGGCCTTCATGACGGTTTCACCCATTGTTACTTGTCCATCTCCGGCGAGCGCAATTTGCGAGTCTTTGCGAACAAGCAGGACAGTGGTACTGCGCACTTTGTTTTCTTTGGGCATGTTTATTTGCCTAGCACTATAGGAATTCGTTTCAAGCTAAGTCAAGGAGCCTTAGGTCAGGGGCAATCACGCAAAGGACTGGAAGTTGGGTTATCATACACAGTCGAAATTTTGATAGCTAATTGGAACATTATGCAAAGACGACCACGCATCGGTATTACGATGCGAATAGAGCAAACGACCGATCGATTTTATCTTGGCCGCCACTACAGCGAGGCTGTGGCGGCCGCGGGTGGCTTGCCCCTGCATATCAGCTTGATCCCCGACGCAGCTTACATCGACGCCGTGATGCAAGACTTAGACGGCATCCTGTTGCCGGGCAGCGACTCGGATGTTGATCCCCTCCGTTATGGCCAGGACCCCCATCCGAAACTCGGTACCGTGCAACCGCTCAAAGATGAAACGGACCTGCTGGTCATTGCCGCGGCTGAGCGTCTGAATCTACCCCTGTTTGCAATCTGTTTTGGAATGCAGGTGTTAAATGTAGCTCGCGGCGGCACGCTCATCCAGGACATCAGGTCACAAGTGCCGGCAGGTATAAAACATGAGCAGGGTGCGCCGCGTGATCGCTGGTCCCACAACGTGCGGATACTGGAAGGGAGTAAGCTCTCAGCCATAGCGGGCAGCGATACGCTTTTAGTAAACAGTCACCATCACCAGGTGGTTGAGAACGTAGGTGAGAATCTGGTACCGACTGCATGGTCCAACGACGGGTTGATCGAGGCCCTCGAGGATCCACGCTCCGAGCGGTTCCTCGTCGCTGTTCAATGGCATCCAGAGTTAGGATGGGAGAAAGACCCGGTCTCTCGTCGGCTCTTCAGTTCATTCATTTCATCTGCTGGTGAATCGCTTAAGGTAAAAGATCAAGTGACAGATTCTATTTCAATCACAGTCTAGTGCTTAACTTACTCAGATGAAGCCTGAAAACAAAAATGGTCTCAGTGGTCTAAGTGGTCGGTTGGCGGTTGTTACCGGTGGCTCAAGAGGGATTGGTCGAGCGGTGGTCCAACTCCTTGCGGACGCCGGAGCCAACGTAGTACTCAACTTTGTCAACGACAACCAATCAGCTACTGATGCCGTTTCGACTGCACAGAGTAGGGGAGTCAAGGCATTTGCGATTAAGGCCGATATCTCGGTCTTACAGGAAGCGGAGAAGTTGGTTGAGGAAACTCTTAAGCAGTTCGAACGGATCGACTTTTTGATCTGCAATGCGGGGATCTGGAAGGGCGCTAACGTTGACGCGATGTCGGAAGAAATGTGGGATGAAACGTTAGACATCAATTTAAAAGGAACCTGGGCCATGTGTCGGGCCGTCGTTCCTGTGATGAAGCGGCAGGGCTTTGGGAGAATTGTAATTGTCAGTTCAACCGCCGGACAAAGAGGGGAAGCCAATTATTCAAACTACGCAGCTTCGAAAGGCGGACAAATCTCCTTTGCTAAGTCTCTCGCGTCTGAACTCGGGCCTTTTGGTATCAACGTCAACTGTGTCGCGCCCGGTTGGGTTAACACGGATATGTCGGCGGCGGCTTTATCAAACCCGCAGGAGTTTGAGTCAATCCTCAAGCTCATTCCTGTTGGTCGGGTGGCGGAAGCTGAAGATATCGCCGGACCTATAGTTTTCCTTTGCTCCGATTGGGCAAAACATGTTTCGGGAGAGGTTCTTAATGTGAATGGAGGTTCGGTGCTCTGTGGATAGGACCGAAAGTAAAGTATGACTTTAACTTTTGAAAATACGAACGCGCGAATCGGTAATAAAAAGCAACATGTCGAATTAGGGCTTGAGACATTACTTGAAGCCAGGTTCGATCTGATCGGCGACCAGCGAGTTGGGCTCATTTGTAACCAGGCATCGGTGAATCATCGGTTCAGACATGCTGCTGATCTTTTTCATGAACATCAGCAGATCAATCTTCGCGCCTTGTTTGGCCCGCAGCACGGAATACGCGGTGATGTCCAAGACAACATGATCGAAACCGGCCATGCTGTGGATCGGGCCACGGGCTTGCCCGTCTATTCACTCTACAGCGAGACTCGAGAACCGACCGAGGAAATGCTGAAGGAAGTAGATGTGTTGGTGTTCGACATGCAAGATGTCGGATGTCGCATCTATACGTTTGTTTATACGCTGGCCAATTGTATGAAGGCTGCTGCCCAGTTCGGAAAGAAGTTAATTGTCTGCGACCGACCCAACCCCATTAACGGCATCGGCGTCTCAGGTAATGTACTTGAGCCCGAATTCGCTTCTTTCGTTGGACTCTATCCAATGCCAACGCGACATGGGATGACTGTTGGCGAACTGGCTCTGATGTTCAACCAACACTTTAAGATTGGATGCGAGCTTGAAGTGCTTCCAGCAGATGGCTGGCGCCGTGACTTGTGGTTTGACGACACGGACTCACCATGGGTCTTACCATCGCCAAACATGCCTACAGTTGACTCGGCGACTGTATTTCCAGGTACGGTTCATTTCGAAGGTACGCAGATGTCTGAAGGGCGTGGGACCACCCGGCCTTTTGAACTTATTGGCGCGCCTTACGTAGAACCTGAAGCTTATGCTGACGAGTTAAACGCGCTGAACTTCGAAGGAGTCTACTTTAGAAGTTGCGTATTTCAGCCAACATTTCAAAAGCACGCAAAAGTTAGTTGCGGAGGAGTTCAGATACACGTTACCGATAGAAATCTCTTCGAGCCCGTAAGCGTTGGGATTGCGATGGTAAAAACAGCGTACGACATGTACCCGGGCCAGTTTCTTTGGAAAGAACCTCCTTACGAATATGTATTCGACAAAAATCCGTTTGATGTCATCTCCGGAACAGATGCCATTCGTAAGGCGATGGAAAACGGCGACTCATTGGTGGAGATCGTTGATAGCTGGCAAAAGCCACTCGATGATTTCAAGGCAGTGCGAGAAAACTTTTTGTTGTACTGACGGCATCAGTCGGCAATGGGTTCTTAATGTTAAGTGTTAGACGTCGTGTTGCCGACGGCTCAGATTTTTCTTTAGGGGTTTGGCTTCGTCGGCGGTTGCGAGTGGGTAGTGGTTCAGGTACAACTTTAACGACACAGCGGTTGGAGGATTGAGTGGTAAAAGCTGAAAAGATCGAATTAGAGCGACGCGAACCTACTCCGGGTTCAGCGTGGCTGATCGGAGCTGTAGCATGGTTCGTCCCAGGTGCGGGCCACGTGATGCTTAAGAAGTGGTGGAGAGCGGCTTTGATGGGAGGGGCGGTCTGGCTTTGCTTTTTTCTGGGACTCGCGATGGGAGGTCATATGTTTGACCTTTCTACCGGCCAGGGATCGTCAACGATTCTTCAGGTACCCCCGATGATTGCAAACCTGGGATCTGGAATTCTTTATGTGGTGTCGTGGTTGCTGAGTATTGGGTTTGCGGATGATCCGGAACGGGCCCGTCTCGCTACCTATGAATATGGTAATACGTTCTTATTGATTGCTGGCTTACTTAATTATCTGACTATGCTAGACGCATTTGATATCGCCGCCGGGAGGAAGCCTTGAGACACTTTTTTGTGATGACGCTCTTCGCAGCGTTGGCCTCAGTAGTATTTGGTTCGGTGGCAAAAGAGACGCCTAATGAACGAGTGATCTATGGAGTAAAAGTCTTTGCAGAATTCATGGTCATTGGTCTCGTTTTGAGTTGGATACTGTACTTCATTCCTTAACCCCAATATGGCTCTACTCGACAGCGAAGCTCTGATCCTGCGTTCCTACAATCTAGCTGAAGCGGACAAGATCATAGTTTCGTTAAGTCGATCGGCCGGCCTCATCCGAGGAGTTGCGAAGGGGTCTCGCAAACTCAAAAATCGATTTGGAGCTTCACTTGAACCATTCACTCTCGTAAACCTCACGTGGTACGAGAAGGAAAACCAGGAATTAGTTTCCATTCGACAAACCGAAATCCTAAGGTCCTACTTTAAGCTTTCGTGCGATGCGAACGTAGTCAATAGTCTTGCGTACATGGGCGACCTCTTGATCGAGTTCTCGCCGCCACGACAAGCTAACGACACGCTGTTTCGGATGGTCGCCGCTTGTCTGGAAGCGATTGCCTCTTGCCCCTCCGACTTGCAGTCAATAGTCCGTTACTTCGAGGTCTGGTTGTTAAAGATTGAAGGGTTTCTGCCAGACTTGAAACGATGTGCCGATTGCTTCAGGCTGTTTGAAGCGGAAGCGGTTTACATGGGGAACGATCTAGCGCTGCACTGCCGTGAATGTAGCCAGGGCCGCGGCGGAACTATCTCCAAGGGCTTGCATGCTCATCTTCGGACCACCGAGAGCTTGCCGCCGGCACGCTTTGCGGAAACTGCTCGAGATGTGCCCGTGATTACGAAAAGGGAACTAGGCGAATTGACCCACCAGATCATTGGAAGAGTTCTTGAGCGACTTCCGCGAGTCAGACCAACATTTGTTCAATAACTACTCGAACTAAACTTGAAGATTAACTTGAACTACGGTCGGGCCTTAATTCCACGCTACGTTATCGGCGCGGTGATTCCGTATATCTTTCTGTCGTTGCTGCTGCTGACATCAGTTCTGTTTGCGCAACAGGCCAGTCGGCTGGCCGAAGCCATAATCTACACCGACCTGCCTTTTTCATTGCTGGCTGGTATTGGCGTGACGCTCCTACCAGGTGTCCTCACGTTCACGATTCCGCTGGCCGCTTTAGCGGGAGTGACGATTGGCTTTTCTCGAATGGGCACGGACAGCGAAATTGTCGCGATGCGCGCTGCGGGGGTTGGCTCGTGGACGTTGATCTGGCCCGCGTTACTGGTCGGTCTCTTTCTTTCTGGAATAACCATTTACATCCACCTGTTTGAAGCTCCCCGAGCCGCTCGAGACCTGGAGAAGGTTGCGCTAGAAGGAGCGCTGGCGAAGTTAGACTCGCCGGTGGAACCTCGCACTTTTAGCACTTTGCCAAAGTATGTAATTTACGTTCGCGACGGCGACAAAGCCAAAGGAACATGGGGTAGAGTTTTTATTTCCACTCAACAGGAAGATGGTTCAAACCAGGTCTTTACAGCTCGTTCGGGACGTATCGACTCCTCCGGTGAAAAATCTGAGTTAGTGCTTGGCGATGTGCTCGCCACAAAGTTTCCTAATGCAGAAAGTAAGGATCAAAAGTCTTATGTCGTCGAACGATTCGATCAGTTAAGGATTTCCATTAACACTGGTCGGGCAGACATCATTCAGCGGTTGAACCAGCGAGACAATAATGCTGACTCGCTTGAGTGGGGTGAATTGCGCGAGCGAAGCGCGAGAGGCACGGAGGCACAGCGGCGTGACGCGATTCGCATTCTAAACCGGCGAGCCGCGCTTGGAATTGCTCCACTAGTCTTCGCTTTCCTTGCTGTCTGCCTTGGACTGAGAGTCCGTCGTGGAGGGCGAAGCACTGGAATACTAATCACCCTGGCAGTTGCAATCATTTATTACCTCCTGTCTCTTTTTGGGGAATCCGTTTCGCGTGCCGGATCTGTTTCTCCATATTTCGGTGCCTGGTTTGCGACTGCATTCCTGGTTGCGATGAGTCTGTTCTTTCTTTTGGTTAAGCGAATCCCCTTGCTGGAATGGTTTTCTCGAAAAGGTAGTGGGCGTCGTACCAACACGAAAGTGCGGGCAGTTAGAAATCATGGGACCACGAGTTGGGGTCTGCCAAATCTCATGGATGCTTCTCTGTTCCGGTCTTTGATCGTGACTTTCCTGCTTGGTTTTGTAGCGCTCGTCGCAATTTTCAACATCTTCACGTTGTTCGAACTGTGGAGGTTCATTGCCGTCAACGCTGATGCGACGGCGACTCTTGTCGGGCGCTATCTCTTATTTCTGTTGCCCCTGGTTTCGGTAGAATTATTCCCGGCAACGATGCTGATCGCCGTCCTTGTTACTTACGCTTTGCTGGCTAAACGACACGAAGCAATTGCCTGGTGGG
This sequence comes from Pyrinomonadaceae bacterium, assembly GCA_035646955.1. Classification (GTDB taxonomy): domain Bacteria; phylum Acidobacteriota; class Blastocatellia; order Pyrinomonadales; family Pyrinomonadaceae; genus PSRF01. The sequence goes on from DASROI010000345.1 coordinate 19,084, forward strand.
CTTCTGGTCAGAGTGTTTATCGATTGATGCTGCCTGGTCTGTTCTTTGCCATGGCCATCGCACTGTGTTCATGGCTGGTCCAGGAACACCTCATGCCCGATGCGAATCTAAAGCAGGACGCCCTGCGTGCTCGTATTAGAGGAACAGACCCGCGCGTAATTACCAGCACTGGCAGACAGTGGTTAGCGTCAATTGATACCCGGCGAATTTACTCTTATGAATTTGACGAGAGAGGGAACTTAAGTGAGCCGACAATTTATGAGTTGGACTCAGAAGCAGTACACCTGAGTAAGGTTGTGAACGGAAGTAGCGGCACCTGGGTTGATCCATCACATTTAAAGTTAGTCAACAGCGAGACGCTGGCTTTAAAGGGCATGGAAGTCGAACGATCGGTCGAAGCGGAAACTACCTTTGCCTCAGTCGAGTCACCTGAAGTCTTTAAACCCAGTATCGATAAGCCGTCGCAGATGAGTGCGGTGGGCTTAAGCTCTTACTTGAAGGCGGCAAAGCAGCGGGGCTCAGATGTATCGGGTTTGTCAGTCGCTTTACAGAGAAAGTACGCCGCCCCTTTTAGTGTGATAATCATGGCTTTCATTGGAATGCCCCTGGCGGTGTCCTTCGGCAGAAAAGGAACCATCATCGCACTCTGTTCGGCCGTAGTTGTGGGAATTGCTTACTGGGCGGTTGGTGGAGGATTTCAACAGTTGGGGAATCTTGGGTTGTTAAGACCTTCGGTTGCGGGATGGTCCCCGCTGCTGATATTCGCAGCAGCGGGAACCTATTTTCTCTCACGAGTGAGAACGTGAGTTAAGTGCCTGTTTCCCAACTCGTGATGTATTCGAGTTGTTCCGCGGTCAACGTATCGATCGAAATCCCGAGTGCTCGAAGCTTCAAGCTCGCAATCTCAGTATCGACTTCAGCGGGCAACAGGTGGACACCCGGTTTTAGTGTTCCCTTGTTTTTGATCAAGTACTCAACCGATAACGCTTGATTTGCGAAGCTCATATCCATGACGCTGGCTGGATGGCCCTCTGCAGCCGCCAGGTTAATCAAGCGCCCTTCGCCAAGTACGATTATTCTGTGACCATTAGCCTTGTTTTTGTACTCTTGGACAAAGGGTCTCATTGATACAGGATCGCCGGCCATTTCTTTCAACGCGACGAGATTCAGCTCCAAATCGAAGTGTCCGCTATTACAAACAATGGCGCCGTCTTTCATCTTCGCGAAATGCTCGCCATCGATAACGTGACGGTTGCCAGTTACCGTGACAAAGATGTCTCCGATTGCCGCCGCCTGGCTCATGGGCATTACACGGAACCCATCCATCACCGCTTCGACTGCTTTGATCGGATCGATTTCGGTGACGATCACATTCGAACCCATGCCACGCGCTCGTAGCGCTACACCCTTACCGCACCAGCCGTAACCTACAACTACCAGGTTTCTCCCGGCCAACAAGATGTTGGTGGCCCGGATGATGCCGTCCAGCGTCGATTGGCCCGTGCCGTATCGATTGTCAAAGAAGTGCTTCGTCTGGGCGTTGTTTACAGCAATAGATGGAAAGGGAAGTACTTTAGCGGTTTCCATCGCTTTCAGGCGCTGAATACCGGTGGTGGTTTCTTCGGTCGAGCCGATGATCTCTTTGACTTGATCTGCTCTCTCTTTGAGAAGCGTGGCGACTACATCGGAACCGTCGTCGATGATGATGTCCGGATGAGAGTCAAGAGCGGTTCTTACGTGCCGGTTATAAGTGTCAGTCGATTCCCCCTTGATTGCGTAAACGGGAATTCCCCAGTCAGAAACAAGCGACGCTGCGACGTCATCTTGAGTTGAGAGAGGATTCGAAGCGATGAGAACTGCCTCTGCTCCGCCTGCTTGAAGAGCGCGAGCCAGGTTTGCCGTTTCA
>DASROI010000346.1:0-11498 GCA_035646955.1 Pyrinomonadaceae bacterium
ATACAGTACCGCGAGCGCAGCGACCGGATGTTACACTCAACTATCAAGCTAATCGTTTCGTTGTAGCATCCGGTCGCTGCGCTCGCGCTACTGTACTTTAGGCAGAGTACTCATTTGATAATTATCAATTGAGAACAATCAATTCATAATTATTAAATATCTCGCTACTGAATAACTCGCTATAGTCCAATGAAACCAATACTGAGCCTGACCATAGTCCTTTTGTTCATCAGCAGCTTGTCCACCCACACGTACGCGCAGAACGACATGACCCGGTTCATCACCCGCTCGGGTGACAAACTAATGGAGGGCGATAAAGAGTACCGGTTCATCTCGTTCAATATTCCTAATCTTCATCTTGTTGAAGACAACATGGCCTTCGAGGCGACGAATGAGTGGCGCTTTCCAGATGAGTTTGAAATCACTGACGCGCTGATGACCATTAAGCAAATGGGGGGACGTGCGGCCAGGATGTACGTGATTTCGATCTGCAGGAAGAATGGCCCAAATCCTATTCCGTGCCACGTCAAGAAACCGGGTGAATTCAATGAAGAGGCATTTCGTGCGCTGGATAAAGTACTCGAAATTGCTAACCGCGTCGGCGTGAGAATCATTATCCCGCTTGTCGACAATTGGAAATGGTGGGGTGGCGCTGAACAGTACGCCGAATATCGAAATAAGCCGGCCGCCGACTTCTGGACTGATCGAGAGGTGATTGATGATTTTAAGAAGACTGTCAGTTTTCTGGTTAATCGTCGCAACAGTATCACCGGCACTCTCTACAAGGACGACAAAGCCCTGCTAGCCTGGGAAACCGGAAACGAGATCTATTGCCCTTATAGTTGGACCAGGCAGATCGCGGCCCATATAAAGTCGCTCGATTCTAATCATCTCGTTTGGGACGGGCTTTACATCGGCAACAGAGAGATCCAGCCAGAAGCTCTGGCTGATCCAAACATCGATATTGTTTCGAGTCACCATTATCCGGACCAGGGCAAAGTAGCTGAAAAGATGGTCCAGGACATTAAGCGATTTCACGAACAGATCGCCGGTAAAAAGGTGTACATCATTGGTGAGTTCGGCTTCATTCCTCCGGATGGAATTAAATTAGTCTTAGACGCGGTAATCTCTAAAGGTTTATCTGGCGCGATGATTTGGAGTTTGCGCTATCACAATCGAGACGGCGGCTTTTACTGGCATTCAGAACCTGCCAGTGCAAGCCTTTACAATCCTTATCACTATCCGGGATTTCCAAGTGGTGACGGCTGGAACGAAAGAGAAACGTTGAAGGTTTTGCGAGCCAAGGCGTTCGAAATTCAGGGACTCGTCGAAACGGCGGTCGAAAAGCCACAGCCACCGCGACTTCTTCCCATCGCTTCGCCCGCGGGGATCTCCTGGCAAGGCTCGGTCGGCGCCTCCAGTTACGACGTTGAGCGTGCGACCAGGCCAAATGGTCCATGGACCATCGTAGGTAAAGAGATTGACGATACCTGGGTTCGTTATCGGCCACTATTTACTGACAACAGTGCCAGAGAAGAGCGTTGCTACTATCGGGTACGCGCTCGAAATTCGGCCGGGGTTTCCGAACCTTCAAATGTTGTTGGTCCGGTCTCAGTTCGCGATAAGTATCTGGTCGACGAGTTGCTCGATTTTAGTAAAACCTTTTCGCATGAAGGAAAACTATCACTTGAGAGCGCTAATGCCAGGCCATACAAAGAAGATCCACACCGACTAAAAGGCGAGAACGGTGGGTTTGTCATCTATGCGGTTGAAGATTCGATTCGTTCGGCCAGTGTGCTTTCGTTGATGGAAGCTGAACAAAAGGACTTCGAGTTCTTTGTTTCTCGTGATGGCAAGGCGTTCGAGAAAGTGACACCGCATGTAGTGGGATATGCAAATGAAGCGAACCTGTATGGTTATAAGTTACCGGTGAAGTACGAGCTTTCCAACCTCACGATTAACGCTCGTTATGTGAAGATCGCCTTCACTGGCGCTGCGCAGATTAGTCGAGTGGAAATTCGCTACGGAAAATGAGACTACTCTTTTGAGGAACTCTGTGTTGAACCGCTTTGCACAAAAGTAAAATGCGAGCAGTACAGTACCGCGAGCGAAGCGTGCCGCACTCAACTAAGCCATCATGGAATCACAGCGGAAAATTGAGTGTGGCATCCGGTCGCTTCGCTCGCGGTACTGTACTGGTGGAACGCGGCTCGGCTAATGCGACTTTTGTGCAAGGCCGTTTCGCATATCGACAATCCCGGTTCCAGGACGTCTGACTCACGGAAACAAATATGGCGAGAGTCCTCACTCCGTTAGGAGTGAGATGTTTATAGAAGCAGCACTCGATAATGGTCTAGCGCCGTGCGGAGGAGCGGATGGGTATATTCGAGTTTAAGGCGACCGCATTCCGCTACTCCGCACGGCGCTGAAGGGAGAGGTGTCGGCGATCTATAAACATGCGCACCTCTATGGGGTGAAACCAGCCTTTGAGGAGCATCATGTCATCGAAAGCTTTTGAGTTGCGATTGCTGCGATTAGAATCAGAATACAAGGCGTTACTTGCTCGCGAAAATGCACCGCTTCCCGAAACAAACGGGATAGCCCAACGGTATCAGAATCCTGTCCTCACCGCGGCGCACTCACCAATATTCTGGCGGTACGACCTAAACTTCGAAACAAATCCTTATCTGCTCGAACGCCTGGGCATTAACGCAACTTTTAATTGCGGAGCGATGGAGTTTGAAGGCAAGTTTGTCCTGGCTGTTCGAGTCGAGGGCGCCGATCGCAAATCGTTTTTTGCGATTGCCGAAAGTGAGAGTGGCATCCATGGCTTCCGCTTTTGGGACTATCCGATCCTGTTGCCTGAGACTGAGAACCCGGACATCAACGTCTATGACATGCGTCTTGTGCGACATGAAGATGGCTGGATCTACGGTCTTTTCTGCACGGAACGTAAAGACCTTACTGCTGCGCCGGGCGATCTTTCATCGGCCGTCGCTCAAGGTGGCATTGCTCGGACCAAAGACTTGCGCACGTGGGATCGTTTGCCGGATCTGAAGACCCGCTCACCGCAACAGCGCAATGTTGTGCTTCATCCCGAGTTCGTCGAAGGTAAATACGCTTTCTATACCCGCCCGCAGGATGATTTTATCGAAGCGGGAACCGGCGGAGGTATCGGCTGGGGACTCTCCGATAGAATAGATGGCGCGGTCATTGATAAGGAGATCATCATCGATAGTCGTGAGTATCACACTATCAAAGAAGTTAAGAATGGATTAGGACCAGCACCAATAAAGACTGATAAGGGATGGTTACACCTGGCTCATGGTGTGCGAGGGACCGCGGCTGGTTTGCGTTACGTGCTTTATTTGTTTCTGTGCGATCTGACCGAGCCGTGGCGAATAACACATGAACCGGGAGGATACTTCTTAGCACCCGAAGGCGAAGAGCGAGTGGGTGACGTTTCCAATGTGCTTTTTAGCTGTGGATGGATAGAGCGCAAAGGTGGGGAAGTGTTCATCTACTACGGCTCTTCTGACACTCGGATTCATGTGGCGACGAGTACAGTGGAAAAGCTGCTGGACTATGTGGTTAACACACCGGCGGACGCGTTGAGATCGTATGCGTCGGTGGCGCAAAGGTATGAGTTGATCGAGAGGAACTTGAAGGCTAAGGGATGATGAAGAAGATCAACGCAGAGACGCTCCAGATGCAGTGGAAAGCAGATATGATCAGGGCGGGTTTAATTGCGCTCGTGGTTTTCTCCTGCTCTTGCATTGTTGTTGGGCAGGCGACGACGGATATTAAGTTGGACCAGGTTGGGTATTTGCCGGGGGCGCCGAAGTTGGCGTTTGTGGTTTCGACACACAATGCGAGTCAGTTTTCTGTTAGGCGTGTAAAAGACAACTCCGAAGTATTCTCGGGAAAACTTTCACCCGCCATTACGGACGCGGACTCAGCAGACTCACTCGTGATTGCTGACTTCTCGCCGTTAACTGAACCAGGCAAATATTATCTCGACGTTCCAGGGGTGGGAAAGAGTTGGACCTTCGCGATTGCCCCAAATGTCTACAGTCGCTCGTTCTACCTCACGATGCGCTCTTTCTACGGCCAGCGTTGCGGAACCGCTGTTGATCTCGGATCGGAATTTCCGGGATATAAACACGGCGCCTGTCATCTCACCGGCGCTTACCATGCGACATCCGGAAAAACTGGCCCACATGTCTCAGTTAAAGGCTGGCACGACGCCGGCGACTACGGTCGCTATGTAGTCAACTCTGGTATTTCGACCGGTCAGTTACTCTGGGCCTGGGAAATGTTTGGTGCGCAACTGAAGACTATAAGCCTGAACATTCCTGAGTCGCAAAACAAGATTCCTGACGTCCTTGATGAGATCCGTTGGAACCTCGACTGGATGTTGACCATGCAGGACACCGATGGTGGCGTCTGGCATAAACAGACCAGCGAACGTTTTGCCGACTTCGTGATGCCGGAGAACGATCCTCTCGTTAGCTATGTAATCGGCACAGGTAAAGAACCTTTTAAGAGCTCCTGCGCGACCGCCGACTTCGCCTCTGTGATGGCCATCGCCGCCCGCATCTATAAGCCCTTTGATAAGGCGTATGCTTATAGTTGTTTAGCAGCTGCGGAGAAAGCCTGGAGTTGGTTAGAAAAGAATCCAGCCGTTACCTTTCGCAATTCCGGAAATATTTTGACAGGTGATTACGGGGATAGAGATTGCCGGGACGAAATTCTCTGGTCTGCAGCGGAACTCTGGCGCACCACGAAAAGTGATGTGTTCAAGAACTATTTCCTATCGCACTATGCAGAACAGCTGTCGTCGATTAGTGCAAGTGGTCCACCCTCATGGCCGCGGGTTGGCGCGTTGGCACTCTGGAGCTATGCGCTTGAAGCGGGCGTCGCCGACGAAACTACTCGTGGCATTCGAGATACGTCAGTTAAAGCGGCAGATGAAATTGTCAACAGAACTCAAACCAATGGATACAGGGTCAGTTTGACGACGCGCGAATATGTCTGGGGCTCAAACGGCGTTGCGGCGAACTATGGTGTTCAGCTACTGATCGCTAATGCGATGAAGCCTGATATTAGATACGTGCAAACTGCCGCTGATAATCTTCACTATCTGCTTGGGCGTAACACATTTTCGTTGTCGTGGGTCACACAACTCGGCGAGCACCCTTTTCGTCATCCGCATCACCGGCCGAGCCAGGCCGATAACAATTCCGAACCGTGGCCCGGATTACTTTCGGGTGGACCAAATCAATATCGGCAGGATCCGGTGATGCCCCGGCTTGGAAAACTACCACCGGCAAAGATGTATCTGGATGATTGGGAGAGTTATGCGACGAATGAGAATTGCCTCAATTGGAATGCGCCGCTGGTGTTCTTGATTGCGGGGCTGTTACAGAAATAGGCATGAAGAAGATCAACGCAGAGACGCGGAGGCGCAGAGTTGTTAAGTGCCGGGGTTGAGGCCGAGGGCTTTCAGGTAGCCTGGGTTGATGCGGCAGTTTTGGAACTTGATATTTTCCAGGTAGGATTCAAGAGCTCGCTGGACCCTTTCTTTATCCGGTCGACTCTTTCTAATTTCGTCGAATGTGGTTCGCGGTTTTTCGGCATAAGCGACAATCGTGTCCCACTCAGCAGGCTTGTTGATCGAGACGGGAGACGACGTAGCATCAATCTTCTTATACGGCCAAAAGCACCAACCGATATCATTCTTCTCGAGTAGATTCCGATAGCCCGCCACCCACTCGTCAGTATTCTCGCCTGACTCACCCATCCATAGCGGGACCTTGTATTTGTTACCAAAATCTACATACTCCTGGATTACGGACATATTTAGTTCCATCCAGTATTTGTGAAACGTATAGACCAACTTACTGTCGAAAGGTGGTCCAAACACTTTGAAATTGTTGTTCCACTGAGCACCACCAAGAAAGATGATGTGATTTGCGTCGACGGCTCGAATCGCGGCGACGATTCTTTTGTAGAGTGGTTCCAATTTTGGATTGAAGTACTCTGCATCGAAATTCGTTGAGATTGGTTCGTTGAGAAGATCGTAGCCCAGTACGGTTGGCTCGTTGGAATAACGAGTAGCCAGTTTCTGCCAGATTCGGACCGTCAACTCCTGACTCTCAGGACTCTCGAACAGGAACGGATAGCCCCAGCTATCATCGATATTGTCACCGGTCTGTCCGCCTGGCGCCGCATGCATATCGAGGATGACGTAGAGATTCTCGTCCTTACACCAACTTACTACGCGGTCCAAAATCTCATAACCCTCTCCTTCCAGTTTCCGAGGGTCGTCGGCCGAGACAAACAAACGATAACTGAACGGCACTCTGATCGAATTAAAGCCTGACTGCTTGATGAAATGAATGTCTTCCTTCGTAACATAGCGGTCGCGATGACTCTTCCAGAATTTCCTGGCTTCATCCTCGCCAACTAATTCGTTGATCACAGTCTGAATTAAACGCGGCGAACTCGCAGTCTTAAACTTGAACATGTAGCCCTCGGGTAACAGCCAGTTGCCGAGGTTGATTCCTTTTAACGCGAGCGACTTTCCGTCTGGCGTGACGATCTGTTTCCCGCGCGTCGATACGAACTGAGCGCTTGCCACAGAAGAGAGAAAAAAGACTATTAATAGTGAGGTGACGGCCGTGCTAAGTTTGTGCATTTGCGTCCTGCGGTTCTTCTCTGTGCAACCTTTGTGCTCTCGGTGTCTTCTGTGGTGGAATTTGGGCCGCATTTTTAACCACAGAGTTACACAGAGAACACAAAGGGTGCGCCGAGAAAATCCTCGAAAGCCTTGTTGAGTTACAAAACCTATTTCGGAACGCTCGCCCTGGTGATTTGCCATTTCACTTTGCCCGCGAGCGGATCGCTCTTAAGCGCATATCCGCGCGGGGAACCGATGAGTTCAAGTGAAACTACGTCAGATTGTGGTGATGTAAACCAACCTGAAACAGGCGCGCTGTCGGAACTAAACACTCGCAACTCAACATTGGACCAGTCCATCTCGCTTGTACTTTGGGCCACCTTTAAATGCGGCAGCACTGAGTGATCTTTCACTAACAAGATGACTGGAATCTGGCCAGCTGTGATGTCGTGCCATTTACCACCCTCATAAGGTTTGTTCGTCTGGTAGTCAATCCAGGCTCCAGGTGGCAAGTAGACTTTGCGAGTGTTGTTTGACTCCATCAAAGGCGCCACCAGAAGACTTGACCCGAACATGTATTCATCGTCGATCGTCCATGACGTCCGATCATTGGGATACTCGAAAAACAAAGTGCGCAGCATCGGATAACCGTGTGCCGACGAGTCTTTCGCTTGAGCGTAGATGTACGGCATTAAGGAATATTTCAAACCAAGAGCCCGCCGAAAATCTTCGGTAAGCGCTTCGTCATATTCCCAGGGCTCTCGAGGTGGCGCGCCATGTGCGCGCGTATGTGATGTTAGAACTCCCCATCCAAGCCACCGGCGATAGAGATCTCGCGGAGCCTTTTGCACGAAACCACCAACGTCGTGACTCCAATAAGTAAAACCGGACAGACCAAACGATAGACCGCCACGAAGTTCTGCGGCCATCGCCGAGTCAGTGTTCTCAGCGTCACCGCCCCAATGCAACGGATATCTTTGACTGCCCGCCCACGCACTGCGTGCCCAGATCACATTCTCCCCCGTAATCTCTTTGGTAATATCCGCAACGGCCTTGTTGTAGCGCAGTGGATACAGGTTGTGCTCGTACCAACCTGTGCGACCCGACGTGTATTGACCAGTTAATGGCGCTCCCTCGCCGAAGTCTACCTTAATTGCGCCGACTCCCATGTTGAGTAGACCAGCAAGCTTGCCCTGGTACCATTTCACTGCTTCCGGATTACTGACGTCCAGAGTCGCATCTTCAAAAGGAAGCTGACCACCCTCATTCTTAACCTCAAGACCCTTGTCCACCATGTCCTTCCAGAGATCGTTTTTACTCGTGAAGTATGTGTATTGCCATAGACTGACGTGAAATCCCATCTGCTTTAAGTCAGCCAGCATCTTCGCGGGATCCTTGAAGCGTGATGAAGAAAATTTGTAGTCGCTGCGCCAATCCGTTTCAAACCAGCCTGTATCTAGATGGATTACGTCAGTTGGCACTTTGTGTGATCGCAGCTCCGCGGCGACCTTTCGTACCTGGTCTTCAGAGTTGTAAGTGATCCGGCTCATCCAAAATCCAAAAGACCACAATGGCGGGACCGGACTGCGACCTGTGATCGCGGTGTACTCCGACACGATGTCTTTTGGATCACCAAGAAAGATGAAAAGATCCAGGTTCTCATCACCTGAATAGATCACGTTATGCGCGTCGTAATATTTGCCAAAATCAAATGTTACTGGCGCACTGGTGTGTACAAACATTCCGTATCCGTTGCTCGACATGAAGAACGGAATCGGTTTGTACATGTACTCATTTTGAGTGCCCATTCCGTCGCGTGTATAGGCGACGACGTGCTGGCCGCGTTTGTCGAGTCGAGTGAATGACTCGCCGCAGCCAAACAATTTCTCGTCATGCTGAAGTAGAAATGTGGCAGCCATTCGCCGGCTTAAATCACTTGATCGTCTGACAAAAGAGAACGGAATCGGAGTTATGTAGGTAACTGGATCACCTATGTTTTGCGTTCTGGTGAGGAGTTTTCCTGCCTTGTCGTAAATCTCGATGTGCCACGGCTGTTTGATGATTCTCACCTCGCCATTCGCGCTCTTGTAACTAATCGTTTGCGCGTTTTCCTGGACCGCCCATGACTTATCAGTTGGAACTGGTCCGGCTAACATCAGGGAGTTTGAATCTGTAATAGGAACGGATCGAGTGGACATTCGCAGTCGAATAGTTCGCGGCGAGACAAAACTAATCGAAAAGGGAAGTACCGGATCTTGATCGTACTCTGAACCTGGAAACTCTGTTGCACGTCCACGCGCCAATCCGACGTCGATCTTGTTGAAGGAAAGAGTTGTGTTCCTTAAATAACGGTCCCACTGAAGCGTCCCCTGGCCTGTCGCGGTGTCAAAACTCTTCACCGAGCTGCCGATGAAATAGACGTTCTCCATCTTCTGAAAGTCCTGGCTTACGTCGACTGGATCTCCGAGCACTTGAGCCTGCAGGCGAGTACTGAGTGCGATTAGGAATAGAAAACAGATGACGAGCAAAACTGCGCGTCGCGACAGGTTAGCGGTCCAGGTCATAATTGGTGGCCTTTTGAGAGAGTTTCAACGATAGGTCCTATATGCCCTATAGGTGTCCCTATAGTGTCCCTATAGGTCCTATAGGTCCTATATGTCCTATATGTCCCTATATGTCTTATAGGTCCCTATATGTCTTATAGGTCCTATACGTCCTATAAGTCCTATAGGTCCTATATTTCCTATAAGTCCTATAGGTCCTATTTAGCTTCTTCTGTGGTACTGCCGTTACTAAAAGCATCCTTCATAGATCGAATCTTCAACTGTTCACGAAACTTCTCGAGGGGCATCTTCACAGTAGTCTGAAATTGCAGTGCAACTGGTTTTCCCGGGATCAAGTCGAAGTAATTTTCGGTGAAGAAACCCTCAGTGCGCGTTGAGAGATAGACTGCGCGGGCAAGTTTATCTGTCGTTACTGTCACCTTAAAACCATTGCGCCCTGGCGTAACATCGGCCGAAATATGTGCTGTTGGTAACGAGAGATTCTTGTAAGGCTCGAAAAAGTATTCGTTGGTGGACATCACTTTCCCGTCAACCAGAAGCTCACAATAGACCATCAGATTCTTTGTATCGCGACCCTGCAACAGACTCTTCAAGGGTACTGCAAAATATGACTTGCTCTGCAATGGCGTGACTACCGCGTCTTTTTTTAGGGTCGTCAACAGAGCCCCATCAAGATCGCGAAGCTCAACATTAATCACAGCACTTGCAGGATTCACGACGTCCGATACTACGTAGAAGTTCAGATTCTCACCTTCAACAAACGGACTCAGCAGCAACGGAGAATAAAAGTGCCGAGCATAATACTGAAGCGCTTTCCAGCGCCCGAAATAATCGATGCTGGACCATGAGGCGACGGGCCAGCAGTCGTCGAGTTGCCAGTAAAGCGAACCCATATTACGCGGCATGATACGTCGTAGATGTTCTGCGCCAATCTTAATTCCCTCCGCTTGTAAGACCTGACTCACGTAGAGAAACGATTCGAAATCTTTCGGTTCCGGATACTCGCGCAGCATGTACTCTTTGATCAACTGATTGCCGCGAGGATGCCGCTGGTGGGCCATCATCACGGGTGATTGAATATCGTGCTCATCAGGCTTCGTGTAGCTCTCGACCGTTTCAATTTGGGGAAACGACTGGAAGCCGTATTCGCTCATAAAACGCGGGAATTCCTTCTGATAATCAGTAAAAGGAGCCGCGAAATGCCAGACTTTCCACGAGTGAACATCACCGCTCTTAGTTGAGTTAGGATCATCAGGCAGTCCACCGTGAGGCGAGCTGGGCCAATAGAGTCTACCCGGATCCAAACTGGCGCAGACGTCTTTTAGAACGCCGTCAAAGATTTTTTGATAGTCATCCCAGATTGACGCCGGCAGCGATTGACGCCAGCCCCAATTCATCCATGCACCTTCAACTTCGTTATTGCCCGACCATATCGCGATGCTCGGATGGTTTCTCAGACGCTTCACATTATCTTCGGCTTCTGCTCGGACGTTCGCGAGAAATTCGGGCGTGCCGGGATACATGCTGCACGAGAACATAAAGTCTTGCCAGATCAATATTCCCAGCTCGTCGGCAATGTTGTAGAACTCGTCCGTCTCGTAAATGCCGCCGCCCCAAACTCGCAGCATATTCATGTTAGCGTTTGCTGCTGATTTGAGTAACCAACGATGCTTCTCGTCAGTGATTCGCGACGGAAAGCTATCAGCTGGAATCCAATTGGCGCCTTTGCCAAACACAGGAACCCCATTTACTACAAAGGCAAAACTCTTTCCCCATTGGTCGTTTTCCTGTCGCACCTCCAATGAACGCACCCCGATTTTTGTGGATCGCTCGTCCATGAGTTTTTGACCTATCAATAACCGGACTTTGAAGTTGTACAACGGGTGCTGACCAAGTCCATTGGGCCACCAAAGGGCGGGACGCATGATTTCGAATTCGAGCGGAAATTGATTTGTTCCCTGAATAAGCTGAACGTTCTTCCTGGCTCTGACAATCTTGTTGCCAACATCCTCGATGATCAGTTGAGCGTTGGAACTTTCCGTCGCTTCGACCGCTACATTGGTAGTTATGCTGGCCTTTTCTTTGGTGACGCTGTTCAGCACGATGTGAAGATCCGTGACCCGAGCTTTGTCCCAGGCCTCAAGCGAAACTGCTCGCCAGATCCCACTCGTCACCAGGCGGGGACCCCAGTCCCATCCAAAATGATAGGGAGCTTTGCGCGTGTGCGGAGATGTTTTTTCTCCCTGGTCATT
>DASROI010000347.1:0-3034 GCA_035646955.1 Pyrinomonadaceae bacterium
GTAGAAAGGACTTGAACGATCCACACGCTGCCGCGCTGTGGGATTCGCGCGCATACGGGGTTGGTGCGCTTGCTGTAGAAAGGACTTGAACGATCCACAGGCTGCCGCGCTTGTGGGATTTACGTACAAGTGTTGGTGCGCGTGCCTGAAGAAACTGCTGCAAATCGCTGTTTGAGGTTTCAGTTCGGAACTCGAAAGCTCAAGACCCGCTGTAGCGTGATTGTCCCCAACCACTTTTAGAAAAAAAGTTTTTCCTGCAAAATGTCGATTTTACCCTTCGCCGTTCGACATACTGTTAAAGAAACTGACTCTGCTATCAAACTACTGAAAGAAGGAACGAAAAGATGAGCAATGTACGAGTACTCGTAGGTACCCGAAAAGGAGCATTCATTCTGACCTCAGATGGAAAACGCGAAAATTGGGACGTGACTGGTCCTCACTTTGCCGGATGGGAGATCTATCACGTCAAAGGCTCGACTGCCGACCCCAATCGGATATTCGCGTCTCAAACCAGTGGCTGGTTTGGGCAGATCATTCAGCGTTCTGACGACGGCGGTAAGACCTGGTTCCAACCCGGAACTCCCCCAGGTGAACCAACCACCAGCCCTGATGGAATGCCCAAGGGTGAAAGTAATAAGTTTGTTTATGACACGTCGACGGAAACAGGCAAACCGCTCACGACGCACCAGTTTTATGACGGTACTCCGCACCCGTGGGAGTTCAAACGAGTGTGGCACCTTGAACCTTCACTCGACGATCCTGATACCGTTTATGCAGGCGTGGAAGATGCAGCGCTATTTCGTTCGACCGATGGCGGTCAAAGTTGGCAGGAACTTTCCGGTTTACGGGGCCACGGTACCGGCTCTCAGTGGCAACCTGGCGCGGGTGGCATGTGCCTGCACAGCATTCTCTTAGATCCCAAGGATAAGAAGCGGATCTTTGTAGCCATCTCCGCCGCGGGTGCGTTTCGCAGTGATGATGCCGGCGCAACGTGGAAACCAATCAACAAAGGTTTGCACTCGCAATATATTCCGGATCCAACTGCCGAAGTGGGCCACTGCGTTCATCACATTGCGCAACATCCTGCGGATTCAAATCTGCTGTTCATGCAAAAGCACTGGGATGTAATGCGCAGTAACGATGGAGGCGATTCATGGCAGGAAATAAGCGGCAACCTGCCTACGGACTTCGGATTCGTCATTGACGTGCACGCGCACGAACCCGAGACGATTTACGTGGTGCCCATCAAGAGTGACGGTGAACACTATCCACCAGATGGCAAGCTGCGTGTCTATCGCAGTCGAACAGGTGGCAATGAATGGGAGGCGCTAACTAACGGTTTGCCTCAAAGTAACTGTTACGTGAACGTGTTGCGCGATGCCATGGCGGTCGACTCACTTGATTCATGTGGCGTCTACTTTGGCACGACTGGAGGACAAGTGTATGCATCACCCAACGGTGGCGACACGTGGGACCCGATTGTGAGAGATCTTCCGCCAGTGCTTTCAGTGGAGGTTCAAACATTCAAATGATTTCAGTTGTATTGCCGGCACACTTGCGAGCTCTTGCGGGCGTCAGCGGTGATGTAACACTTGAAATTAACGGCCAGGTGACACGACATTCTATTCTTGATGCTTTGGAAGCTCGATATCCGATGTTGCGTGGAACTATTCGCGACCATGTCGGAGGACAGCGACGGCCCATGTTGAGGTTCTTTGCCTGTGGTGAAGATGTCACGCACGAGCCCGCCGACTCTCCGGTGCCCCGTGAAGTCGCAACGGGAACCGAACCGTTCTACATCATCGGAGCTATCGCAGGCGGTTAAGATCTGCGTCATCATTCTCCTGTGTAACCTTTCTGGCCTCGGTGCGTCTGTGGTGAGCGAAATCTTTTAGAAAACCAGAAAGTGAACAGAGAGGTTGCACAGCGCGGCTTAGGCCGCAACCAAACGATCAAGTTGCGAGACCGGTACTGACCGGTCTCGCATTGGCGATCTGCCTACGGCCCCCTGAAATGTCCTCGCATAAAAACATCGTCAAAAAACAAGAAGTTGTTGGTTTGTTTCACAGAGAAATCATAGGTGGTCAGCCCGGTTGATATGAGGGAAAAAATGACAATAGGAGATACAAACACGATCCGGCTTCATCGGGTGCTCCAGGCACCACCTGAGAGAGTTTACCGCGCTTTCCTGGACGCAAATGCAATGGCTAAATGGCTTCCTCCGAATGGTTTTACCGGCCAGGTGCATCACCTCGAGGCGGAGGTCGGCGGCACCTACAAGATGTCGTTTACCAATTTCACTACCGGCAAGAGTCACTCATTCGGCGGTGAGTATGTTGAGCTAACGCCGAACGAACGTATTCGTTATACCGATAGATTCGACGACCCGAATTTGCCGGGAGAAATGATGACGACGATTACGTTGAAAAAAGTAATGGTCGGAACGGAACTGAACATCGTGCAAGGAGGAGTACCGGCTGTTATTCCGGCTGAAGCCTGTTATCTAGGTTGGCAAGAATCGCTAACCTTGCTGGCCCAACTGGTCCAGGCCGAGATTCCAGAGCAGCCTTAAGTTGGGGGCAAACGTCGCCTCAGCAGTACAGTACCGCGAGCGCAGCGACCGGATGTCACGCTCAACTTCAATGTGATTCTTATGATCGCTTTGTTGAATTTGGCATCCGGTCGCTGCGCTCGAGGTACTGTACTGCTAGACAGCGGCTCGGCGAGATCGACTTTGTGTAAAGCCCTGGAAAGAAAAAGCCATCGAGCTAACCTCGATTCCAGAGCAAACGTCGCCTCAGCAGGAGCGCAGCGACCGGATGTCACGCTCAACTTCAATGTGATTCTTACGATCGCTTTGTTGAATGTGGCATCCGGTCGCTGCGCTCGCGGTCTGTAAGACATTTGAGCTAGCTATTGCGCAGTCCGGTGGCACTATGATTCACTGCGCGACAACCTTTTATGAACACCCAGATTGAACAGTTACTTCCAAAGATCCGCGCTTTTCTTCAAGAAGAAGTCTACCCTCTTGAAA
>DASROI010000348.1:0-9286 GCA_035646955.1 Pyrinomonadaceae bacterium
CTCCGCTGGGCCAAGACCATGTTACTGGCAGCCGGGCTGGACCAGGACGCATTAAGTTTTCGTGATGCACGACAACGAGGGTGGGACAAAGGACTTCGACAGTCGACGTTTGTTATTACCGACTCATTGATGGCGCCGAAAATTCCGGATGGTTGCGACTTAAAGATTTTCCGCGTGATCTCACAAGACTCAATTCATGAGCTTGTTGATTATGCAAGGAATCATTTTCCTGAAGTCGCGTAATCGTTTGAGTCCGCTGTCTACTGGTCAACGGTCATCGCTCGTTTCTCATTGAGGTCAGTACCGAAGCGCGCTAGCGTCGGGTGAGCGTTTAGGTGACGTCCAGCAGCTAAGACTCGAGGCTCACCCGAACCGCGCTTCGGTACTGACCGGTCCCGCAACTTAATCCTTTGGTTGATGGCCTAAAGCTCGAGCAGACGTCAGTTAACCTGCCGGGAATTCTCAACGAGGCTCCGTTTTTCACGTCACACCTGCTAATCTACCCCCTGCTCATCGAACAATTCAGGAGGGTGCGCATTCATATGCAGGACTTCGAAAAGCTAGGCGCCTTTTACCTGGGACGTCCTTACGATCTCAAAGAAAAGACTTCCAAAGACGGGCTACTCCTCTACGATTCAAAAGATCTGGTAACTCATGCCGTCTGCGTCGGTATGACGGGAAGCGGAAAAACCGGACTCTGTATCAATCTTCTCGAAGAGGCGGCGATTGATGGCATACCTGCAATAATCATCGATCCAAAAGGTGACCTCGGTAACTTGCTTCTGACCTTTCCCGATCTGGCCCCTTCTGACTTTCAACCATGGGTCAATGACGATGATGCGCAAAAGAAAAATCTGAGCACTGCTGACTACGCCGCACAGCAAGCAGAGCTTTGGAAAAAAGGATTAGCTGAATGGGGTCAGGATGGATCTCGCATCAAGAAGCTTCGAGACGCAGCCGACTTTGTCATCTATACGCCGGGAAGTAATGCGGGTATGCCCGTGTCAATTCTCAAATCGTTCGTGGCACCACCTGAAGCGTTGCGACAAGATAGTGAGTTGTTAGCCGAAAGAATCAACACTACTGCAACCAGTTTGCTCGGCTTGCTCGGGATCGAGGCCGATCCAATACGCAGTCGCGAGCATATTCTGATTTCCAACATACTCAACCAGCAGTGGTCCAACGGCTCGGATCTCGACATTGCCAGTCTGATTCAAAAAATTCAGTCGCCCCCGTTAACCAAAGTAGGTGTGATGGACCTCGAATCGTTCTTCCCTGCCAAAGAACGATTCGAGTTAGCCATGTCGCTAAACAATTTGCTCGCATCACCCAGTTTTGCGGGATGGATGGAGGGAGAGCCGCTCGACATTCAGCAAATCCTCCACACATCCGCAGGCAAACCTCGTCACGCCATCTTTTCGATCGCCCATCTTAACGACGCCGAGAGAATGTTTTTCGTCTCTCTCCTACTAAATCAAGTCTTAGGTTGGATGAGAACACAATCAGGCACCACCAGCCTCAGGGCGATCCTCTACATGGATGAGATTTTTGGTTACTTTCCGCCGGTCTCAAATCCACCATCAAAGTTGCCGCTTCTCACCCTCCTAAAACAAGGCCGCGCATTTGGACTCGGAGTCGTGTTAGTCACACAAAATCCAGTAGACCTGGATTACAAGGGCCTATCAAACACTGGAACGTGGTTCATTGGCCGGTTACAAACTGAACGCGACAAAGCTCGGGTGTTGGAGGGACTGGAAGGCATAGCGGCGGGAACCGGTCAGAAATTTGACCGTCAGGAAATGGAGCAACTCTTAGCCGGCCTCAGCAATCGCATCTTCCTGCTGAACAACACTCACGAGGATGCACCGGAGGTCTTTGAAACAAGGTGGGCCATGTCGTACCTGCGCGGTCCGCTCACGCGCGTTCAGATAAAAGCGTTGATGGATCCATTGAAGGAAAACTCGACGACGGTCTCCACGCCAGTGGTAGCGAAGCCCGCGCCTCCAGTTAGCGATGTTCAGGCTCAGCGCCCCGTTTTGCCTCCGGAGATCACTCAGTATTTCATTCCGGTTCGATCATCCGGCCGGTCCGGGTCAAAACTTCTCTATCACCCGATGTTGTTGGGAACCGCAGAAGTTCGGTACAGCGATTCGAAGGACGTGGACATCACACAACGCGTTAGTCTTTTAACAACAATCGATGATGGTCCAGTCGACGTTAATTGGGACCAGGCTCTTGACCTGGAGCTACCCGTGGAGGATCTTGAGCGAGACCCGGCAAACGATACATCATTTGCCGAAACACCCGGCGCGGCCAGCAAAGCAAAAAGTTACGATTCGTGGCGCAAAGACTTTGCTGGCTGGCTCTATCGAACACAACGATTGGAATTGATGGAAAGTCCAAGTCTGGACGTCGCGTCAAATCCCGGAGAGAGCGAGCGAGACTTTCGTGTCCGTCTGCAACAACTGGCTCGAGAGAAGCGTGACGAATCCGTCGAAAAGTTAAGACAGAAATACGCCGCCAAAATATCGGCGCTTGAGGAGAAGAAACGACGCGCCGACCAGGCAGTCGAAAGGGAGGCGGAACAAGCGCGGAGTCAAAAACTGCAAACCGCCATCTCTTTTGGGGCCACGATCCTATCGTCATTCATGGGCCGCAAGAGCGTCAGCATCGGAACGCTGGGAAAAGCCACGACGGCCGCTCGAGGCGTAGGACGCTCGATGAAAGAGGCCCAGGATGTTGGTCGAGCGGAAGCGACCTCAACAGCTGTGGCCGAGCAACTGACAAGTCTCGACGAAGAGTTCAAGGCAGAAACGGAAAAACTCGATCGCACATTCGACGTGCAAACAGAGGAACTCGGAAAAGTTAGTTTGAAGCCCACCAAGGCAAACATTTCCGTAAAGCTAGTCACTCTGGCCTGGGCTCCCTACCTGTACGAAGGTGGTGACAGTAGACCAGCATGGGAGTAAGTTCCCGGAACTGCGAAGCATTAGTTCGGTGAGGTCTTCAGTTAAAAGGTCAGGAATGAAAACAGCCCGACTCCTAATCCCGGTTCTCGCGGTTTCGTTGTTCATAAATGCAAATTCTGTAAGCCGGGCCAAAAATAGAAGCTTGGCTGATGCTGATCGCGAAATTGCGGCGAGGTTTGCTCCGATCTTCTATCAGGCGTTGGGGGATCGGCCCCGAAGTGACTACATAACCAATTTCGATTTCGACGGAGATTGGCGAGGCGACAATAACTGGGAGAATGCCGCCAACGAAACCTTTCCCTTAAACGCATACATCTACTACGCCGTAGCCGAAACCTCAACGCACCTATTCATTCATTACGCAGTTTTTCACCCTCGGGATTACAAAGGTGGGGAAATTCGCGGAACAATTCTTAGTGAGCTAATTCGGGAAGGAGTGAAGCGAGGAGGAAAATACGATCCCACTGGTCTGGCCGACGAGGCAACTCTCGCACATGAAAACGACATGGAGGGCGCACTGGTCACCGTAGAAAAAAACGGCAAAGACCTTGGCCATGCGCGAGTCATGTTCGTAGAGACTCTCCATCACAACGAATTTTCTCATTACGCAGCTGCCGGAATCAGCGAGGAGAGATTTTCTTCGGTCAGTGTTGATGGCCAACATCCATTGTTGTATGTCGAACCA
The DNA here is from genome assembly GCA_035646955.1 of Pyrinomonadaceae bacterium. GTDB lineage: Bacteria > Acidobacteriota > Blastocatellia > Pyrinomonadales > Pyrinomonadaceae > PSRF01. The sequence continues at coordinate 3,655 of DASROI010000348.1, forward strand.
AAGGGTCATGGAATCGAAGCGTACTCCGCAGTGACAAAACAGGTCGCAAATAAAGATTTCCTTCGCTATGCATTTGCGGGTCGCGCTTCGGATCCGGATCGACTGAATGCGATTTGCCACGACTTGCCAGAAACTCCATGTGAACGCTCAGTTGGTTACGATCTGATTTCATTGCAGAGTCTTTGGAGTAAAGCTCACAATAAGGACGAGCATGTTTACGGAGAGACATACGATTATGGAAAGGTCACGATTAGCTTGAGCCTGAAAGGCAAGGAGCCCATTCAAAAAACAATCAGCGTCGGCAAGGTTGGCTGTGCGTTCCTGGGAAAGGTAGGCGGCGAAAACATGGCCAGGCCGCCATGGGGCTGGTTCTCTCTTGAGCGAAGTAACGATTCCCTGGGCAATGCTTTTTTTGACCCGGCGAGCTCAGTTAAGCGCGCCTATGGTCTAAATGACAATTTTTCGGTAGCTTACGTGCGCCTTCCATTCTGGGCCGATTAAAACCTTTTCCTGAGACGACCGGAAATGATTACAAAACTTGCCATTAAATACGGAATGATCATCGGTATTGGGGTGATGGCCTGGGTGATCGTTACCCATGTGTTGGTGCCAAACCTCCAGTCTTTAATTCATAGCCTCGGGACCGTTACCTTTTTCAACCTGCTGCAGTTTGCGGGAATCTATCTCGGCCTGAAAGAATTAGAGCGCGAACGTCGGGACAAAGTTAGTTTTAAGGAAGGGATCAAAGCAGGAGTAGCAATATCGGTGGTCTATGCGATAGCGGCCTCGCTATTCTTTGCCGGAGCTCTTTTGCTGATTGGTCCACAATTCATGGCGGGCGACCAGATGTCCGCGCCACAGTTACCCACCTGGAAGGTTGCGCTACAAGCCTTTGCTGGTCTGGGTCTGGGTGCGATTTTCTTTGGACTCATTTACTCAACCGTGATCTCATTCTTCCTGGCAAAGCGACGCTCCACGGAATCCTAATCATCTTTAGTACGCGACAGTCCCAAGTGTCGAACACCGTTACAGTACCGCGAGCGAAGCGACCGGAGGGTACTCTCAACTTTACGCCTGGATCTTGATGATCGTCTCGTTGAAAGTACCCTCCGGTCGCTTCGCTCGCGGTACTGTAACGGTGCGGGTTACGTCTTGAGCAAAGCCCCTGAACGATGAATGGACACGTCCATACGCTTCTCTGCCCTAACAACATGAATCTAACCAAACCCATTGTGATCATCGCCGTCCTGCTGCTGCTAATCAGCGGCTGTCGCAACAACTCAAAGCGGCAGATTCGCCTCGCCGTGAACGTCGGCGTCGAAGGAGAAGCCCTCAAACAAGCAGCGCTCGACTACGAAGCGCAAACCGGTATTCATGTAAACATCGCCGCGTTCCCTTACGCGAACCTCTTCGAAAAAGAGCAGCTGGACTTCAATGCTCGAACCGGTGCCTATGATCTTGTCATGCTCGACGATCCGTGGTTTCCGCGTTTCGCCGCAAAGCAATTTCTTGCTGACCTAACACCACTCCTGCAGAAACGCGGCCAAAACCAACCTGACAGTGATTTCGTCGCTAACTCGATCGCTCTCTGCCGGCATCCATACCAGACTGGGACGCTCTTCGCTCTTCCCTATGTTGGAAACTCTCAGCTCTTCTTCTATCGAAAAGATCTTTTTGAAAAACACAAATTGCCGGAACCATCGAAATGGGACGACGTGTTGAGCTCAGCCAAAAAGATCCAGGAGGCAGAGAATGCCGCGGGCAACAAGATCTATGGATACGTGATGCGAGCGGCCCAGGGCAATGCGGCTGTCGCCGACTTCATGCCAATCTTCTGGGCCTTTGGCGGTGAGATGTTCGACTCGAATGGCAGACCAACCGTAAACAGCCGAGAAGGGGTCGAAGCACTAAAATTCATGCTCGAGCTGGGGAAAGTTTCGCCACCGGGCTACGCCAGTTTCAACGCGGACGAAGTTGGAGCACATTTGCTCCAGGGAACGGCTGCTATGTCGATCAACTGGCCGGCATGGATCAGTCCATTCGACGACCCCGCCAAGTCGAAAGTAATTGGCAAGATGGCTTTCACCGTTCTACCAGGCGCGCAAAAACCAGGTCAGGCGGAGATTGGCAACTGGTTAATCGCTATTCCAAAAGACAGCAAGAACGTTGACGCAGCGATGGACTTTTTGATCTGGGCCACCAGTGCGGAACAGATGAGGCTCTCCGCCCAACGTGGAAATCCACCGACGAGAATCTCAATTTTCAAGGATGCCGAGCTTATTTCGAAGTATCCTGCTTATCCAGCTCAACTTCATTCACTCGAGACCTCTAGGCCTCGTCCGCGAACTGCTCAATGGAACGAAATTGAAAATGCTTTCGGGATCTTCCTCTCCAAAGCTAATAGTGGTGAGTTAACAGCAGAAGACGCGATGAACCAGGCAAATGCAGAAATTGACAAGATCATTCAACGCCAGTAGCCGCGACCTACTGTTCGCAACCCTGCTAGTAACGCCGGCGCTCGCGGTGCTGGTTTCGCTTTCAATCTATCCGCTGCTGTATTCAATACAGATCGCTTTGCAAACCGATGGCCCCGCTGGGCCAACATGGAGCTTCGCAAATTTCAGTCGTCTCGCAGGTGATAATTTCTTCCTGGCCGCGATGGCCCACACATTTATTTACTCTGCCGTCGCCCTGACCTTTGAATTTGTTCTCGGGTTTGCGCTGGCACTCATTCTCAACTCCACCATTCGGGGACAGAGGGTGTTTCGCGCAGCGTTTCTGATACCTATGATGATTCCGCCCGTGGTTGTAGGAGTTGTTTGGCGCCTGATGCTCAATCCGAATTTCGGAGCGGTTAATGGAGTGTTACGTCAGCTTGGTATCAACACTGAACAATTGACCTGGACCGCTTCTCCGCGACTCGCTTTAGCCGCGGTGATTGCCGTTGATGTTTGGCAATGGACCCCGTTCGTTTTTCTCGTTCTGCTTGCCGGTTTACAAGCCATCCCCCAGGAACCTTATGAAGCAGCACGTGTTGATGGATCAAATGCCTGGCAAACCTTTCGTCACGTCACCTTACCACTGCTCAAGCCGGCGATCCTCATTGTCCTATTATTGCGAACGATGGATTTGCTTCGCGTGTTCGATCAGATCTTCATCTTGACGGAGGGTGGGCCAGGGTTCGCAACTGAGACGGTTAGTCTGTATATCTATCGCGCAGCCTTTCGCTTCTCTGACTTTGGCTATGCGGCCGCAATGTCGTTTGTACTTCTAATCATAACTAACCTGATCAGTGCGATCTATATTCGCCTACTGCAATCACGTGAAGGTGTCGCTTGAGACCTAAGCCAGGCCACGTCATTGTTAAGTATCTGGTCCTGGTGGTCGCGCTGGTTTTGGCGATCGCGCCATTTTATTGGATGCTTACGATGTCGTTAAAACGAGAGGTGGACCAGTTTGCGAATCCGCCGCGTTGGCTGTTTTTTAGTCCCACTCTTGAGCACTACTACGAAGCCTTCGTCATTCAATCATTCGTACAGTATCTGATCACAAGCGCCATCGTGGCGGTTGCCTCGACGGCTTGCGCTCTGGTTCTCGGGACACTTGCGGCGTACTCACTCGCAAGATTCGAGTTGCCCTGGAACCTTGATCGAAAGCTCTCTCTCTGGATTCTTTCAACCCGGATGTTCCCGGCGATAGTCACAGCGGTTCCCTTGTTTCTGATGATGAGAGACCTGAGACTTTTAGACACACGGTTATCATTGATAATCGTGTATACCGGTTTCAATTTGCCATTTGTGGTTTGGATGATGCGCGGCTTCTTTGTGGAAGTCCCTCGTGATCTCGAGGAAGCTGCAATGGTCGATGGCGACTCAAGATTGGGCGCATTGTGGCGAGTCGTGCTGCCTCTGGTCGCGCCCGGGCTGGCAGCTACCGCAGTCTTTTGTTTGATCGTCTCATGGAACGAATTTTTGTTCGCGCTCGTGTTAACGCAGACGGATCAAGCGATGACTTTGCCTGTTGGGATTGCTGGCCGTGTCACTCAATATGAAATTAAGTGGGGTATCATGAGCGCGGCCGGCGCCGTTGCCATTATCCCCATACTCGCGTTCGCTCTGGTGGTGCAAAAGTACCTGGTCCGTGGTTTGTCTTTGGGTGCGGTAAAAGGATAAAGGAAAGAGTCCCAACACTGTCTGTAACTAATTCTGGGCCAGACAGTGCCGGGACTCAAACTGGACACTTCGCGGTGGGGAGGACGTCGGGGAAACGGTTTCTAACGATTAACGCGATTAATGGTGGCATCCCTCAACACGTAATGCTGTGTGCCACTGTTAGTGATAACTTCCGCCATTCTGAATTTTTGGACCACGTCTGGTGGCCAAACGCGATGAGACTCGCCTTCGCGCACGGTCGCGTTGCTGACACGCATAAAATCAGCATCTGAGATCGCTAGCGAACGAGGGGTAATGCATCTTCGAGCAAATCGACTCGCCGTCTGGTTAATTGCTGTACGCCACTGGGTCGTAGCCCGGCTGCGAACGGCGGGTGCACTCTCATGAACTTCCACTTGTACTAACGTTAAAGGGCGCTTTTTTCTTAGAGCAATCATCGATAGTTAACCTCTCCACTGAAGAAAACAGTGTTAATCGCCGCCGAGTTCCAGCAATCTGTTTTTACCCGAGATTAGCTATAGTTTCTTGCATTAAATTGCTCATATATTTAAGGATTAGGCTCTTTAAGGGGAACCAAAACGAAATGCCGCGACCATTTAGGTCGCGGCATTTCCAGCAGGGTAGATTGTAGGTAGAACTTACCAGGGCCAACGGCCATTACCCCATCGGCCGTTGTTGTTACCTCTCCGGTTGTTACCACCGTACCTTGAATAACCTTCACGGTAACCTTGTACAAACGCATCTCGGAATACCTGTTTGTACTGACCACGGTTTCCGTAGGACGAGTTATAGCCATCAGAGCCATTCTTCCAGAAGTGCGAACGTTGCGGGTTGTAGCTTTGGCCACGCTGTGCATCGGCCGCACCGGTGCTAAGACCATTGCTGTACCCTTGCTGGCGGGCTATCTGATAGGCGTTGTTGTAACCGCCTCGACCATACCGATCATCGCGACGATAGCGATCATCTCGATAGCGGTCGTCACGATCGCGCCGGTAGTCACGGTCACGGTCGCGAGAATAAGGATCCTGCCCGTAAGGATACTGAGCCTGCGCGCTGGTTTCGCTTACGGCTACAATTCCACAAAGCACAAAGAATGCGAGAAGAAATCCACCGATTGTCTTGTTTGAATATTTCAGTTTCATTGTGTGTCTCCCATAACCTCCCATCGCTGGACTGTAATGGCAATCACCATGCCTGAGACCAAACTTAGTGGAAACCGCCCAATCCTGCCGAAGATGTTAGTGATCAGGCTGAATCTGACACGATTTCGTATGTACTCCCCCCGACTTGGTTGGATACGCGGTTCGTAAACACAGTCGAGGGACAATGCGAGGGCAGCGACCGGAAGGCAGGCTCTACCATAAATAGATAGAGCATGCTTACGGTACCGCGAGCGCAGCGACCGGATGGTACACGCAGCAGACCGATCAGTAGGTAGTTGTGTGTGTCATCCGGTCGCT
>DASROI010000349.1:0-26201 GCA_035646955.1 Pyrinomonadaceae bacterium
GAGGCGTCTCTTACAGTTTTTCGGGGAAATTTTTAAAAACAGGTGTCTTTGAAACAGCAATGCTTGATGAAGAAACCCCCGTGCTTGAGGGGACATTGACTAAGTTCAAGGCTGGGAAGATGGTAGCCGAAGCCAACTTGAAGTTTGTGTATTTCGGCGGTACCTGATTTAGACGGTATGCGAATTCTGATCGTCAAACTTGGAAGTATTGGAGATATAGTTCACACTTTGCCGGCCCTGGCCGCCATTCGTGCTGGCCTACCCCAGGCTGAGATCTCCTGGGTTGCAGAACGATCATCTATTGAAATTTTGAGAGACAACCCGCTTCTAGATCGTCTCATCGAAGTCGACACGAAGGTGTTGAGGCGCGGGCTGATGTCTGGGGAGACGCTGCGGGCACCGCGCCAGCAGTTACGTCGGTTACGTGCCTCAGCCTTCGATGTCGCTTTAGATTTCCAGGGACTCCTAAAATCAGCTTCAATCGCGCGCCTTTCAGGCGCGCGTCGTGTTTTTGGGTATAGTCGCGAAGGCCTGCGCGAACCCGCGAGTGCTTTGCTGCTTTCCAGCAAGGTCCATGTCCCTAAGAAAACTCACGTTATATATAAGGCCATCGCACTCGTTGAGAACGCCCTGAAGATTGAGGTACCCAAAACTCCTCAAGAACTCTCCTTTCCCATACATACCGATCTCCCGCATCGGCTGGAAGCACAGCAAGTCATCGAAAGCTCGGCGGACTACGTCATCCTTAATCCCGGAGGAGGATGGCCGACTAAACTTTGGGCGCCTGAGAAATTCGGAGCACTTGCCGATGCCCTGTGGAAATCTTTTGGCCTTCATTCGGTCGTGCCTTACGGCCCTGGCGACGCAGAGTTAGCCAATTCAGTTCAACGCGCCTCAACTGCTAACGCCGTCCGGCTGGCAAATGTATCCTTGAAAGGTTTTTATGAGTTGGCCCGGAAGGCAAAGGTTTACGTTGGGGGCGATACTGGTCCTACTCATATAGCGGTTGCGGCTGGTACCCCGATCGTGGGAATTTTTGGTCCAACGGAATGGTGGCGAAATGGTAGTCCGAGGCCGCTGGATATCTGCGTTGAGAGAAATGACATCGACTGTCGTGTTGACTGCCACCGGCGGGCGTGCGCGAACTGGATCTGCATGGATATCGACGTGGAACGAGTGTTTGAAGCAGTAGACAAAAGACTCAAGGCTGCTGAGGGGTCACCTCAGGCATTGCCACTTGCAGGTTAAGCGGAAGGATCTTTTTCGACATGCGACGCGGAGGTACGTTTATTCAACGTTGGCGAGTGCCCTTAGGCTTCGCAGTCGGTATCGCATTCCTGTTTTTTGCCAGACCTACTCCAAAGGCACTCCTGATAGGTGCATTTGTATCGCTACCTGGCCTGGCGATTCGAGCCTGGGCATCAGGCCACATCCGAAAGAACGCTCGCCTGGCCATCTCCGGGCCATACGCGTTTACCAGAAATCCACTATATTTTGGAAGCTTTCTCGTAGGCCTGGGATTTACTATTGCCTCGGGGAAATGGATTCTCGCACTATTGTTTGCGGCTCTTTTCCTTGGCATCTATTTGCCGGTGATGCGCGTCGAAGCCTCCACAATGGCTGAGCTTTTCGGCCAGGAGTACGAGAGTTATAAAGAAACAGTGCCGTTGTTCTTTCCACGTCTCACCCCATTTCGACAAGCGGAAGCGGGACCGGTAAAGTTCGACGGCAAGCTATATCTTCGCTATCGGGAATATCGAGCAGCGCTCGGATTGATGGCAGCCTGGGGCTTACTGATTTTAAAAACGTATTTGATTCGATGAATTTCAACTTTAACAAGCGATTTTTGTTGTCGGTATTCGCAATCGCTCTTTATGTGATGCCGGCGATGGGCCAGAAAGCGATAGCGGGTCGAAACCCGATGCCGTTTGAACCAGCGGAAGAGCTCTTCTATGACGCTGAATTTTCGAAGTCGGTTCTGCGGAATCTCGATATAGCGGAATTTAAGTTCCAAACAACTCGCACACCAATTAGTGCTGCTTCAGAAGCGAACAACCTTTACAGCCTCACGTTTAATGCTGAGGTTTCAAGCAAGGGATTTTTTACCAAACTATTCAACTTACGCTTTCGTGAACGAGTTGAGTCGGTTGTTGAACCGATGAGTTTCACGATCAGGAAAAGCACCATTCTCGACGAGCAGGGTAAGCGCGTGCGTCAAAGCGAGACGATTTTCGACGCTACAAAAGGTGAACTTTCCTGGACCCAAAAGGATCCAACCGATCCGTCGCGAGAAACGCGAAACGCTACGACGCAATTTTCAGGACAGCTCCAGGATATCCTCTCGGCCATCTACTTTATTCGGATGCAACCGCTCGCAGTGGGAAAGTCTTTCGAAATATTTATCGGCGACAGTGGTCATGTTTATCGCGTGCCGGTCCAGGTCGTCGAACGCAAGCGGATGAAAACTATCTTTGGCAAGGTCAACGTCTTTCGAGTAGACCCGGACATATTTGGTCCTGACAGTTTGATTGAACAGGAAAAAGGACAGTTATCACTCTGGATCACAGACGATCATCGGCGTGTACCAGTCGGAGTTAAAATTAAAAGTGACTACGGAACCTTTGATATCAAATTGAAGCGGCATACCAATAATGTCGAAGCAGCACGAAAATAACTCGCCTGCACAGTGAAGCGTGTCTGCTCTCACCAAAAACAATTTACCCCTAATTATTGGTCATCGTGGTGCCTCCGCTTTTGCGCCAGAAAACACGATGGCGGCGTTCAATCTGGCAATCGAATCGGGGGCCGACGGTATCGAATTCGACGTTCGGCTAAGTCGCGATCAAATCCCTGTCATCATCCACGACGACACTCTGCTTAGAACCGCAGGGTTGCCCAACCGAGTTTCTGATCTATCGCTAAAGGACCTCAGTCAAGTAGATGTTGGATCGTGGTTTAAAACCAGGGCACAAGGTACCGATTTCTCGGGTGAGAAGATCCCGAGGCTCGAAACTCTACTTCGCTGGGCCGAGTCCAGTGGCACCCATCTTTATCTCGAAATGAAGTCGGAGGCTAACCAGAGACATGAACTAGCGAAAGCCGTTTCCAGGTTATTAGCACACTTCGATCCGGACAAGGTTGTGGTCGAATCGTTTGATCTTGAAGCGCTAAAGATCATGAAGAACCGGGCCCCTCTCGTAAGGACTGCGGCCTTATTTGAACCATCATTAACAAACCCACCACGATTTAGAACCGCGCAGTTACTTGAACGGGCATACGAAGCCGGAGCTGCAGAAATAGCCCTTCATCACCGTTTGGTCAATAAACGCATTGTGGAGCTCGCCCACGAGCGAGGTTATGAGGTTGTTGTCTGGACCGTTGATGATCCGAAATGGATTGACCGTGCCCGATTGCTGAAAGTCTCGGCACTAATTACGAATAATCCACGATTGCTGGTGGTCCAACGAAATCGCGTGGTTGACGGTTGATGGTAACATTCAGGTTCGACTACAGTGAGTTCGATGACTGTTCCCCAGACTCCATCAAATCGATTCCTGATCAATCCAGAGTATTCGGTCCTCTATCGATCAGCCGCACACCTAAAGTGGGAGATACACGCAAGTTCCGCTTACTCCTTCTTGGCTGTCTTTAGTGGAGTGCTCGACCTCTCTTTCAACGGGAACTCTCTTAAACTTAACCCGGGCCAGTCAAGAATTCTCGAACCCAACACCAGCCTGACAGCGAGCGGCAAGCGCGTCGAAGTTTTGGATATAACAATCTCGCCCGCTCTTGCGCTGCAACATGCAATGACTATGAAATTGATTCCGGCCAAGTCGATGATCGCCTTCTCCGAGAATGTCATTCAAAACGACACGAGACTAGACCGGATCCTTGGAGACCTCATTTCCGAGTTAGAAGCGGAGAGTCCTGGCAAAGAGATCATTGTTCGAGCGCTGGTTGAACAGTTGATCGTGCAGTTACTTCGGAATTATTCGGCTGCTCGGTTGTCAGAGGAACTAGAACTCTCGCGGGTTGGCCTGGTTGATCGACGCATCCGCCGTTCAGTTGAGTTGATGTATACGCAGTTAGATCAGGATCTGTCGTTGAAAGATGTGGCAGCAGCTTCTTATCTCTCGCCTTTTCACTTTGCCCGGCTTTTCAAGAAGATAACTGGAAGCACACCTCATAATTATTTGGCGGGAATCCGTTCGACTCGAGCTCAACGGCTTCTGGCTGAGAGTGATCTCTCGATAACTGAGATCGCCGCGCGTGTCGGTTACTTAAGTGCCAGTCACTTTACTAAGGCTTTCCGCCAGGCTACCGGCACCACCCCGCGTGAGTTTCGGAAGGCTTTGATCAATCAGAATTAAGTTTTGATGCTTCGCAATCCATGCGGACTTCAGTCGTGCGGAGATTCGGGCGCAGCAAGGGTCAGTACCGATTCGCGGTAGCGCCGGGTGAGTACCCAGTTATCGGCAAGTCATATCAGCTCGAGACTCACCCGACGATACCGCGAATCGGTACTGACCCTTGCAACCACACGGCTTGAAGTCGGTGATATCAATAGCAACCGTGTCGCAGCAATCTGTCGCCAATAATGAGCAAGATCCGTCGCTTCCCTTCTGCAACCAACAGTTATGATTCTCCAAAATTTCAGGAGAACATTAATGGTGAACGCTAAAGACAATTCAATCGCCCCTGCCCAGGGCAAACTGGGAGTACTTCTCGTCGGCCTGGGCGCAGTCAGCACAACCTTTATCGCCGGAGTCGAAGCAATCAAAAAGAACTTCGCCGAACCAATTGGCAGCCTGACTCAGATGGGCACTGTCAGATTAGGAAAGCGAACTGATAATCGAGTACCACTGATTAAGGATTTCGTACCCCTTGCAGACTTGAAAGATCTAGTCTTTGGCGCGTGGGATATTTTTCCTGAATCTGCTTACGATGCTGCACTTAACGCTGGAGTTTTAGACAAGGAACTTTTAGTTCGGTTGAAAGAGCCTCTTAGCAAAATCCGGCCAATGAAAGCCGTCTTCGACCAAACCTATGTGAAGCGACTCAGCGGTACGAACGTCAAGACCGGCAAGAACAAATTTGAACTCGCTCAGCAGTTAATAGAAGAGATCGCAGCCTGGAAGAAAAAGAACAAGTGCTCCCGAGTGGTGATGATCTGGGCGGCATCAACGGAAATCTTTCTGAAGCCACACGCCGTCCATAAGACAATTGAGTCGTTTGAAAAAGCCATGCGTGAGAACCATAAAGCCATCGCACCATCAATGGTATACGCTTACGCCGCACTGAAGTCAGGAATTCCCTTCGCTAACGGCGCTCCAAACCTGACGGTAGATATACCTGCGTTGATGGCTCTGGCAGACAAAAACAAACTTGCAATCTGCGGCAAGGATTTCAAAACTGGTCAAACGCTGATGAAGACAATCATCGCACCGGGACTGAAATCAAGAATGCTCGGTCTTCACGGCTGGTACTCTACAAACATTCTCGGCAACCGCGACGGCGAGGTGCTGGACGATCCCGATTCATTCAAAACCAAGGAAGAATCAAAACTATCGGTGCTCGAGTACATCCTGCAGCCGGAAGTCTATCCAAAACTTTATAAAGACTTCTCTCACGTGGTTCGAATCAATTACTATCCGCCGAGAGGTGACAACAAAGAAGGCTGGGACAACATCGATATCTTCGGTTGGCTTGGCTATCCCATGCAGATCAAAATCGATTTCCTCTGCCGCGATTCGATTCTTGCTGCTCCGATTGTTTTGGACCTCGCACTATTTCTGGATCTCGCACAAAGAGCCGGCATGAAAGGTGTCCAGGAGTGGTTATCTTTCTACTTCAAGTCGCCGCAAACTGCACCTGGCCTGTATCCAGAGCACGATCTTTTCATCCAGTTGATGAAACTTAAGAATACCTTGCGTCACTTGTGCGGCGAGGATCTTATTACTCACCTCGGATTGGAATATTACGATTAGGATTCCGTCGCTTTTCGTTTACGTCTGCGTGAAACGGTGCATTTTCGAGGCTGTCAGGGTCTGAGTCTGCAATAAATTGTCAGCTTAATTTTGACAGGAAATGTCAGGCAACCAATTACTCACTTCTCAAGTAATTGCTGTAATTTGCTGATACCTCAATATTTTGTGGTGACAATTGAGGCAGAGTTGGTTATATAGCAGTTAGCACGCCGGGGTTGTCCGCTTTCGAGACCCTCGGCAGGAAACCAAGATCTTTTCAACTGCATCCATTTAGTGAACGGATCGTTCCTTGCTTAGGGAATATTTGGGCCAAGTTTTCGGTCTGATTTATAGATAGGCCCGGGTCGAATGGGCAAGGAGAACGCCGATGTTAGAAACAGTGACAAGAACAAGTGACATGGAAAAATTTGGGACGGTTTTCCTGGATCCTGATCAAAAAAGCCCTCGCGCACAGGATTTTGAGGAGCGACTTACAGCGCGCATAGTGGGCCAGGAACGAGCAGTCCGGCGTATGAGTGGTCTCTATCAGATCTTCTTAGCCGGAATGAATCCGCCGAATCGACCTATTGGGACGATGTTATTTCTCGGGCCAACCGGTTCCGGAAAGACTCGCGTTATAGAAGCAGCAGCCGAAGTCCTTTATGGTGACACCAATGCAGTCGTGAAGATCGATTGCGCTGAGTTTCAGCACTCGCATGAGATTGCTAAGTTGATTGGTTCCCCTCCGGGATATCTTGGTCATCGCGAAACATCGCCGATGCTGACGCAGGAAAATCTCGATCGTATGCATACAGATGATCTCAAGGTATCGCTGGTGCTCTTCGACGAGATTGAAAAAGCCTCGGACAGCCTCTGGCAGTTGCTGCTGGGAATTCTCGATAAAGCCACCCTTACATTGGGTGATAACCGACGGGTAGACTTTTCGAAGGCGATGGTGATCATGACTTCGAACCTTGGCGCCCGCGAGATGTCGGAATTAATTTCTGGCGGAATCGGTTTCGCTCCCGGTAAAGGGACGAAGATGCCGAACGACAATGAGGTTGACCAAAAGATCTATCGCACAGCCGTCGAAGCAGCTCGACGCAAATTCTCGCCAGAGTTTATGAACCGAATCGACAAGGTGGTTGTGTTCCGTTCATTGAAGGAACATCACCTTCGTCAAATTCTGGATCTCGAACTCCAGGCAGTTCAAGACCGGATCATGCAGTCGGCAGGTACCAAGTTTGTTTTCCAGTGCTCTGACTCTGCAAAAGACATGCTGATGAAGGAAGGACTGGATTTCAAATATGGCGCACGACACCTGAAGAGAGCGGTTGAACGTTTCCTGGTCTATCCACTGTCAAATCTGGTGGCTACTGGCCAGATCGGTTTGGGTGATCTCGTCCATGTCGATGTGGACGGAATTAAGAACAAGTTCCTCTTCTCCAAGAGCTCCGGAGGTGCCTTGATTCATGACCTGCCGCCGGGTACAGTCGAGGCGGAAGTCGCGGACGAGACGTTGTCAGGTGGAGTTGGGTTACCGATTCCTGCCGCAACCAAGGCCGCAAAGAAAAGTCAGGGACGTGGAGAGAAGTCTGAGAACTAAGACCGGCACTAACTGAAAATAGAAGCGCCAGCCAATTTCGGCTGGCGCTTTCTTTTGGAGTTAAAGAATAAAGCGGTTTGTAAGAACAGCGACGAACCTGCTCAAAGTTTCGTCAAGCGCAAGTTTGAGCCGCTCGCGGAGCTACCTGTTCTGTATTGATATTAGTGCGAGATTTTTCTTAAGGACTCAGATGCCGCTCTGGCGAGGTAGGGATCCTCTGACGTTGTGGCTGCGGTCAAGGCAGATACCGCGCCAGGGTCTCCGATTGCTCCTAAAGACATTGCAGCCTCTCGACGAACATCGAGATCATTCTTCTCATTTAAGAGCGCCGCAGTTAATGCCTGAGCCCCAGCCCTGCTTTTGATCTGGCCGAGAGACCTCGCCACCGAGCGAAGGACAAAAGGATTCTTCTCCTGCCGTGGCTTTCCTCTTCCAGGAGCGGTTAACTCAGGAGAAAGAACTGAACCCAGGACTACAACCGAGCTTTCGTCCTTTATTTCTCCCAGAGCGACTGCCGCTGCACTCCGAACGCCGTCCTCCTTATCGGTCAACAAAAGATTGCCAAGAGGCTGAGTCGCATTACTGTTATGAGTCGAGCCCAACGCGTAAGCCGCCTCACGTCGAACAAACTCATTCTTGTCATTCAGTAGCGAGAGTAAAGCAGAAATACTTTCGTCTGGTCTCAACGAGAGGATTGCATGAGCCGCTACTGCCCTAACCATTGGAACTGGATCATTGACCGCGGGCAGGGCAATCCTCGAGGCGTTCGCCGTTCGCATCGAACTGAGCCGCATTAAAGCGTCCCGTCTCTCTTCGGGATCCGAAGAATGCAGGCGCTGTTGCTGGCGTTCGAGTTCTAGCTGAGTCCTCGTGAGATTAGACGGACTCTGCTGTGCGTAAACAACACTCGTCAATACGGCGACTACTGCTGCGAGTACAAAAGGAATGAATCGGCGTTTTGACATTCAGAATGACTAACTGGCTCTGACAGACGCACGTCTCTCAGCTTTTCGCCGGACTGACTCCCACTCGAAAGCCTGCCTTGCACGTCTGTTTTCGTGGGCGTCCGCCAGTGTCGTCAATAACTCCTCTTCAAAAACTGTCGTAGCGCCCATCGAGCGGCGGCTGGATTCAATCATGGACACGTAGTCGAGAACTTCCTCTAATTCGGTCTCAGAAAGCGCGTCAATCTTCGAGGCCAGGGATTGACGCTGATTTATCGTGTTTCCCATGTCAGTGCTCCTTTCGGCAAAACCAACTGCCAAACCAGGGTTTCAAGGATTCCTTATTACTGAGGTTTGGCCGTTCGCTTCTTGAGTAGGGGCGCGTCAGCTCGAGAGTTGCCTCTTAAACTGTTTGACAACTGTTACTCCTGGAACGGCTTTGGGAAGTCAGCACTATACACGACAAAAATCGCCTCAGGCAAGATTTGGCGACCATAGAAAACCGTCAATTCTGGCGCTTAATCAAACCGCGAGGCGAGTCCGTGCACTGTATCAACAATTAGAACAGCTATTGGAGGATAGACGATCAGGTCCGGTATCAATAATGTCGACTGAACAACAGCTACTCGATGTTGGAACCCAAGCGTCAAATCGTTAAAGAAATCCTGTGTGTGCCAGCCGATATATAACCCAATACCGAGGCTCAAAGCATAGCCAACCAGCAGAAACGTGTACGCAGAAAATCTTGTAAATGGTTGTTCGGGTAATTCGTCCTCGTGAATGATTGAGCCCTGAATCGGTTTCGGTTGATAGGTGTAGTGAGCTAAATACTCACGAAGTCTCGTGGCCAGGTGCCACACGCCAATTACAAACAAGGTCAAGACGATTGCCCGGCCAAGGTAATCAAATACCTGCCAAAGCTGAGGTCGAATCATGGCCAGGAAGAATGTTGACAAAAACAAAGAGACGGTAGTGAAAACCGCTCGTTGCCGTTCTCGATTCTCGCGTCGATCGTGCTCAAGAACCTCGTCGACAAGACGGTCCCATTTCGCCTGGACAGCCAGGTTACGGGCTCGTTTAGCGTGCGGATTATCGGAATTCAGTATCGAGTAGCTGCGGTTTTTCTGAGCTCGCCATTGATCGTCGTAATAGGCACGCTCCTGTGGATCGCTGAGTGTGTGGTAAGCCTTGGAAAAGAGTGAAAACTCGCGTGCTGCTTCAGAGTCTGGGTTGAGGTCCGGATGACTTTTACGCGCAAGTTTACGATAAGCCGATTTTATTTCAGCCTGAGAAGCGTTGGCTTTCACGCCCAGTATTTTGTAATAGTCGATCACTGTGCGTCCGTTAATCCTTTAGAGCCAGCGATGAAGGCCAGGGCTGCCTGAGGAAATCGCCAAGCTGGCCGGAAAAAATTATAACACTCACCGAACGATCCCGTGCCAGCAAGTTTTAGACATTTTTAAATAGGGAATTTTTGAATGGAGGTGCCAAAGGGGCGGCCGGTAAAACCTCGAGCGGCAATCGAGGGGGCGAGGACGTTACGGGATAAGGGACTCGCTCCCTTTGGCTGATTGACCGTTCTCCTTACAAGCCCTATGCCACCACTCGATCAAACAAAAAGCCTAGGAAAAATGAACCTCGGGTATCGCTAAACCTCAATAGTGTCAACAGCAGAAGACAGTCGCTGTCCACCATTAACGACACCTCGGGCCAGATCAGATGTCATTTACTGGCTCGTTCGACAATTCTCAGAAGTGTTCTGACGCAAATTCCCGTCGGGCCCTTCGACCGGTAAGGCTTGGCATCGTCGCCCCATGCTGTTCCCGCAATATCGAGGTGGGCCCATGAAAGACCGTCAGCAAACTCCTTTAGAAAGGCGGCCGCCGTAATCGTGCCGGCTTTTCGTCCCCCAACATTTTTGATATCGGCAATGTCTGACTTTATTTGCTTGGTATATTCCTTATCGAGTGGCAATTGCCAAAACTTTTCGCCCACCTGTTGCCCTGCCTCGATAATCTCGTCAATCAGTTCCTGATCAGTACCAAGTACTGCCGCATTTACATCGCCGAGGGCAATAGATACGGCTCCGGTCAAAGTGGCCATATCGATGACTTTTGTTGCGCCGAGCTTCTTTGCGTAGGCAATCGCGTCTGCAAGGATTAATCGTCCTTCAGCATCAGTATTGATGATCTCAATTGTCTTGCCCGTCATTGCCCTGACCACATCACCGGGCTTTGTGGCCTTCCCGGAAGGCAGATTTTCGGTACACGGAGCCACTCCCAGAATTGGAATTGGAGGCTTTAGCTGGGCAATTGCTCGCATCACTCCAATTACGGTGGCGCCGCCGGTCATGTCGTATTTCATCAACTCCATGTTTTCACCGGGCTTCAGCGAAATACCACCGGAATCAAACGTGACTCCCTTCCCGACAAACGTCAGCAATTCCTTGTTGTTTTCATCAGCACCGGCTGGCGTGTACTTTAGAATGATCAGTTTTGCCGGTTGCTCCGAGCCTCTGGTCACGCTGAGCAGGGATCCCATTCCCTCTTGCTCCATTCGCGCTTCATCCAAAACATCAATACTCAGCCCAAACTCATTAGCAACTTCCCGGGCCCGTTCAGCCATGTCGGTCGGCGTCATGTAGGCACCTGGTTCATTGGCTAGGTCGCGAGTAAAGTTGATCGATTCCCCAATAATCTTTCCTGCCTTGACGCCGTGTTGAAGTTTGTCTTCGGCACCACCGTCGAAAACGACTACGAGCTGGTCAACGGACTTTTGTTCTTTGTCCACAGTTCGATACTTGTCCGGATCAAATAAAGCAATGTAAGCGCCTTCGACTGCAGCGGCGGCCATCTCGCCATCCGAATTTGCGGGCCTGGGAATCACGGCGATGGATTTAGCGTTTTTACTGCGGAGCGCTCTTACTGCCGTGCCGCTCATGTTTGATAACTGTGCGGCTTTGTACTCGGCTTTCTCTCCGACTCCAACCAACATCAATCGCTTTGCTTTGAGCTTGTTATTACCGACCAGGTGGAAATAGGAAGTTTCGCCTTCCTTGCCTGAAAACTCCTCAGACTCGATCGCCGACTTCACTAATCCGCCAGAAAGATCATCTAATTTTTTTAAGAAGCCATCGTCCGTTTTCTCACCTTTAAATACGGCCACAGCCAAAGCCTGCACATCAAGGTCTTCGTAGGGACGCTGCGTAGATTCAACTTGCATGTGACTAAAGTCTCCTGCGATTAAGATATGATTTTAAATCTCTTATCGATTACGTTCTTTCAGCTGTGCTCGCGTTTCGCGTTCGACGGTACGTTTCATTTCCGTCTCTCGCTTGTCGTACAGTTTTTTGCCGCGAGCTAGTCCAACTTCTACCTTAATTCTTCCGTTCTTCAAGTAGAGTCGAGTCGGGACCAGGGTCATTCCTTGTCGGGCCGAAGCCTCATCGAGTCGGGATATTTCGCGTTTATGTAACAGTAGCTTTCGCGTTCTCAGAGGTTCATGATTTTCGCGATTACCGTGAGAGTAAGGAGAGATGTGAGCATTGAACAACCAGGCTTCCCCATCCTTTACTCCAACATAAGCTTCCTTGAGCTGAACGCGACCGTCCATCGCGCTTTTTACTTCTGTGCCGGTCAGTGCAACTCCGGCTTCGTACTTATCGGATATATGGTAGTTGTGAAAGGCAGCTCGGTTTGCAGCTAACACTTTTTCGTCTTTGGTCATCTGCAAGAATCAAACTGACGACTTCATCCGAATATCAAGTACGTCGTGACGGGTAATAATTCCGATTATGCGCCCATACTCCTCAACAAGCACTGCTGGACCAGTTTGAAGTTTCTTAGTTACTTCACTCGAACTGGCGTCCACATCCAGAATAGGAAAGCTCGACTCCATCACCTCGCTGACCGGCGACGTCAGCATGTCGCGGTTGCGAACGACCTTTGCGAGCACTCTATTCTCTCTTAGCGATCCGACCGATCGCCCTTCATCAAGAACAGGGATCTGTGTTAGACCAAGCTCGTCCATTTTTTCCAGTGCTTCGGCAACGGTGTCGTTTGGCTTGACATAAACAAGGGTCTTCGGCGCCTGAGGCTTTTTGGTGCCGCTAATTAAACCGGCCGTCATCCGCTGTGGTTCAAGCAATCGCTTTTCCTTGAGCCATTCGTCGGAGTGATGCTTACTCAGGTAATGTTCGCCCGTATCGCAAACGATAAATACAACGATCGCTTCTTCATCAAGATCTTTCGCCACACGGAGTGCAGCTCCAAGGTTGGTCCCGGTCGAACCACCACAAAAAATGCCTTCCATGCGACCCAGCAAACGCGACATTTCAAACGACTCGCTGTCAGTAACGTTTACGACCTCGTCAACATATTTCATGTGGACGTTGGGTGGCACTATTTCCTGACCAATACCTTCAACAAGATATGGCGTCGCTTCGACTAACTTTCCAGTCTCTTTGAATGTTTTAAAGATTGACCCGTACGGATCGGCCCCAATGATCCTGATCTCCGGATTCTTTTCTTTCAGAAACCTACCAGTTCCTGAGATGGTTCCGCCAGTGCCAATTCCTGCTACAAAGTGGGTGATCTTTCCTTCGGTTTGTTTCCAAAGTTCCGGTCCAGTTGTTTTGTAATGGGCCTCGGGATTAGAGGGATTCGAATATTGATCGGGATAGAACGAGTTTGGAGTTTCGGCAGCAATACGTCGAGCGGTTGAAACGTAGTGGTCGGGAGTGCCAGGCTTGGCGGAGACTGGGGTGATGACAACATCAGCTCCGAGTGCTTTCAAATATCGCGATTTCTCGACAGACGCCTTATCCGTCATCACGAAGATGCATTTGTAACCTTTTACCGCCGCTACCAAAGCCAGACCGATTCCGGTGTTTCCTGAAGTTGCTTCAATGACGGTGCCACCGGGTTTTAGCAGGCCATCTCGCTCTGCGGCTTCAATCATGGCCACGCCGATGCGGTCTTTCACGGAATAACCCGGATTGAGACTCTCCATCTTGGCAAAAATCTGGGCCTTAACTCCCCGAGCCAGACGATTGAGCTTGACCAGTGGCGTATGCCCAATTAGTCCGAGGACATTCTCTTTAAATTCCATCCACACTCTCCGGCGCGTCAAATAAGTAGCACTATCTATAACAGAAACGCGTCTCCGGGGCTATTTCAGCCAGCCTTCGGTGCATAGTTTTTGCGCCAGGATGTCGCCTGCGACTCGATGTCCAACGATATTCCAATGACCGGAACCCAGAGTTTTATCGAAGCCATGAAGGATCACGTTATTGTCAGTAGCGTAACGCTGCATTTTCGGCGCCAGATTCAGAACGTCAAAGTTCGCACGAGTACCGAGCACCTTTATACGGTCGTCCGGATAAAACAGATTGGTCACTCCAAATCTCTCCATGAAATTAGCCCTGCTTTGGGGTGATGGTGCTACTTGAGGTCCATTAGAAAGAGTTACGACCAGAAATTTTCCGCCCTTTGCAATCACTTCGTTTCGCATCGCGACTATAAGCTCTTCAGTCACACTCCAGGCTTCCTTCCATTCGGGTGTTTGCGGTTCGACGTAGACAAGGTTGTCGAGACCAAGTTCGCTTGAAAGTTCGAGGTCTTTGCGGTTGGCTGGCGCCGCTCTTAGTTCGGGTTGAGCGGGCGAGCGCAAAGAGGCCAGCCCAAGTCTAATGGCGCGAGACCCCTCTAATATAGCCTGAATCACCCGGAAATGGTCTCTAAACCACGTACTGGTAGTACTCAATAACGAGTGTCTCAAACGAAAATTGGATGAGCGTTGAAATGAATCATCCAAAACAAGGCGTCCGTTTTGATGCACAAAGTAAGGAACCTCATTTGTCTTCCTCAAGATCCGGGAGTTGTCAGTAATATCGTTACTCGTAGTAAACGCGAGAATGACGATGTCGGGTCCATATTTCCAAACGTGTTCGCGAAGAGTAATAAGCTCCTGCGCCGTCCCGTATCCCGAAACTCCAAAGTTTAAGACTTCGATTTTTTTTGATTTGTCTGTGCACGACGCGATGTCTCGATCCATAACGGACCAAAACGCATCTTCAACTGGAACTTGCAGGGCTTCAGCGTAAGAGTCGCCAACAATAGCTATGCGGAGAGTGCCTGGAGGCTTTGCGGTAGGGTGCTCGCGATCACGCAAACCGTCGCTGTTGATCTGAACAAATGAACGGCCTTCTTTGCTGTACCAACCGCTCACTCCCGGTCGCAGAGAATAGCCCCGCTGTAGATCGCTCCGGTAAAACTCCGGATAAGAGTAGCTGAAAATGCGTAAGGCGATCTCTCCGAGGAAAAGACCGGTAAAGATTCCGAAGACGACGAAGAAGACTTTAAAAAGAAACCCAGGTTCGTTCCGCATTCATTCATTAATCCGAATAAGACCTGCGGGCAAGTCTAACCCAGCATCAGCTTCATTTAAAAATGTTAGAGCCCGGATGTGCTCTCCCCTTCACATCCGGGCCCTTAACAAGGCCACTCATTTTTCAATGTGTGACCGAACTTGTAACTGTCCGCGTTAGTAACGGTCGTTCTTGTCGCGGATACCGTAGGTGTAGATAGCAGCTCCTCCGCCGCCTGCGATTGCGCCTATAATTGCGCCTTTCTTACCACCTACCATTGCCCCGATTGCTGCCCCGGCTCCAGCTCCGATGGCTGTCGTAATCTTGTCTCGC
The DNA here is from genome assembly GCA_035646955.1 of Pyrinomonadaceae bacterium. Classification (GTDB taxonomy): domain Bacteria; phylum Acidobacteriota; class Blastocatellia; order Pyrinomonadales; family Pyrinomonadaceae; genus PSRF01. Next base: position 15,217 of record DASROI010000349.1, read on the forward strand.
GAACGATCCCAGGTTGATCTGTCGTCGTAGTAATAATCGCCCGGGTACTGGTTGTAAGCGTTGCTGCGATATCGTGAATCGCGATAAACCTCATTGTTGTAAGTACGCCCAACCCTTTGTTCGTAACCGCGTCTGCTTTGGTTGTTCAAACGAGACCGCGTTTGGGCACTCGCGGGAATCGCCGCTACACTAACAACCAATAAACAAAACAGACTTAACAACCATTTCTTCATCTCAAATCCTCCGGTATCTCTTTCAGCAAGGTGCGTGCCAGCAGGTCGTATGCTAAATACTCCGATTTTTACACGTTTTTTGGCTAAGTCTTCTTACGGTTCGCAACACAGATTAACCATACCGTGCGCGGTAACTGCGTTGGTTCACCGTTTGGGGTATAACTTTGTCGACTCAGAAGTTATTCCCACACTGGAATGATGGAAGATGAAAAATTGAGGCTGGCATTGCCTCACAATAAGGAGGCTACTTGCAAACTCTGATTTTGAATCATCAGCAAGTTCTCGACTTGTTGCCAATGGAGAGGTGCATCGAGTTAATCGCGGATGCATTTGCTTCGCTTGGCCGAGGCGAAATTTTTCAACCACTTCGCACGATTATTCGGCCGCCCGGCGCGCGCGGTCTCCTTGGTCTAATGCCCTCTTACAAAGGTGGAAAAGAACCGGCATTTGGAATCAAGGTTATTACAGTTTTTGCCGAGAATCCTAAAATTGGAAAGGATGCGCATCAGGGAGCGGTACTACTGTTTAGTACTGAGACTGGTGAGTTACTCGCATTGATGAATGCTTCGGCAATTACAGCGCAGCGTACTGCCGCTGCATCAGCAGTCGCCACCCGTTTGCTGGCGCGCGAGGACGCAGCGGAGCTAGCGGTGATTGGAGCTGGTGTTCAGGCCCGAAGTCATATCCGTGCCCTGAAATGTGTTCGTTCAATCAAGCGAGCGCGTGTGGCAAGTAAAAGCGTAACGAGTGCTTATCGGTTAGTTGATGAAATGAAGGGGGAGTGTGATTTCGAGCTAAGCGCAGTTAAGACGGCAAGAGAGGCGTCTGAAAATGCCGAAATAATCGTTACAGCCACGAACTCGCAAGTGCCTGTCATTCAGCGAGATTGGGTGCGAGCGGGTTGTCATATTAACGCGGTCGGAACACATTCACCGTCGTCGCGTGAGATTGATGGCCGCACGATGGCAGCAGCGAGAATATTTGTCGACCGGCGCGAGTCAGCAATCAACGAATCCGGCGATTACATTCTGGCTGCGCAAGAGGGGTTGATAACCAGTGAAAGTATTCTTGGCGAGATTGGTGATCTAATTACCGGCAGACACCGTGGACGTACTGATCGAGATGAGATAACTCTCTTCAAATCACTGGGCCTCGCGATTGAGGATGTGCTCTGCGCCGACTATTTGCTAAAAGTTGCCGCGGAGCAACGGGTAGGAACAGTTGTCGAGTATTGACTTCGGTACATCACCGGCTTCAGCCGCGTGGTCCCTGAACTTCCACTTACCGCGCCTGTGTCGAATCCAACTATCTGAGGTCGAAATTGAAAGGACCACGCGAATGAAGTCGGTGGCGTCATCTCTCAATCACTAAAGGATTGGCGCGGTTGAGTAGGCGTACCACAGGCCAAATGCAATGCTGAAACACGCGGCGGCAGTTTGAAGGCGGTGATGTAGACCACTGATCCTCGTGGCGCTCAACGCGAACGGCAGTCCAATTAACCCCGACATCAGCAACATCCCAACAATCGATCCAACGCCAAAAATCACAAGATAGATAAACCCGACCCACGCACTCTTTATCTGTGTCAATACGAGTAGAGTAAGCGCCCCCGACCCGGCCAGTCCGTGCATAGTGCCAATAAGAACCGGCTTAAAGCCCACCCCGGAAACTGCATGTGAGTGAGCGCGATTCGGTTTATGGGTCGTTTCCTGGTCGTGGAAGTGAATGTGGACGTGCGCAACTCCGTCGTGATTGTGTTCGTGACGGTGCAGATGCCTTCCATCCTTCAACGCCCGCCAAAGAGCGTTAGCTCCTAAGCCGATAATCATCAGAGCGACTGCAAACTCAAGCCACCTGCTTACTTGTTGAGGAATTGCTACCTTGAGAAACAGAACGAGGGCGCCGACTATCAATAGTGATGCTGTATGACCTATGCCCCACAATCCGCCAACCACCGCAGACCGAAACACATTGCGATGCTGGCTCACGATCGTCGATACCGCAACGACATGATCGACTTCCGTCGCATGTTTCAGTCCAAAAATTAAACCAAGAGTGAGCACGGCAAAAGTGCTCATTGAGCCGATAGTTTCTAACATATGCGTGGTAACTGTTCGCCGACGAGCATATCAACTATTCGCGTACCGCCAAAACCTGTACGCATCGTGACTATCCCGCCGGGTTCCGCTTTTACCTCGCCAATAATGCAGGCATCGACTCCATACTTACTCTTCTTCATGCAGGCGACTTGAGCTTCGGCGATGTCTGGGGAGACTATGGCCACCAGTTTTCCCTCATTGGCAACATATAACGGATCTAATCCGAGGATCTCGCAAGCACCTTTCACTTCCTCTCGAATAGGAATCAAGTCCTCTGATAATTCGATACAGACTTCGGCACTGAGCGCAATTTCATTTAATGTCGTCGCCAGACCACCGCGGGTCGGATCGCGAAAACAGCGCAATCCATCCAGGCTGGAAATACTGTCAGCCTGCCGTATCATGTCTGCTACCAGGGAATGGAGTGGCGCGCAATCACTTTCGATCTCAGTCTCGAGTTCCAACTCACCTCGAGCGATCATGATCGTGGTGCCGTGATCCCCAAGGGAGCCACTAAGAATTACTTTGTCACCAGCCCTTGCCCGGGTGGCACCGAGCTCAACCTCGGCATCGATCACTCCAATTCCTGCTGTATTGATAAAGATCTTGTCGGCCCCACCTTTCTGTACGACCTTCGTATCGCCCGTAACGATGGCCACATTCGCTTCGGCTGCAGCGTCACGTAGGGATTCCAGGATTCGTCTCAGCTCTCCGACTGGAAGGCCTTCTTCCAAAATAAACCCGGCCGAGAGATGGACCGGTCGAGCACCACTCATGGCGAGATCATTGACCGTTCCGTTGATAGCGAGTTTTCCGATATCGCCACCCGGAAAGAAGATCGGCGAAACCACATACGAGTCTGTAGTGAATGCCAGGCGTCTCGCTGATGTCGACAAGTACGAAAAAGACTCTGGAGTCAGAACCGCCTGGTCTTCGAGTTTGTCGAGCAATGGATTGCGCAGGTACTCAAGAAACAATCCTTCGATGAGTTCATGCATTGCTCGTCCACCACTCCCGTGTGCGAGCGTTATGTGCGTGTCCGTAAACTTGTGCTTCCGCCGGCGCGCCCGCTCAACGCGTTGAAATAGTGGTGACGGAGAGAAGGTTGATGACATGTTTGGCCTTTGATTTTTGGTCTTTGGTCTTTGCTCCCTCAAAAGACTCATTGGTTAACGGTCGAAGGCCAAATCCTAAGCCCGAACACCTGATCGGGACGCAATCTTCGATAAACGGCCAAAGTTGTAGTAGGCGGCGCAGGCACCTTCGGAGGACACCATGCACGAACCGATTGGGGTTTCAGGTGTGCAAGCTGTACCGAAGACCTTGCACTCCCACGGCTTCTTAACACCCTTCAGGATCTCACCGCATTGGCAAGCTTTCGGATCGGCGATGCGCAAGCCAGGCACGCTGAATTTAGCTTCCGCATCAAATCGCTCGAAAGCTTTACGCAACTTCATTCCACTATGCGGGATAGAGCCTAGTCCTCGCCACTCAAAATAGTCACGCGGCTCGAAAACTTCAAAGAGCACTTCCATCGCGCGGCTATTACCTTCGCGATTCACGACTCGTCCGTATTGATTTTCGACTTCTGCCCGACCCTCTTCGATCTGTTTGACGATCAAATAAACTGACTGGAGCACATCCAGCGGTTCGAATCCCGTTACGACAATGGGCTTTCCATAGTCACGAGCAACAAAATCGTAGCAACGAGTTCCAATCACAGTACTAACATGACCCGGACCAAGAAAACCGTCGAGTTGCAGATCCGGCGAATCAAGCATTGCTTTCAGCGCCGGTAGAATCGTTATGTGGTTGCAAAAAACACTGAAGTTTTCAATATTTTCCTTCGCAGCCTGGCGAATAGTCATGGCACTCGACGGTGCAGTCGTTTCAAAACCCAATCCCAGAAACACGACCTGCTTGTCTGGGTTATTACGAGCTATCTTCAGGGCATCCAGGGGAGAATAGACCATGCGAACATCCGCACCCTGCGCTTTAGCATCGAGCAAACTAGTTTTCGACCCTGGTACGCGCATCGCGTCACCAAAAGTTGTAAAGATCACATCCGGTTGCAGGGCGATTGAGATCGCATCATCAACCCGGCCCAGTGGTATCACGCAAACAGGACAACCTGGCCCATGAATCATTTCGATATTCGGAGGTAGCAGATCCTCGATTCCATACTTGAAGATCGTATGGGTGTGGCCGCCACAAACCTCCATTAGCTTCAGTGACCTGGAGGTTTGGCTTGCGATTTTTCCAGCCAGCGCTATTGCCAGATCACTCTGTCTGTACTCGTCAATAAACTTCATCGCTCACCCCCCGATCATTTGACATTGGTCATTTCTCATTTTTCATTTCTGCCTAATCCTCAAGCGGGATAAATGACAAATAACCGATGATCGATGACCAATGACCAATAGTTCTTTTAATCGCCCTTTTCTTTCAGAATTGCCCCGTTCTCCAACATCGTATGGACCAAGTCCCACATGATGTGATACAGCGCCACATGCGTCTCTTGAATGCGGTGGATGCTCGCAGTCGGCACTGTCAGGCAATAATCCAACAAACCTGCCGCGCTGAGAGCACTCATCTCACCGCCATCACTCCCGGCAAAACCTATCGTCAACAATTTCAGCCGTCGCGCCGTGGCAAAGCCGTGTAAAAGATTACGAGAATTGCCGCTCGTAGAAATTCCAAGCAGTACGTCACCTTCAACTCCAAGACCGATAATCTGTCGAGTGAACACGTCGTCAAATCCGACATCATTCGCCACTGCTGTGACCATTGCTATGTCGTTCGTTAAACAGATAGCCGGCAGAGCCTTCCGCCCAACCGTTATCGGATGCATGAACTCAACCGCGATGTGTTGAGCATCCGTCGCCGATCCGCCATTGCCACACACCAGCAATTTACGTCCCCGGTTAAAGGCTCGGGCCAACGCGAGTGACGCCGCAAGAATCGTTTCCTTGTTCTGGGTAAAGAATTGCGTCTTAACCTCAACACTCTCGCGAGCTTTCTCTAACAAAGAAAATCCCAGGTCGTTAAGCAGAGATTCAGACTCACCCTTCTCCTCGTGTAAAAATGGATAGAAGGAACGAGAAAAGTTATCCAGAGTTGGCTTCGTCATCTCAGGTCACTCGACTGCAGTCTTGAATTGTTCGAACTCGAGATCAAACTCTCCCAGTTCTTTCAACATCCTCAGTGTTTCTTCAGCTTCATGTTCGTCAACTTTACTCATCGCAAAGCCGACGTGAATCAACACATAATCTCCAATTTTGGTGTCGCTCTCAGACAGCATGCCAATATTGACATTTCGCTTCACGCCGCCGACTTCAACTTTGGCGATTCGGTTCTCTTCGTCGACGATTTCAACTATTTTTCCTGGTATGGCCAAGCACATTCAATGACACCTCCCTGAACTCGCGCGAGCATTAGCTATCGCCACCTGGCCCAACGAAATTCCACCATCATTGGTCGGAACGCGACTATGCGTGAACACCTCGAACTTTGCTTCTCGCAGGAGAGCGTTAACATGTTTGACAAGCAGCAGGTTTTGAAAAACCCCGCCCGAGAGAGCAACTCTATTGAGTCCCCGCTCACTTCTAATTTTTTCCGCCAGCGACAGAATCAGGTTCGCCACTCCCAGGTGAAACTTCCCTGAAATTTCTGAATGCGCGACGCCTTCCAGCAAATCGCGAACGACACCTCTAATCACATCGAGTGCAGATATTCTAGACCCGTCGATCAAGAACTCATAGAATCCAACAACGTCATCTGCGGCGATGGATTCCAACTCAATAGCTGCCTGCCCCTCGTAATTGACTGACTCTCTAAGACACAACAAACCAGCTATCGCATCAAACAGTCGTCCCATGCTGGAGGTTTCAGGGCTATTCACTCTCGCTGCGACCATGCTTCGCAAGCTGGCCCACTTCTTCGGTGTCAACCTGCGGTTAAACTCAACATCGAGTGCCCGGCCCTCATCACCAAGGGCAAGTTGCAGGTAGATTGCCGCTAAACGCCATGGCTCCCGAACCGCTTTTGCACCACCCGCGAGTGGAACGTAATCGAGATGTGCAACTCGTTCCGCAAATTCGAAATCCGCTACTAAGAATTCGCCACCCCAGAGCTTTCCATCCAGCCCAAATCCAAGTCCATCCATCGCAACGCCTATAACTTCACCGGCAATTCCGTTATCTGCTATGCAACTGGCTATATGCGCATGATGGTGTTGAACGCCAATTTTGGCTGGCCCATCCAGGGACTGAGCATATTTTGTTGAGAGATAGTCTGGGTGAAGGTCGTATGCGACTAACTGAGGTTCGATTCCAAATAGCTGTTGAAAGTGCGTGATGCCCTCTTTGAACGACATTAGCGTTTCAAAGTTTTCGAGATCCCCGATGTGATGGCTGACATACGCATCGTGATCGCGAGCCAAACAAAAGGTGCTCTTGAGCTCGGCACCGCAGGCGAGAATTGGCTGACTGACACAAAAATTTGTGCGAATTGGAGCCGGAGCGTATCCACGAGATCTTCTCAGCACCACTTCCCTGTCGCTGAAGACTCGAACAACCGAGTCATCGGTGCGAATGTTGATCGCGCGGTCGTGAAACAGGAAGAAATCAGCGATGTTACCTAGACGCAGTCGAGCATCTTCGTCTGTATAACAGATCGGTTCGTCCGACACATTAGCGCTCGTCATTACGAGTGGTCCGGTGATCTTCTCAAGTAGCAGATAGTGCAGCGGTGTGTAAGGCAGCATGAATCCGAGCGTGCCGACGCCTGGCGCAACTGATTCCGGCAACTGGCAATCAGGTTTTCTAGCGAGCAGCACTATCGGACGATTGCTTGAGACCAGCGCTCTTTCTTCCGCATCAGAACAGTCGCAGTATTGTCTGACAACGTCGAGTGATTGGGCCATCAGCGCAAACGGCTTGTCCTCGCGATACTTACGCTGTCTCAATCGATTCACTGATTCGTCCGATGACGCGTCACACGCGAGGTGATAACCGCCGATTCCCTTAATCGCCAGGATTTTGCCCGCGCGCAATAGCTCTTGCGAGTAGGCAATGATATCGGCCACGATCAGTTCCTTCGCACGATCACGCAGAAACAACCTTGGACCACAGGTTGCACAAGCAATAGGTTCCGCATGGAACCGGCGATCAAGTGGATTCTCATACTCTACGCGACACTCGTGACACATCTTGAAGTGGCGCATCGTTGTTCGCGATCGATCGTACGGAACATCTTCGACGATGGTGAAGCGCGGACCACAATTAGTGCAGTTGGTAAAAGGATACCGGTAGCGACGGTTACGTCGATCGAACATTTCCCTGACGCACTCGGCACAGCTGCCGAAATCCGCCGAGACCGGAAGAGTTCGATCACCGGCTAAGTTACTCTCCAAGATCAGGAAATCTGGATAACCTGCGGGTGGCAAATTCTCTTTGTATTCGATGGAATCGATCTGCGAGAGAGGCGGCGGGTTATTTCCGATTTCGTGGACGAAACGTTGAATGGCGAGCGCGCTGCCTTCAACGTCTATCAATACTCCACTTACATTGTTTCGGACCCTGCCCGTGAGCGACATTCGGTTAGCATGCGAATAGACGAAGGGTCGAAAGCCAACGCCTTGAACGATGCCGCGCACGAGTATTTGCGCTCTTATAGTCATGTTGTCAGATTGAAATTTTCTGATTCACATGGGAGACAATTAGGTCCAGGTACTCGATTATTCCTTCGCCGGTCTTCACGGACACCTCCAGCGTCTTCATTCCCGGCCGCACACGCTGGATGTTGTTTCTAGCTGCATCGAGATCAAATTCAACCACGGACGCCAGATCCATCTTGGTTATGACCGCGATATCAGAGGTATTAAAGATTGTTGGATACTTCAGCGGTTTGTCTTCACCTTCGGTCGTCGAAAGCAAAACAATTCGCAAGTTCTCACCAAGGTCATAACTTGATGGACAGACCATGTTGCCAACATTCTCAATAAACAAGATATCGAGCGACCCGATGTCCCAGTCGGCTAGCGCCTTTTCAACCATGCTGGCATCGAGGTGACAAACTGTGCCGGTCGTTATTTGCCGGACAGGAACGTGACTTCGCGCCAAACGGTCAGCATCGTTGTCAGTCGCCAAATCGCCGACTAGTGCCGCCACTCTCAGACCGGATTCGCGCAAACTGCTAAGCGTCTGTTCAAGTAGAGCAGTTTTTCCGGCGCCGGGCGTCGAGACAAAACTCACCACCGAAACTCCCGCGTTAGCGAAACGCTGCCGGAGTGAACGCGCCAGCAGATCATTTTGCTTCAGCACGTTCTGCCTGACCTCAACTAATCGGGGTGTGCTCATGCAATGAGTGCCTCGGCATGCTTTTCTTCGATCTCCATCGCGACAACTTGAAGTTCTCGCCCCTCGAGAACTTCCGGCGTCAATTCGCCGCAGGCCGGACAAGCGAATAATTGGATCGAGTCGAGCTCTTTCTCGGATCTGCAGCGCGGGCAATAGACCTTCACCGGGACGTCTTCGATTATAAGTTTTGAACCTTCCAACGGCGTCCCTGCGCACGCAACCTCATAGGAAAAAATTAGTGCGTCTTTGACTACTCCTGACAGCAGTCCAACCTTTAAGTGAAGAGCAGTCACACGTTCAGCTCCAAGTCGTTGTGACTCCTCCGTGGCCATTTCGACCATGCTCATTGCAATTGAGAGTTCGTGCATTTGGTTATGAAGCTTTTCCGCAAACATCAAAAGAGCATTTCAGCTCATTCTTGATCTTTAGTGTGCCACCGGCCACCGACACAGGTTTGATCTTGAAATCTGTCTGCCGCAACTGGTATTCGCCTTTTGCTCGCAGCATTTCCGGCGAGATGGTGACCTCGGCAGTGATCCAAACGTTCCTTTGCGTTACCCCATGTATGGTTAGATCGCCAATCAATCGCGCCCGATAACGGCCAGCCCCTAAACGGCTAAGAGCTACATTACTGCTGTCGAACTTGATCTCTGGATAGGTTTGAACATCGAGCACATCCCGGCGCATCGTGTTTTCAATCTCCAATCGATCCTTCTCTTTGACCTCATTTGCGACCACCAGAGATGAAGCATCAATCGATAGGTGAAGCTCAGCTTTCTCGAATGTATCGGGCATAAACCGGGCCGTGCCACTAAAACTGCGGACCGAAATAACCGGGTCATGTCCAAAGGCTGAGAACAGGCCCCCGGCGAATGCCTGCACCGTAAATGTGCTCTCTTCCGCAACCAGTCGATAGTGCGCCAGCGCGCTCTCGAGTTCAGAGGCCATTTCCCTACAACGCTCTCCGCACCGCTTTGCGTACCAACTCAGTTGTCAGCCCATAGACCAGATGCGAAGCCAGCGCATAGGCATGTGTTGACAATGGATAGTTCTTTGCTGACTTCGATAACCCTATCGCAGGAACAATCCCTTCGTCCGCGATCAACCAGACAGCGGCTCCAAACGGGACGCCTTCTCCGATCGAAACTCCAGGCGCCAACTCGGTAAAGGCTCCATAGATAGCTCCCGAGGCTGCACCCATTGCATAGTGGGCGACTGTCCCGGCTATCTCTTTCTCCGACTTGGTAAGTTTTTCGTCAAACACGAACTCGCCGATTGCATTACCTGTTCTCACTGCTGCGTTGTCGTCGGGTTCATCGAGCCCTCGCTCTTGCAAGGCTTTGCCGATTCCATGGTCGGGTGAGCCTTGTTGTTGTGATTGCGCTCCGTGCGATCGTTCCTCGTTGCTCATTAATTTACTCAGCGCACTCTGGAACTGATTCATTACAACCGAAGCAACTAAACCTCCCGCCACGCCTGCCGCGACACCTTTAACTATACTGCCTTCATTTTTCATATCTTCACATTGACCTAAGCTTCAAATAACGTTGCACATCGGGGACTACTGTCGACAAACTTTTGCTGAAATTACCTGGCAAGCCGGGGAGCACCTTATCGAGTCCCGCGCGCACCTGCTTGCGAATCTCGGGATGGGCCATGATCAAACCAGCTCCCGCGACCAGCAGGGCAAAACCGCCTACCAAATACAGCATGTCCTTCGATTCCGAACCATTGTTAGTCATGACACTTCTCCTTCTACTCGGGGGTAAGAATTGTTAAGTAAGCATCCGCAGGGTCGATGGTTCGACGAGGGGAACCCTTACATTCGAGTGATGCGGATATACCGCTTGATGTCCGGTAAAGACGCCACAACGCCGGCAGCAACCGCAGCCAACGCCAGGCCTACGACTATTTTCCAAACATGACGTCCAAAATGCTTACACTCTTTCTGAGATCCATTGTTCCTGCCCATTTTCGTTTGCCTCCCAATTTTGCTCTCTATTTCCAAGATATTCTGAAATCAGATCCATAATTACTTGCACGGCTCGATCCACAGATGTCGCAACCGCCGGACTGAGTCCCATTTGTCCCTCTTCTGGTCCAAATGTGGCTGGCTCACAGCCTACTAAAAGGATCTTTTTGAACGTTCCGCCCATTGATCTCACCAACTGCAGCACCTTCATTGGATTCATTCCATGAGTTTCCATGGTGACATTCTGATGTTCGAGCTGCTCCAATTGTTCAAGATCAGGCTCAATTGTGTAGACAGTTCCGGCCGGTTCTCCGCGGGGCAC
>DASROI010000350.1:0-9426 GCA_035646955.1 Pyrinomonadaceae bacterium
GGAATTGGCAGTCTTAAAAACCCCGTCGTTGGGCCATAGTCCCTGGAGCGCGGTGGCCCGGCGCCGCTTTTTTGCACCTGGGCTTACGAACACTCGTTAGAAACCGAAAAAATGAACCGCGAAAATCTCTTGTCTCAGGGACCATTTAGAATAAAGGGCCGATGAATTGAGCGTGGTCTAAAAAGCGGCGCCGGGCCGCCGCATTCCAAAGAGGAACCGATTGATGCGAAAGCTACTCCCATTATTACTGCTAGTTTCTTTGTGTGCGCTGTCGGGATGCACAAAACAGAATGGCTCAAATGGTAAAAAGAAATTCACCGTAGCCGTCATTCCTAAAGGCACCACACACGAGTTCTGGAAGAGTATTCACGCCGGCAGTAATAAGGCCGCCGGCGAACTGTCTGCCCAGGGCGCCGACACCGAAGTCATCTGGAAAGGCCCGTTGAGAGAAGATGATCGAGAGCAGCAGATACAAGTGGTCGAGGGTTTTGCGGCCCAGGGTATCAGTGGGATTGTCCTTGCTCCGCTCGACAATCGCGCACTAGTTCGTCCCGTCGTCGATGCCGGCAGTGCTGGTGTCCCTACTGTAATCATTGATTCGGGACTCGAGACGGAAAGCATTGTTAGTTTCGTGGCCACCGATAATCGCAAGGGCGGCGTGCTTGCTGCTGAGCGCATGGGCCAGTTACTTAACGGCAAAGGCAAGGTGATGGTCCTTCGGTATGCTGAAGGTTCAGCGAGTACCACGGAACGGGAGGAAGGATTCATTGGAGAAATAAAGCAAAAATTTCCTGAGATCCAATTGATCTCGACGGATCAATATGCTGGTGCGACTCGTGACACTGCTAAGCGAGCGTCAGAAAATCTCTTGAACAGGTTCGGTGATGAAGTACAGGGCATCTTTACTCCGAATGAATCGTCGACAGCGGGTATGTTGTCTGCCCTCCAGGATATCGGAAAAGCCGGTAAAGTTCAGTTTGTGGGTTTTGATAACAGCCAGTTGTTCATCGATGCGATGCGCGCTGATCAATTACATGGTGTAGTTGTGCAGAATCCATTTAACATGGGCTATCTCGGCGTCAAGACCATGGTGGACCACTTGCAGGGTAAACCCGTCGAGAAAAAGATTGATACCGGAGTAATGCTGGTGATGAAGGAAAATCTCGACTCTCCTGAAGTTCAAACATTACTCCACCCACCACTAGACCAGTATCTTAAGTAGCTGAAACACTTGAATGGTTGCCGACGTCAAGCCGGATCGATCTGTCCTTAATTCCTCAAGTCTTAACGACTGGTTGAACAGGCTTGGTCCGTTACTCGGGCTGGTCGTGGTTATCGCGATCTTTTCTCTCTTGATGGACTCACCGGGGCGCTACCTCTCTGCAAACAACCTCCGAATTGTTTTTGCCCAGACCGTCATAGTTGCGATCGGCGCTATTGGCATGACGATGATCATAATAAGCGGAGGAATTGATCTTGCCGTTGGATCCACCGTCGCCTTGACCGGCGTGATTACAGCCCTGGCATTAAACGCCGGATTGCCTCCCATTAGCGCGTTGGCAATTGGCGTGTTGTTAGGAGGTGTAGTCGGTGTTGTAAACGGCCTGGCCATCACTCGACTAAAGGTAGTTCCTTTTATTGCTACGTTGGGAATGCTGGGTGTGGCGCGAGGAACAGCCAAATGGTTGGCTAATCAGCAAACGGTCAACGTACCAGACACCTGGCTTAATGAGTTACTGGTCATGTTTCCTAAACCTTCATGGTTGCTGGTAGCGCCGGGAGTTTGGATAACAATCGTTCTTGCGATCTGCGCTGCGATTGTCTTGCGAAATACTGTATTTGGCAGGCGCGTTTTTGCTCTCGGGTCTAACGAAGCTGCAGCTCGTGCGTGTGGGATTGCGACTGACCGTTTGAAGGTCTGGATCTATGGACTCGCAGGTTTGTTGTTCGGACTTGCCGGAGTGATGCAGATGTCGCGATTGCGACAGGGTGATCCAACGGTGGCTGCCGGAGCTGAACTCGATATTATCGCGGCTGTCGTGATTGGTGGTGGCAGTTTGAGCGGCGGTGAGGGAAGTATCCTGGGTTCGATGATTGGCGCCTTGATAATGGCATTTCTGCGGAACGGATGTCAGCAGGTTGGTTGGCCCAACTACATTCAGGAAATAATCATTGGCGCAATAATCGTAATTGCCGTCGCCATCGATCGCTGGCGCAGCGCCCGCGCAGTTGCTTGAACCATCAACCGTATCTGCCTCTTGAATACTCTACAATTTTCAAGCGAAAGGTGTTGACTACTTTTAACGCCTTCGGCGCAGTCGGCTAGTCGAAGTCCATTCAAGAACGTGGAGTCAAAAAGTATATGAGCGCGATTTTCAGGACACTACTTTTTTGTTCAGCCTTTATCCCATTTGTTTCGGTAGCTCAAACCCCTGTTCCAGACAAGCAGCCATCCAAACCGATCAGACCATATGTAGTTATGACTGGGCAATCGCTTGCTGATCTTGATAAGAAGCTGCAACCATCGAACAAGGTGGAAGAGTTAATAGGTGGACCAGGAATGGAGCTGCGCGTGGCTGTGCAGCATGAGCAGAACATTAAACCAGCAATGGCTGAACTTCATGATGCATCGGATGATGTTTACTACGTCCTCTCCGGTTCCGCCGCGCTCACTCTGGGAGGCGCGCTCGACACACCTAAGGAAGTTGAACCTGGTGAATGGCGCGGGCCAAAAATCGCCGGAGGTCAGCTGGTCAATATCAAACAAGGAGACCTGATCGTCGTTCCCCGAGGTACTCCCCACCAGAGAAGCACTGTCGACCAAAATTTCACGATGATTTTGATCAAGGTCTTCGCCGATCCGCGGCCGCCCGCTCCAACCCCAAAGCCTTAATTGAACATTTCACATCGCGAAGGAGATTTGTTTAGATATGACACGATTATTCTTGCCGATCGCAGTGCTACTCGGCGTCAGCGCGTCCGTTTTCGCGCAGACAAGTCCCTCTGTTGCGCCCGCTTGCGATGAATACAAAACCAGAGCTGAAAGAGCTGAAGAGCGATTGAAAGACTGGCCCGCACTTTCGCGTTACGCGGACGACGACGCAAAACTTGCGGCGCCAGTAAAGAATGAAGGGCGCGTTGTGTTCATGGGAGATTCGATTACTGACTCATGGGATTCACCAAATTACGGTGGGTTCTTTCCGGGTAAGCCATACGTTAATCGCGGAATCAGCGGCCAAACAACTCCGCAAATGCTTATTCGCTTTCGGCCCGACGTTATAGCTTTGAAACCTAAGGTTGTCGTCATACTCGCCGGTACCAATGACATTGCCGGAAACACTGGTCCTATGTCGCTTGAGACTATTGAAGGCAATCTGATCTCGATGGATGAACTCGCTCGCCAGAATGGCATCAAGGTGGTCCTGGCATCCCTCTTACCAGTCAGTGACTACGAGAGCAGAGACGGGAAGCCGATTACGCAAACTATTCGACGACCACCCGAGAAGATCCTCGCGCTTAACAAATGGATAAAAGGCTATGCCGATGAGCACAAGCTGATTTATCTCGACTACTTTTCAGCGATGGTGGACGACAAGGGTTACTTAAAAGATGAACTTAGCGATGATGGCTTACACCCAAATGCGAAAGGCTATCTGGTGATGAACCCGCTGGCAGAAGCCGCGATCGCGTCGAGTCTGAAACGCGGCAAGTAATTCGTAAAATGAATTACGGCTAAAACGAGTTTGCCCGCTCGCTTGCAACTAATCACTCATATCTTGATTCGGTGATTAAGCGGATGTGGGTAGTGGCGCAGGGACTCAGATTTTTCACGGGATATCCCGAAAAATGCTTGACGTTTATCCGCTCGAGAGAGTATATGTTCCATGTTTAGACAAAATCGTTTTTACCATTCGAAATCAAAGGAAATCAGGGTGGGCGGGCTTTGCTGGTTCGGTTAGTTGTAACAGGATTTCAATTTTAGGCTAGAGAATGTTCAAGGGTTCTGCCATCATCACGAATCGTAGAAGACTCTTAATCCTGGCTCAATTGAATCTGACTCGCAAGCGCCCTAAGGTTATAGCAATCGGGATTATTAAGTCCTAAAGTCGAACAATATCAATTATGCGAAAGATCAATCCCCATGATTTCAAGGTCGCCAGACGCGGTACCAGCCGCGAGATCAACCGTCAGATCGCTCTGAACCTGATTCGCGCACATCAGCCAATCTCTCGCGCCGACCTCGCCCGACTTATGAATGTCAGACGTGGCGTTGCGAGTTTGCTGGTGGGCGAACTGCTTAGCGAAGGACTGATCTTCGAAGGCGCTGTCGGTGAGGCCGTTGGCCGCGGCCGGCGTCCCACTTTCCTCTTTATCGACTCAAGACAGCGATGTGTTGTCGGAGTCGATATCCGAGCGTCCCGCACCTTTATCATGGTCACCGATTTGATGGGCCATCAACTGGGCAGCGTCACCAGCTTTCAAACCAGTAGAGAAATTGGTCCACTCACACAGGAGCTTGCTCGTCGGATCAAACAGGTGCTGGCAGATTATAAAGAGATTGGCGCGTGCGAGGGGATTGGCATAGCAGTCCCGGGAATGGTCGACCCGGCCGCCGGTAAAGTGTTACACGCTCCCACTTTGTATTGGAGAGATATCAACTTACGCGATCCACTTGCTGCCGCCGTGGGAATTCCGGTCCATATAGAAAATTCAGGTAAGGCCTGTGCGCTCGCTCAACTTTGGGCCACGCGCTCTGACATGGTGGCATCCGGCAATTCAGTCTTTGTAAGCGTGTCAGATGGAGTGGGTGTCGGCATCGTCGTCAATGGCGAGGTGCTTCGTGGTCGGCACAATACGGCCGGTGAATTTGCGCATGTGCCTTTAAGTATTGATGGTCCACGCTGTACTTGCGGGGCTACCGGTTGCTGGGAAGCTTACATATCCAACCTTGCTACGCTTTCAAGATATTTCGGAAGAGATCTCACCGATCCAAAACCGCAAAGCGCCGAAGATGCCAGCTTGACGGTCGAGGATTTGATCGCGCGCGCAAGAACCGGAGAAGCTAAAGCGCTGGCAGCAATCAATTCAACTGCTCGTTATCTTGGACTCGGATTGGCCTCGATTATCAATGCCGTGGATCCGTCGCGAATTTATATCGGTGGCGAGATAACAACTGCATGGGGATTGATAGAGCCGATTGTACGGAGCGGTTTACGCGAAAGGACCCTGACAGATTTCGGTGGCGCCACGGAAATTCGGGTAGTTCCTGCCGAAGATCACCCAAGACTGCGAGGTGCGGTTGCACTCGTAGCTGCCCCCGCTTTTGCGGCACCAATGGTTGCGTAGTCCGAGCCAAACGATCCAAAAGAGAGTACGAAGTGAAGCTAATCACGTTTTCAATTCTGACTGCGCTGCTGGTTACTTCTGCGTCGATAGCGTCGCCTCTGCATCGGGCGAGTGCAAAGGCAACCCCTCCTGTAGTCAAGACCTCAGATCTTCGTGTTGAGGTAAATGACTTCCTGGGAAAAGAGTTGGCCGCTCATCTCGGCGCCATTCAATCTTTGTCACCGGTTCCGGATCGGGTGCTGGGCGTTCCCACAACAGGTGAGTTTTCCTGGGGAACATTCATGCGTTCACTCGCGGCGTATTCGGAAACAACCGGAAATCGGGAATTAGCTGGACGCGACCTCGCAAAGTGGGTCGGACAAATCGGGTTGATTGAAGCGCATGCTGGTAGTAAGGCGTTCTCCCAGTTATATGCGGCGTTGGCCCTTCGTCATTTTGGGCGTGACTTGAAGACAAACCCTCTGTGGCAAAACCTGACACCTGACGAGCAAAAGGCGTGGCGGTCGCTCCTCAATCCGGAACGGTTTTATGATCCCAAAACAAATAAGGTAATCGATCTACCAGAAAATTATCTGGGAGTGGCTTCACGTATCGCCAGCATTAGCTATGAGCTCGGAGTTTCAACTGACCGAAATTTTCTTGACCGGTTACTTGATCGGGCAGCAATTCAATTCACCAGCGGTAAGTTGTTTGCCGACGATTCACCTCCGACTGGGCGGTACGATCGTTACTCGAATGAGTATGCTCGATATATTTGGGACGCCGCCGAAATCGCGGGTCGTAAAGATATTCTGGAAAAGCTTCGACCGTCACTCGAAATTCAGATGCGTCTTTGGTGGGATCTGGTTTCTGAGGATGGCTACGGTTACAACTGGGGACGCAGTCAAGGAGTGGTGAGTTATCTCGATACTCCGGAGATCGTAGGTTTTCTCGCGCTTCATCCCGAGTTTAGACCAGCGCCGCTCGCCGATATCGCCGCTCTCTACAATCAGGCATGGAATTATCTACTACACGATTACCGCACCGATAATCATTTGCTGTCGATTTTTGCGTTTGGGCGCGGCAACTATTCCTACATAAATCGGGAACGCGAGTGGCAACAGACCACCGGGTTTTTTGGTAAGCTGGCCAACTCTCACACTGCAATAATGAATGCGTTGGAGAAAGAGAACGTCACCTCGTTTCCCGCCGTGCCCACTTTGAAAGATGTCGCGCGCTTCGAGTTTTTTAGAAAAGGTGGGGATAGAGCGGCGGGAGTTTGGCTCGTTCGACAAGGTCAGCTTCGCTTTGCCTTACCGATTACTACGGGAACTAAACCAGGCATCTCCGACTATCTTGCGGCGCCTTATGGTTTAGCAGGCTTTGCCGCGCCGGTCGAGCAGGTGTATCCGGTGATGGTTCCATATATTGAGCTGGCAGACGGACGAACTATTGTTGCTGCAGATGGTGCAGATGCGATCGAGCCGTCCGCCGATGGCCAAACCTTGAAGGCGCGTTGGATCCGTTGGGTAACAATCGGTGGCAAGTCTGGTGAATGGACTGATGTTGGTCTAACCAGCGAAGTAGTGTGGCACATTACGAACAATTCGATCTCGCGCGAGGAGACGCTTTCGGCAACGAAACCGGTAACGATCCGCGGTTGGCGAATGGCGGTGCCCAGCTCTTATGGTAAGGTTGATACTGAAATAGTTGGAAACAAAAGAATCGATCGCTTTAGCGCAAACCAGGGCTCACTATCGGTCGAGCTCGACGGTAACTCATTTCCGGTTTCCACTTCTATTATCGCTACGGGTAATGGGCCACTTGGCAAAGGCGTACATGGCCCGGTGCCTTTACACCTTGTGTTTGAAGCCAGGAATGTCACGTTAACGAGTTCTCTGAAATACCGGCTAACCCTGACTGTAGCAAGGACTTCAAATCAATGACGAGTATTGTCAATTCGAGGGAGATTTCGATGAACGAGGAATTACACCAGAACCCGATTACACCTGAAACTTGTTTTGTCCCTAAAACCCACGAAGGACGTGGCCGCCGGACTGCCGTCGCTCCGGGTCGAACAGCATCGCGATATCTCCACTATGGCCGAATTACGCTCGCTGCCGGAGATGCTCCAGTAAGATTCAACAGCCAGGATCATGAAGTTGGTCTTATCGCGCTGAACGGTCACGCGTCTATCAATGCGGGAGGCGAAACTTTTGAGTTGGACCAGTACGATGCGCTCTACGTTCCGCGGGACTCAGATATTGAAGTACGAGCTGAAGCAGGTGGTTGTGATCTTGCGGAAGTTTCCGCTCCTGTCGAGAAACAGTATCCGTTGAAATTCGTGTCATACAAAGAGGTACGTCAAAATCCAAAGCTCCACCTAATTGCCGGCAAGCCACCGGCAGAGCGAGATCTGAACGTGTTAATCGGTGCGAATGTGGAAGCGGGTCGCATCATGGCCGGCGTTACATTTTCAACCCCTGGAAATTGGACGTCCTGGCCGCCGCACGAGCATTCAAAACTTCTCGAAGAGGCCTATCTGTTTATTGACATGCCTGCCCCATCTTTTGGTGTGCAGTTTGTCTACACCAATCCTCAATCGCCTGAGCTGGTCCAGGTTGTCCGAGAAGGTGATTGTGTGTTGATGCCGCAGGGTTATCATCCGAATGTGGCAGCGCCCGGTGGTCAGATAAATTTTCTTTGGATGATGGCGGCAATTAAGGAAGGCGAAGATCGGTTGTACGGAGTCGTCAATGTCCAGCCTGAGTACGCTGCCAGTGGTTCGGGTTTAGAGGCCGTCAGCGATAAGAAGTAGGAAATTGAATGAGTTCGTTGTCGGATACTCAGTCGTGAATCCACCAACATTTAGACTCGATGAGAAGATCGCTCTTGTTACCGGTGCCGCCACCGGACTGGGTGCGGCAATCGCAATTGGTTTGGCGAGTGCCGGAGCTCGCGTGATTTGCCATGGCAATACCAGATCGCCGGACGAAACAATTCGGAAGATCACTGAACTTGGAAGTGAAGGGCGGTCAGTCACCGGTGATCTTAGTAAGTCAGAAACTGCTCGCAGCTTGATTGCCGAGAGTCTCAAATATTTTGGTGGTTTGGATATTCTCATCAATAACGCAGGCACCATCCGTCGTGCTCCAGCAGCAGACTATTCTGAAGAAGATTGGGCCACGGTAATCGAAGTCAATCTTTCAAGTGTATTCCGTCTATGTCAGCTTGCCGGGAAGCAGATGATTGAGGCGGGCCATGGTGGAAAGATAATCAACATCGCCTCGCTCCTCTCATTCCAGGGCGGCATTACCGTTCCGGCTTACGCTGCGTCAAAAGGCGGAGTGGCCCAACTCACCAAGGCGCTGGCTAACGAGTGGGCAAAATTCAATATAAATGTGAATGCCATCGCGCCCGGGTACATGCGAACGACGAACACAGCTGCACTGCAAGCTGACGAAACAAGAAACCGACAAATACTCGAGCGGATTCCCGCGGGACGTTGGGGTGAAGCCGAAGACGTAGCCGGCGCCGCAATCTTTTTGTCATCTCGAGCCAGCGATTACGTGAACGGTCACGTGCTGGTAGTTGATGGCGGCTGGTTGGGGCGATAAGGGGTCAGGGTATTTGCTAATTACGAATTGGTAATTGAGAATTTCTCATTCCGTCCTCGAAAGCCTCTCTCAAAAAGAACATAGCGATCGATCCGTAAGGGCAGTGCGTGTGGTTCAGATACCTTCCATAAAACTGCGCCATGAGTCCGCAATCCCACATCGCGGCAGCGTGTGGTTCGTTCAAGTCCTTTCTACAAAACTGAGCGCTATAACTCGAAATCCCACAGCGCGGCAGCGTGGGGATCCTTCAAGTCCCTTCTATAAGGTGGAACGCACACCCGCAATCAGAGAATCCCACAGCGCGGCAGCGTGGGGATGGTTCAGGCCCCTTCTAATATCGAGCGCTCCCACACAACTCGAAAATCCCACAGCGCGGCAGCGTGGGGATCGTTCAAGTCCTTTCTCCAACACGAGCGCTCGCCGGCAAATCAAAAATCCCACAGCGCGGCAGCGTGTGGATCGTTCAAGTCCCTTCTACAACACG
>DASROI010000351.1:0-9376 GCA_035646955.1 Pyrinomonadaceae bacterium
TCAGCGTGCGAGCAGGTGAAGAGACAAGAGAAGTCGATATTCGCTATCGGTCTGAAGTTGGACATAGCATCCGTGGAACTGCGGCCGCACCCAACGCGTCAAGTACTTCCGGGGCATGGATTATCCTCACCTCAACGCTCGATGGTGGCTCGCAATTGAGTGAGTCAGTTTATCAAGCACCTGATTCTGACGGTTTTTCCTTTTCTGGAGTTGCAGATGGTAATTACGATCTCACCGCCGAATCTTTTCATCCGAATGGTGAGATCATGATTTCGGAGCCAAGGCGAGTTAACGTTCGCGGGACAGATATAAGCAATGTCGAATTGATCACGAAGCCGCTCGGGACGATCAGCGGTCGGGTTGTTCTTGAAGAGTCACAAGCTATCGAGTGTAAAGGAAAAAAACGAGTTGTTCCTACCGAGATTTTGATTTCGGCATGGCACAACGACAAGGAGGCGGCCCAGGACCGGCCACAGTTTATCTGGGCCCTGGGTGGTCCATCCTATCCCAATTTGCAAGGTGACGTTTCGCTCCGGAACCTTGCTGCTGGTCAATATCAGATCATTGCCCGACAATTTGCGAAGTACTGGTATCTAAATTCAATCACGCTGCCAGTTGTGAGAAGTGCAACAAAGCCAGGGGAAGCTAATAGCTCACAAGACGCGGTATCGAATTGGACGAACCTGAAACCTGGTGAACGATTGTCGGGCTTGATTGTAAAAGTTGCTCAAGGAGCTGCTTCTCTCCGTGGAGAAATCACCATAGCAGAAGGCACAACGTTGCCAGGCAGACTGTATGTCTACCTTGTACCCGCGGAACGAGAGAGGTCTCAAGACGCTCTCCGATTTTTGGCGGCTCCGGTAGCTCCTGATAAAAAGATCGCGTTGAATAATATTCCGCCCGGACGGTATTTCATCGCCGTCCAATCTGCACTCGATGATGTCCGCCCGACGCTAACGAAACTTCGCTTGCCAGACGAAACAGAAACGCGAGCGAGGCTACGACGCGAGGCCGAAGCCGCAAAAACAGAAATTGAATTCAAGCCCTGCCAGAACGTGACGGATTATCAGCTGCCCTTCTCACGACTCGGAGGTGGGACATCTAGTCACTAAACCGTATTTTGCGGACTCACACTCACCGCGCTGTGGACTGTTCCTGCAAACCTGTTGATGCTCTCCCCTCATGGATTTACCAAAAATTCACCTCATTTTCACGTATTCTACGCTCGACCTACCTATATTCACTACCTCAGAACTTTTGCCGATCGCTGCTCCAATGAGGCTCGATGGGGCAGTCAAGAGTACTGTCAGAACTGACAGTATCAGTGTTCTCTAATAGCTATTAGGATGAAAACTATCTTGAACTTAGGGCAAGTGTTTGCAGCGTGGGTACGGAGCCAGGCGGGCTGAAGAGCTGGAAACTTATTGGTCAATTGACCACAACAACTTTACGACTTAATGAGGAGAGAATTGAGATGCGAGACAGAAAATTAATCGCGGTGCTAGCGGCCCTGGCTTTCGCTTTTACGCTTACGACTGCGGTCGGAACGTTCGCGCAAAGTGCAACCAGCGCTCGTCCCGCCCCGGTCCCTCAGGGACAGAAGCAAAAGATTCAGGGAGTAGTAAGTATTCGTACAGGCGACTCTTTTAAAGTTCGAGATCCCGGTGGCAATGAGACTACGGTTCTCCTGACTGCTGATACCAAAGTCAGCTCACACAACAGAGGGCTTAGAGGCAAACAATCGTACCCAGTAACCTACATCATGCGCGGCCTCCGCTTGCAAGCTGAAGGTAAGGGAGATGCCGACGGCAATTTGGTAGCCGACTGGGTCAGGTTTGACGAGCAAGATCTCCGATCGGCCCAGGCGCTGGAACAGACGGATGAACTAGCGCAAGAAAACGCGGCGAGACTGGCCGCGGCTGAACAAGCCGCCAGAGAGGCTGCGGCAAATGCTGAACGGATGGCCGGGCAAATTGCCGAAAATACAGCCTTGGCTAATGCGGCCGCGGCCAAGGCCCAGGCAGCGCAGGACCAGGCAGATGCGGCTTATAAGGCCGCAGCGTTGGCCAATAACAGAATCAATGGACTTGACGATTACGAAACAGTTCGCACGATTCCGGTCCTCTTTAAAGTAAACAGCAGCGTCATTGATACTACTGGACGGCAGACAATCGATGATGCGGCGGCATGGGCCAAGGCAGAGAAGGCCAAGGGAAACACAAACGGGTGGTTAGTTGAAGTAGTTGGATTCGCGGACACCACCGGCAATACAGCGAAGAATCGCGCCCTGAGTGAACGACGTGCCAAAGCAGTCATTCAATACCTGGTCGGAGTTCATAACCTGGATCTGCGCCGTCTGGTCCAACCCTTTGGATATGGTGATTCGAAGCCCGTGGCGGATAACAAAACCTCGGCCGGGCGCGCGAAGAACAGGCGCGTAGAGATCAGGATTTTGCAAAACAAGGGAATAGCCATGACCGGGCAATAGGACCCATTGCCCCAGTTGTTTTGACTCTGCGTCAGCGCGTCTCTGCGGTGAAGTTTCAATACTTCACCGCAGTGACGCAGAGGCGCGGAGAGTTCCACAGAATTTCTGAGTGGTATGACAAATTTGCGAAGGGGTGAAAATGAAATCGGTCCTGTTAGCCTGTGTAGTGCTTCTGTTGAGTGTGCTTTCTGCTTCCGTGGTCCATGCACAAAAGGTATCCGCTCGTTACGATGAGAGTGTGGATTTCTCAAGCTACAAGACCTTCGCCTTTGACAAGAGTGGGGCCAGGAATCCGTTTGTAGATAAGTTGATTGTAGACGCAGTGATTCGTGAGCTTACCTCACGAGGACTTACCAAAGTGGATGACGACCCTGACCTGCGTGTAGTTTATCTCGCGGCTGCTGGACCTAATCTTCAAGTGGCCGACATTCCGTTCTATCACGTCGTAAATCCTGCTTACAGCGGTATGGTATTCAGCGCTACGTCCACGATGTGGGATGTTACAACGGGCACGCTGGTGATCGATTTGTTTGATCGGAAAACGGAGCGGACGGTTTTTCGTGGCTCAGCAAGCGACGTACTGCAACGGGCAGCCAGTGTCGACGCTGTTGCCGATGCCAAACTCGTTTCCAAGCCGATAAACAAGAGCGTTTCGAAAATGTTCAAGAAGTATCCAGTGAAAGCCAAATAAGACAGTCGACAGGACGTTGGTCTCACCGCTTTAGGTCGGCATGAACTAAAAATCGATGTTCCTCGCTCGGTGAAAACTGAATCAAGGGGCTAAAAGAGGTTGTGTCGATACTCGCATTACTGTCGGTTTAGTTCGTGTAATTTGGTGGATCGGCTATTACGTCCAACAATCCGTCTTAAGCTTTACTGGTAGCGCAGGTCCACCAATGAATCGTCTTCGTGTTCTTCTTATCGCTGCAATATTGTTGTTGCCGTCTAGCAGTGCGTGGGCTCAATCTCCTTTTCCCAGTCCAGCGGCAAGTTCATCACCTACCCCTGAATCGGCCTCTCCGCTACGAGCAGGCGAAGCAACTCCCGTTCTCTTTTGGAACCGGCAGATTACTGTCTTCCGCTCCTACTATGAGCAAGTTAGCCCTCGCGAACGAGCAGCTGCCGCAACCCAACGACTCGATGCGTTGCCAAAGACCGCTGGTGAGTGGACCATCACAGCCAATGAAACGTCGAGCGGCCAGTACCGAGGTGTGTTGGTCTCGGTCAACGGGCATTTCGCCTTTGGAATTCTAACCGAAGATCTCGATCGCGAGTCGGGTGAAACTTTAAAAGGAGCTTCTGATGCGGCTGTGAGTCAATTGCGTGCAGCCCTTGAGTCGCGATCGGAACAAAGCAGGCTGCCAGTATTTCTTCGCGCGGTCGCGCTATCAATCGTCGCTACATTAATTGGACTGCTCGGGCTGTGGATGGTAGTGCGCTTCGGCGGAGTTCTGTTCCGGAGGTTGGACCAGTCATTCGCCGCAAGGCATCGAATAGACTTAGCCGGTGTCGATCTTAGACCATTCGTGCACTCAATCAATCGCGGCTTAATAAGAGTCACGATGTGGGCTGCGGCAATCACGGTGGTCTACCTCTGGCTGACTTTTGTGCTACTGCGTTTTCCTTACAGTCAACCCTGGGGCCAGCAGCTTGGCGCTTTCTTAATTAGCGTGCTCACCGGCCTGGGGACACGTCTGCTACACGCCGTACCCGGGATGTTTACGGTAATCGTTATCTTCCTGCTTACTCGCATCGTGAGTCGATTAATTAATGGGGTGTTTGTCGAAGTTGAGAAGGGAACCGTCGGCTTTTCATGGGTGCATCGTGATACGGCTGGTGCAACGCGCCGCCTGGTTATTGTGCTGGTCTGGATCTTTGCCCTAACGGTTGCGTACCCATATATACCCGGATCGCAAACCGATGCTTTTAAAGGAATAAGCGTGTTTGTTGGACTGATGGTCTCGTTAGGTTCGGCAGGTTTAATAAATCAGGTAATGAGTGGACTCGTTGTGATCTATTCCAGGGCTCTGAAACCGGGTGAGTTTGTATCAATAGGCGATGATGTTGGCACGGTTACTGACGTTGGCATGCTGTCAACTAAGTTACTCACTCGCAAGCGAGAAGAGATCACAATTCCCAACGCGGTATTGGTAGGAACAAAGACTGTAAATTACTCACGTCAGGCTGCGGACGAAGGAGCGGGCGTCGGAATAGTAGTTACGATTGGTTACGATGCGCCCTGGCGCCTGGTCCACGCAATGTTATTGAAGGCCGCTGAGCAGACTGCCGGAGTGCGAAGAGATACGCCGCCACGCGTCTGGCAGAAGTCGCTTTCGGATTTCTACGTTGAGTATGAACTGGTTATTAACCTCGAAGACCCTGCACAGCGAGTGCCAATACTATCCGAATTACATACGCATATTCAGGATGCCTTTAACGAGAATGGCGTTCAGATTATGTCACCTCACTTCGAATCACAGCCGCCTGAGAAGGTATTCGTTCCGAAGTCGCAATGGTTCGCTTCTGCACCAGAAGAGTCGAAGCAGCAAAGTCGGGATGATAGTTAGTGCCACAAGGAGTTATCAAGAGTGTTAGGTAACGTGTAGAATCGGGTTCTATTAATAATTGGTCCAACATACTTGAAATGGGGGAATTCCTTGCATGGCTGTTATAGAGATAAAGAAATACGACGTCGCTTACTACGCGGGGGGTAAAAATCTTGCTAACTATCCCTACCGGGCCATAATCGGGTTGAGGGATGATGATAATGCTCTGGTAGGTGCAGCCTACTTTCATCATAGCGCGGAGACGATGCCTAACAGCGACACGCGGAAATCCAGTGGCTACATTTCGTGCCATTACCTTGCGGAAGACTATCCAAATATCATCGATATACTTAGAAATGAGAAGCCCGTTTACGTTGAGTTTGAAGTTAGGCCCGGAAACATTGCGAACATCAGGACAAACGCCGAACCAGTCGGCGAAGGTGAGATGAATACATCAAGCGCGCAGTCCGACGCACCATGATTGAACTTCTTCGCGGGTGGCGCCTTCCAACCTTGGAACAAGGTTTCAGCGTGTACGCAGAATGACGGTAGAGAAGCGCAGGGTGATGCAGACTACCTCTAGAGCAACCGAATCTGAATGACGCGATCGTTCGGAAGATGAAGCGCGGTTTCTTTTCAGTTTTACAGCTACACCAAAAACCTCTTGCTGAGATCATTCTCCTCTCAGTAATACTCGTCATCCAAACTCTCATCTCGCTCTCACTGTTATCACAGAAGGGCCTCTTCATCGACGATTCGATGCACATACCGGCTGGCTATTCCTATCTCTTGACGCATGATTATCGACTGAATCAAGAGCACCCTCCGTTCATAAAACTGTTAAGCGCTGCCGGCCTCTGGAGAATTCACCCGCGATTTCCTTTTGATTCGCCTGGGTGGGAGCAAGCAGCGACGGCCGGTGATCCAAACGACGGTATGGAGCGAATTGAGGAAGCGTTCTTTGATATCAACACCCCTCAATTCGAAAGAATTTCTTTTTGGGGGCGATTACCTGTCTTAGTTCTCCCACTATTCTTAACCGTTGTTGTCTGGTGGTTCGGAAGGCAATTGTTTGGCCCACTAGCGGGAATGATGGCGGCAATTTTATTGATCACAGAGCCGAATATTTTGGGCAACTCGATTGTGGTCCAGAATGATATTGCGGCGGCGCTTGGATTAGTTGTGTTTGTTGTAGCGCTTAGAAAATATCTGAGTGAGACTGGGCCAGTTACTGGTCTCACTCTAGGCGCGGCTTTGGGATTTGGGTTAATCGCCAAATATTCTTTGGTAGTGCTGTTGCCATTATCACTCGTGGTAGTCGTCGTAAACGGCGCCGTAAAATTACTTCAAAAACGAACATCCTTAGTTTCGATCGTCACCTCTGCAATCCTCGTGTTTGTCACAGCGTATCTGATCTTGCTCGCAGCTTATTCTTTTCATGCCGAGAAAATTGACGAGGATGAAAGTTCGATCATTGGAGGATGGTTTTATCTCTCGGGACATCTCGCTGAGTTTTGTCAGAAGTTTTTAATGTGGCTTCCTCCATTACTGCCAAAGTATTTCGTGTATGGAATCAACATGGTTGTCGAGGACAGTCGTGAAGGTAGGCCGGCATTTCTGCTGGGCCAGGTCTCGAATAAAGGCTGGTGGTACTATTTTCCAGTTGCCTTCGCTCTAAAGACTACAATTCCATTTTTGATTTCATCGGTGCTCGGGATCTGTTGGGTTTCTTTTCGCGTGTTCAAGGAGAAACGGGCAGATCTGCTGTACCTGGTTCTCCCTCCAATGCTCTATCTCGGGATGTCCATGACCTCGCATCTCAACATTGGCGTCAGACACATTCTTCCTATTTTCCCTTTTTGCGCGATTGCCGGAGCCGGATTCCTGTCAGCTGGCTTTTCAATCAAGCACAAGCTCATTCGAACGATCGCTCTGACGTGTATTGGCATTGTCCTCGTGAGCACCGGTGTTATCGCGCTCTCCACCTACCCAAATTACCTTACGTATTTCAGTCCTTTCGGGGGTGGAACTGCGCAAGGATGGAAGATGCTTTCCGATTCAAACGTGGAAACTGGCCAGGAGGTCAAGACGCTCGCTCGGTATCTGAAAGATCGGGGAGAGAATCGAGTAGCCGGCGTGATGATTGGAGGAGAGTTTCTTAAGTTCTATGGAGTTCAAGCTGAGGATCTGCCAGGTTGGGAAGATGAAGAGGATCCTGCCGAACCTGAGAGCGAGAGTAGCGAATCTGAAGACGAAAACAGTCAGTCAAATAATACGAGCGGGCCGCCCGATGCTGGTCCAAAGTACGTCGCCATCGGAGCCTGGTACATGCTTGAGATTGGGCTTTCGTCTCAACAAAAGAAAGTCATCGATACTTATGTCAATCGGACGCCGGAAGCAATGATCGGTAACTCGATCTTTGTCTTCCGGCGCCGTTGATGCCAGGACTTTTCTCAGCTTATTCCGGGCGATCCACGAAAATTACAACGAACTAAACACGAAGACAGCCAGGGCCGCAGCCCTCAAGAGATGCGAAATTTACTTTCCGACAGTGGCGGCAGAGGCGATAGCTGCGTGCGTCGCTTCGTGAACCGTATGAATGTGTGTTGGCTCGTGAGCAGGGTGTACCACCGGATGAAGATCAATCTCCATACAATACGCTTCTTCGCTGTGTTGACTGAGATCGAGTCCGCGTAGCTCGTCCTCACCGCTCACTCGAACACCAACGACCAGGTCGACAAACTTAAGAATAGCGAATGTGGCGACCACTGAAAGAGTGACGGTGATCCCTATCGCGATCAGTTGGTTGCGGACCTGGACCACATTACCGTCAATAAGTCCCACGGGCAGGGGATTGCCGGCGCCATCCTTGAAAATTGCGTTAACAGCTCTCGTTGCAAATATTCCGGTTAGGATCGCACCGACTGTTCCACCGGCGCCATGCACTCCGAATGCATCCAACGAATCATCGTAACCGACACGCTTCTTCACTTCAGATACCATCAGGAAGCAAGCGAGCCCCGCGATGAAACCGATGATGAGTGCCGACATCGGAGTGACGAAACCAGCCGCGGGAGTAATTCCTACTAAACCTGCGACGGCCCCTGAGATTGCACCAAGAACTGTGGGCTTGCCTGTGCGCAGCCATTCACCAAGCATCCAGGCGAGTGTGGCTGCGGCGGCCGCGAAATGGGTAGCTACAAAAGCCGAAGTCGCGAGAGAACTAGCCTGCAGAGCACTGCCGGCGTTAAAGCCGAACCAACCTACCCACAGCATACAAGCGCCAATCACACTCAGTACAAGATTGTGTGGTGGTGCAATAGGATCCCTGTCAAACCCAACTCGCTTGCCAAGGTACAGTGCACAGACCAATGCGGAGAAACCGGACGAAATATGGACCACGGTGCCACCGGCAAAATCAAGGGCCGGAATGCTGCCGCCCAACACTGCGTTGAGTAAACCTCCCTTTCCCCACACCATATGTGCCAGAGGAAAATAAATGATTGTTGCCCAAAGGACGGTGAACAACAGCATGGCGCTAAACTTGATGCGCTCGGCAAAAGCGCCCGTGATCAAAGCAGGCGTGATGATAGCGAACATCAATTGATAGACCATGAAGGTCTGCTGTGGAATGGTTGCAGCATAGTCAGCGTTTGGCGCGGCTCCGACTCCCCTTAGAAATAGATAGTGAAAACTGCCAACGAATGCATTACCTTCGGAGAATGCGAGGCTATAACCGTAGATGGCCCATAGAACTGTAACTACTGCCATCAAGATAAAACTCTGCATCATTGTGGCCAGCACGTTTTTCTTCCGAACCAGTCCACCGTAGAAGAGAGCAAGGCCAGGTCCAGTCATCATTAGAACCAGGGCGGCGCACGTCAGCATCCATGCGTTATCGCCAGCCATCTGCGCATTAGTTAAGGCTGCCTCCAATTTAGTCACGCGATCATCCGTAGCTGCCACTGAGGCGGTCTGGGCAAACGCGCTAATGGCGAACGTCGCAGTGCATATTGGCAGGCCGAAGATGATCAGTTTCTTTCTTAGAGGTTTCATTCCTTAGTCTCCTTCTGAATTTTCGGAAAGACCTTTGCAATTCTGGCTGGTTCAAATGGCGAATAATTTCTTTCGCTTTCAGACAATGTTGACCTCTTGATCAGCATTCTCTGCGCGGAAAGAAATGATTCGAATGGCTAAGAGCAAGGTTGGTGCCGCAAGGAAATCTAAGGAGCCTTATCAAAAACAAGCGGTTTTGCTGGGAAATACTATCTTTTGGCCTGCAGGAGCGGGCGACAAAATTGTCGTTCTAGTAAATCCAGCAAACATTTTTGTCGGTCGTCAT
>DASROI010000352.1:0-3629 GCA_035646955.1 Pyrinomonadaceae bacterium
GAGTAATTCAGCTGGATTCGGAGGAACGGGCCCCGAGGTCAAGATCTTCAGGTTCGCACCTTTCTGATAAGGCTGCAGACTGCTTTCGAGATCTCTTTCACCTGACAGCAACGTAGTCAGGCCCTTCGCGTTGGAAACTTCAAACTGCGCATGCAAACGCGGACGTCTGAGGTCGCAATCAATAATCAAAACTTCTGCTCCGGTTTGCGCCAGCATAAAAGCAGTGTTGATCGCCGTCGTAGTCTTGCCCTCGGATGGTTGACTTGACGTCACCAGGATTGTCTTAGGTGGCTGGCCGGCGGATGACAAGAGTAGCGACGTTCGCAAGTGGCGATACGATTCAGCGATTGGTGAGCGGACGTCATTCACCATTGCAAGAGCAGTCGAATCTGAAGCTCCCGGCATCGCCATGCCTTTGAGACGTGCTCGATCTCCTTTGCTTGCTGGAATCAACGCAAGAGCGGGGAGATGAATATATCGGTCGATGTCATCAACTGACTTGATGGTGTCGTCCAGGAAGTGCAGCAAGAACGCTAATCCAATTCCCGCGACCAGCGACAAGATAAACGCAATCATGATGTTCCTGACGCGAGGCGGACCGATCGGAGCTTTTGGCACTCGGCTGAAATTTTCAATGGTAATTTCGTTGCCAATGTCGCCGGATGTCATTGTGACTTCCTGGTAACGTTGCTGGTAGGTTGCTACAAGTTGCTTGTTGGTCTCGATCTCCTGCGCCATCGAGGCCATTTCAATCTGATCGCGAGTTTGCTGTGAAGTTATTCCTTTCTGCTTGGAGTACATATCGTAAAGGCTTTCTTCGTGAGCTTTCTCAGCTTCGTAGTTTGCCTTCAGCGTAGAAATTGTCTCTGCCGCAGCGCGGTTCAACTCCTCCTCAAGGAGCCTGATAGAAGCGTCAGTCCGTTTCACCTCAGGCCACTCTTTTGTATAAGTCACAAGCAACGCGTCGCGCTTCTCTTTAAGTTCCGAGAGGCGGTCACGAAGCCGGGCAACACGTGCAGATTTTTCTATTTGAGGAATGGTAAATACGTCGGGGGCAGATTTCGCACTATTGTAGACTGCCTCGGCGGTTTTACGATCATTTTGAGCTTGCAGCAACTGCGTACTCAACTGGTTAGCACGCAGATCCTCGAGGTTCACTCCGTTCCCGATTGACAGGGGTAGATTATGGGCTTTCGCGTACTCAAACTGTGCTTGCTGATCCGCTTTGATCCTGCCCTGGAGCTCTGAAATCTGTTTTGATAACGCAATAGCATTTGCGCTTGAACCGAGCTCGGAACGTTGGAGATTGTTAGTCGCAAAAACTTCGGCGAGCGTGTTTGTGATTTTTTGAGCTAGTTCTGGATCGCTGTGCCTGTATTTAATGCTGAACAGGTTCGTTCCCGGGATACCGGAAATTGTTTCCCCTCCGATGATCATGTCTTCGTAGGGTTCTAGCTGCGCTAGCTCTTCGGCCGACAGCGGTTTATCTCTTAGTTGTGCTTCGCTAACCACTTCCAGGCCTGTTGGAGCAGGCGGAGTTGGCGCGGTCGATTTTTTGGGACCTCCGCTAACCAGTGCGCGTAGAGCGTTAAAAACTCCAGACTGTGCGCCGCCACCGGTAAACTTAGGATTGTTGGGAAGATCAAGTGTCAGAACAACCTGTCTTGCGAGTGAAGGGCTTTCCAATAATTTTATTTGAGTGCCCCAGAAGTTGGCATCGGGCTGAGCATTGAGCACAAACTTATCAGTTGAAAGAACGCTCTTGTTCCTTTGCTCAATTCTAATTGTCGCTTCGCCTTCGTAAATTGAAGGCTGTCGAAACATCTGAATCGCAACCAATGAGGTCACAACCAGGCAAAGACTCAAAATCAGCCATTTTCGTTTAAGGATTACGAAAAGGTAGTCGCGAATTTGGCTCGGTTCGGTGGCGGCGGGACCATACGAACGGCTCAGGTCACTGAGCGGCTTATCAAGCGTTCGCTCGACCGACGGTAAAGGCATCAATCGGTTATCTTGGGACATCATTGGCTTTTGCTCTCAGAATTACAAATCTCGGGGCATAGAATAATAACAGAGACTCGCCCTGTGGCAAGCCAGTTTAAGCCTATTCGAGCGCCATTTTCGCAGCTTTGGCGATTGAAATCACCCCTAAAATACTTCTGTACGGCCATCCGCGCCTGCCTGCATCTGGTAAACAAACTGGTGCAGCCCTTCTTGCCACTCGGGCAAGGGCTCCAATCCCAACGCTTTTGACAGCAGGCATTCCAACTTAGAATTTCGTGGACGCGGAGCCGGTCGCGACAAAGAGGCCATCGTCACGGGTTCGATATAGCCGCCAGGACAATTGGCAACTCTCAGCCCCTCACGCGCGAAAGTTTCGAATGAGGCTCCAGCACCCGCATTTACAACATGAAATATGCCTGGCAGATCCAGTACCGCTAGTTCCCGCAACCTGCGGGCAAGATGTACAGAGTACGTTGGAGTTCCCCAGGCATCTATTATTCCTTTTAAATGCGAACCAGCTCGCGCGAGTTGCACTACGTTGCTGAGGAAATTTTTGCCGCCTGGGCCAAATATGAATCCAGTCCTGACGATTATGCTGTTAGCGTTGTTTTCCTGGACTCGCCTTTCACCTTCCAATTTCGATTTGGCATAAACACTCAGGGGATTGGGACTGTCCCGCTGGGTGTAAAAACCATCTTTGGTACCGTCAAACACATAATCAGTTGAGATGGATATCAATAACGCCGAAACGCGGCGACACGCACGGGCCAAATTCTCCGGGCCAATAGCATTTGCCAGGTTGCTCCGTTCAGGATCGGATTCGCAAGCATCAACATCGGTCCAGGCAGCACAGTTAATCACCACTTCAGGTTCATTACTCTCGACGCAACTGTTCACTTGAGCAGCATCGGCGATATCCAACTCAGAATGCTTGAGAGGAATGACATCGTCCTGACTTTCCTTACAATGCTCCGTTAGCGCTCGACCGACCAGGCCACTGGCGCCAGTTATCAGTATCTTCACTTTTCCTTCACATCCGTCCCGTATTGTTGTTTGTAGTAATCACGATAAGCGCCACTTCGTGCACGGTTTGTCCAATCCTGATTCGTGCGATACCAGTTTATCGTCTTAGTCAAACCAGTCTCCCATGTTTCCAGGGGACGCCAGTCGAGTTGATTCTCGGTGAGCGACGGATCCATGGCGTATCGTCGATCATGTCCGGGCCGATCGGCTACATAGCGAATCAAGCTTTTCGGTTTTCCCAGCGCTTCCAAAACCGAATTGACTACGTCGATGTTTCTTCGCTCGTTTCGTGCTCCAATATTATAAGTTCCTCCTGACGCTCCCTTTAATAAGACTGCCAGGATTGCCCGGCAATGATCGTCAACATAAATCCAGTCACGAACATTTAGGCCATCACCGTAAACTGGTATCGACTGATCTTCCATCGCATTCGCCAACATCAATGGCAGGAACTTCTCCGGAAATTGTCGCGGGCCATAATTATTTCCACATCGAGTAATAACTGTGTCCAACCCAAAAGTGTGATGGGCCGCCCGCACAAAGTGTTCGGCAGACGCCTTTGACGCAGCGTAGGGACTATTCGGGGCGAAAGGTGAAGCCTC
>DASROI010000353.1:0-10113 GCA_035646955.1 Pyrinomonadaceae bacterium
ATTCAACTCATAGGAGGAACACCACAGTGAAAAGAAAAGCAGCCGGCATCGTAGTGATGCTTACCCTTATGGCCGCGCTAGTGGGATGTAA
The DNA here is from genome assembly GCA_035646955.1 of Pyrinomonadaceae bacterium. Taxonomy (GTDB): domain Bacteria; phylum Acidobacteriota; class Blastocatellia; order Pyrinomonadales; family Pyrinomonadaceae; genus PSRF01. The sequence goes on from DASROI010000353.1 coordinate 92, forward strand.
TCGCGGTCCTAATGACGAAACGCTGACTCAATTGGTGAAGGCAAAAATCAGTGCCGACCCGGCCCTTGCCACGCAAACGGTCAACGTTTCTGCCAAAGACGGAGTGGTCACCCTGGCCGGAAATATTAATACGGAGCCAAACAAGGCCAGGGCTGAAGAGTTAGCAAAGAGTGTGGACGGAGTTAAGTCGGTAACCAACTCGTTGCTGGTTAGACCACCAATTGTGAATGCCACTCCGCCGCCGGTGTCTCCGGACACGCAACTTAAGACAAGCGTCATGGCAGGGTTGACGAAGTATGGAATCACCACAGTCTCTGCTGAAGTGGTTAACGGGGAAGTGACGCTTACCGGCGATATTCCGCGCGCAAAACTACAAGACGCTATGAAGGCCGCGAATGAATCTCATCCCAAAAAAGTCGTCAACAAGATGACTATCAAGTGAAGGAGCTGGAATCATGGAACTAACCGAGAAGTATAAGCCTGTAATTGATATCGCCAGCCAGAACGGCGTCAATCCGCAGGTAGCCGAGCAAGATGGTGTCCTCTATATCACGGCTACTACCAACAACGGTTCAGTAAAACAACAAATGTGGGACAAGTATGGCGAGATAGATCCTGACTACCGCGCAGGGGATCTCGTTTTGAATGTTGAAGTCGAAGGCGGTGGTTACGAAGAGTATACCGTTCAGTCCGGAGATTCTTTAAGTAAAATTGGGAAACACTGGGGTAAGAACTGGAAAGAGATCTGGGATTTAAATCGGGACGTGATCGGGGCTAATTATAACTTGATCCATCCTGGACAGAAGCTGCGGATCCCACGATAAGGATTTAGAACTTAAAGAGACGATCACCGCTTGCACAAACATAGCAGGAGTACGGTGCCGCGAGCGAGGCGACCCGATGGTACACTCGAAATGACTAGATTCTGACGGTCGAGCGATTTTAGTGTACGATCCGGTCGCTTCGCTCGCGGTACGTATTGATCGCTCGACATCGACCAAAATTAGAGTTCCTGAGTAGAGGGCGCCAGAGGTTTCGCGCCCTTTTCACTTGCCATCGACGCGACGTACATCAACTATCTCGCCGCGAAACGTGCGCATCATTTCCTGAACCATCGGATTACTTTCTACCGCTTCGCGAAGTCTTTTTTTTTCCAACCGTTCGTTGTCTTCTCGAGTCGCAGGAGCAGAATTTTCCTGGGAATCTTTCACGGCAATTCGAACACCCGTTTCCTGACCCGTAACCTCATGACAAACTTCTCGTAGGATCTTAATGTTTTCCTGCTTCGTAAGGGTGTCTCGGAAATGCTTGGATTCAGGAGCAAATTCGACGAACAGTTCGCCATCTTCGATCGAAGCGGCATGGGCAGCTTCCAGAACAGTAACGAGCAACATCTTTCGTTGATTTTCAAGCGCTGCCTTGATCCGGTCCATCACAGTCATCTCGGAGGTAATTGTGATTTCAGTGTCAGTCGTCACTGGTTCCTCCAAAACGGTGTTCGACTGGACGGTGACCTCAGTCTTCATTTCAAAGGCCGGAGCGACGGCGGCCGAACTGAATGACGACGATGAAGCCGCACGGCTCCCGGAATTGACCTGACCCGCACTGCCTTTGCGAGATCCCGGTGATCCATTCCCTGAGCTGGAACCGCCACCGGCCTGGCCTGATGCGCTTCCTTCAAGCGTGGCCAGGCGCTGCAGGATCTCAGAGATAGATTCGACTCCTCTCAACTCCATCAGTTTTACGATCCCAATCTCGACCTGATATCGCGGCTGAGTGGCGGTCCGAAGTTTCGTCTCGGTTTCGGCGAGTGAATGAAAGAAACGGACCAGATCTGATTCTGAAAAAAGTTGAGCTTGACGCTTGAGTTCGGCGGGTTCACAAACTGCGGCTTCCAATAACTCCTCGTTGCCCGAGACCTTGGTGACCAGTAGATCCCGGAAGTGGGCCAGAAGATCTCGACAGAAACTTCTTAAGTCGTGACCTCTCATAACGATGTCGTCTACTACCGCGATCGCTTCGGCCGGTTTATTGTTTGCGATGCTGTCAATAACGCGGGTCAAGATGTCAGCGCCTGCCATTCCAAGGGCCAGTTCGACGTCTTCTTTCTTGATCTTCTCGCCGGCAAAACTAATTACCTGGTCCAGAGCTGATTGAGCGTCTCGCATGGAGCCTTCGCCGGCCCGAGCGATCTCTCGCAGCGCATCGTCAGGCACGGAAATCTTTTCAGCTTTAGCGATTAGCTTTAGACGTTCGAGGATCTTCGCAGTAGCAATTGTGCGAAATTCAAACTGCTGGCAGCGCGACAAGATCGTTTGCGGAACTTTGTGTTGTTCCGTCGTCGCCATAATGAAGACTACTCGGGGCGGAGGCTCTTCTAAAGTCTTCAACAAAGCGTTAAAAGCGGGAGTCGACAGCATGTGAACTTCGTCGATGATGAAGATCTTGTAACGGTCGCGAGCGGGAGCAATGCCTACACTCCCGATGATGGCCTCGCGAACGTTGTCGACGCCTGTATTCGAGGCCGCATCGATCTCCTGGACGTCAATAGATCTACCTTCAGAGATTTCTCGGCACGACGGACACTGCGTTGGATCGTCAGTTCGGCACGGAGTAACTGTCGGCTCTTTTGACTTATGACAGTTGAGTGCCTTGGCGAGTAACCGGGCAGTTGTTGTCTTGCCAACACCTCTAGCCCCTGAAAAGAGATAAGCGTGATGCAAACGCTGGTGCTCGATAGCGTTTCGGAGCGTCCTGGTGATGGGTTCCTGACCGGTTACTTCGTCAAATGTTTGGGGGCGCCACTTTCGGGCGATAACTTGATAAGCCATTAAGAGTCTTAGTTGCCTTGATTATTGTTGCGAATTAACTGTGGTGCGGGAAACTTCTCCAGGAGTTTCCACGCGATGATGAAACTGCCGTCCGTGTCTTTTCGTACGACTCGCAACGCGACCAGCACGTCCGATCGATCATAACTAATCGAGCGTAGTACATACGTCATCCCGGTATCAGCCGCGATGTATGCCTTAAGCACAACGCCTTCCAGTGTTGTGCCACCCATGAATCGTCTTTGTTCGACCCGCACTTCAGATTCGACAGTCGGCGGCTTATATCGTCCGATGGAGGCCACCACCGGATTTTCAAGCGAAACCTCGTTAAGGGATAGACTGCCTAAGCTTGCCAACATTCCATAGTCGCAGCCCGCAAACCCGACTGAGAGCCGTCCCTGTTGAAGTTCTATGTCAGAACCATAACCATACTCGTGTGTGTGTCGAGTGAAAGAGTAGTAGGCGCCGCCTCCTTTTAACGTAAGACCTTTGTCGTTGGCCGGAACATCAAAAACCTCACGTGGGAGGAGTCGAATCAAGCCGGTGTTAGGTTGCGACAAGAGTTCGGCAAATTCTGATCGATCCTGTTCAGTTGGCGCCAGAAATTGTTTTTCGAGGTTACTCAATTCAGTTCGTTTCGTAGAAATCTCAGCCAGAATTTCCTGCCTGGATTTTGTTTGAGCTGAAATGATTGAAGTGGTTAACAGCGAGAGGAGAGCAACAAGCAAAAGGACAAAAATGCGTTTCATGCGTGGTACTCCTTTTTCGCGGTTTGAGTGTTTAGGACTTTACCAGACCGTGGAACTCAGCGGCAATGAGGAGACTGTTTTAGATTATTGCTTTGAAAGATTTGGCCAGACCCCGGACTGTCCCGCAACACACGCTGCCGTTGCTACCGTTGCTCCGTTCCCGGCCTGGCGGGGTTCACAAGGCTTGCGTTGTGCGGAGCCCGGGATCTGATAAGTCGTTCTAAGAAAGATCTTAAAGTTAAGTTAGATTTCCGTTTTTCGATGCGCGAACATGCGCAACAGCCCGTTTATTGCCAGGTGCAGGATCACGTAAGCGATCATTGCAACCACTATGGGTAACAGCAAAGTGTGGCCCTGATCCGTGCTTGGGCTCGCGACAATTCCTCTGAATGGCGCATAAAACGGGTTGGTAATTGTCACTATAAACTGAACAAACCCGGCGCTACTGCGAGCAGCCATCAACGCGAGCAGGAAACGCATTCCCAGTAACGCGTAGATGAGATAGAAAATGTAATCTACTATTTGCGAGATTCGCGCAAGGCCGCGTGAACGCTGTACTTCGCGTTCGGTGTCGATTACCTCATCAACCGCTTTCTCGCGGAAATCGCCGGCCACTTGATCGATGCGTCGCGATTCATCTGGAACCGTCGTACGCGCAGCTCGGTCAGTAATGTCGGCCTGGACATCGCCTTCGACTTGCGATTTGACAGCCTCATGTTGGGCTGCGCGCCTGGCCTCTTCCAGAGCGAGTTTATCGTCGTTCATTGGCTCTCCCCACAGTTACAAAGAACTAGTTATCAGTTCGGGGGGCCGGGGATATAAATGGCGGAGAGGGTGGGATTCGAACCCACGGAACGGTTTCCCGTTCACAGCATTTCCAGTGCTGCCAGTTCAACCACTCCTGCACCTCTCCATGCGCGGTTGAAGTTAAAGCGAACAATCAAGGGCGGGCCCAAGCATAGCCTATACCCTTCAGTCTCGTCACGTGGCCTCCTTGACGTCGCTCGTTTTTAGAGGACTTTCACTGTTGAGGACGATTCGATAACTATGAATTATCACTTAAGAATTGCTAATTTCAGACCCTTAATCCGAACTAAAACCCAAAGACCAAAGATCAACTCAGCATTTCCAATCAATACGTAATCCACTCAGTCAGTGTTAAATCCTTCCAGCGAGTGAAAATGAACAAAAAAAAGGAGAGGCGAAATCTCCTCTCCCTTAATGATATTGCAGTTTGTTATTACGGCAGCGCCTCAACATTCAAATAAAACTTAAAGAGGCCAGTTTGTTGAATCCCGAGGAGGTAGCGAACATCAAGCGACGCTCCATTGGCCAGTGGTGTTGCCAACGTAACAGTGCCTGACGACAGACTGCTGTTAAATCCGCCGCCATTCGGTTGGCTGGGAGGCTGTTCCAACGTCGTTCCTTGAACGGTAACGTTGCTGGTGCCGCTGCCGCACGGTGGACGATCTACAGTTACAACCACTGCTGTCGACGACCTTGGTCGCAGGTCAGCGATGCCTGATGGTGCAGGGAAAGTTGTTATATCGATAACGCGCCAACGTATTCGCGTTACATTTCCCCCGGTGTTATTTACGACTGTTCGACGAATATCCAGGGTACCAAATGTCGAGTTGTTTGCCGGATCGGAAGTGAAATCGCGAACGCGATTTGGTGGTGATGATGCAGCAACGCAAACATCGAGCAGATTAACTGCGAAAGAAGGGTTGCGTTGTATCGGACTGGAAAGATTCTCGGGACCAGGAGCCCCCAGTCTTTGCCCGGCGCCCGCCGAGGTTCCATTCGTATCAACAAAAATGAAATCGGCGGCATTGTTGTTGGTGTCTTTCGGCGTGGATATCGTGCACGGCCCCATAGTAGTGATTGAGCCACCCTTCCCGCAATTGTCGCGATAGAACGCATAATCAATCGAGAATGGGGTGAGAGCGGGATAGCCAGTGCCCTCCTTGTAAAGCGTGTTAGCTTCTGATGTTGAGCCAACAGCGTCCAGGCGATTTGCGAGTATAAAATTCGCAGCAACACTGGTGTTGAAGATCGCGATCCCAGCATTGTCTGGAATGTCTGTAGTGTAAGTGGCATCACCGGTGGCAGTTGTACCATTGCCTGCGGGATACGACGCCAGGGAATAGCCTACTGAATTTACGCACAGATAGTGTCCGCGATTGGGGATAACTGTGCCGTTGGGAACTACGCAGCGAGCGACTCCGTTTGAAGCCGCAACAGCGTAACCTGTGCCGCCGCCTGCGACAGTGTGGTCGGCGCCGGAGTTATTGTAGAGCTCGATGAATTCGTCGTTAGCACCATTTGGACCACGCACGCGAAACTCACTAATGATCAGCTGTCCAAAAACAGTGCTTTCAAAAACGGCTAACAAACAGACGGTTATGGCGGTGAGCCCAACCGTTCGAATGATGCGATTAGACATCTTATTCTCCTTAAGATCTAACAACGTCAGGATCTCGGTAAAGCCTCGAGATGTCGGTTCAAGTAATGATTGGATAGTTGGCAAGTCCGACGAAATGGCTCATGGCAGAATCTTCGGGGGTTGGCGACTACCTTCGCCGTTGGCGAAAACTATCATGCGCATCTTAACTCGTCAATTGGAAATGCTACTGTGTCCGAGCTCCGACCCTGGTCCACGCACAACTCGGGACCGGACGCGAAGGTACCCACATGACATCTTTTTGATATGCGGTGAAGAAGATTAACGCAGAGACGTGGAGGCACGGAGTGACGCAGGCGAGCGCATTGCGTGAGAACTTTCTTACACTTCTTTGAAAGAATGGCGGAGAGGGTGGGATTCGAACCCACGGAGGCCGTTAAGCCTCTCCGGTTTTCGAGACCGGTGCACTAATCCACTATGCGACCTCTCCGAGTTGTAAACTTCAAACCTTTTCCGCTGTTTTAATCTCGTGGCGCCGTCTTTGGAAAAACTGCTGCATCAACTCGCGACATTCTTCCTCTAAAACTCCCGGCACTACCTCAATACGATGATTCAGGAAATCCGTATCACAGATATTGAAATGAGAAACAACGGCTCCGGCGCGTTCATCATCAGCGCCATATACCAATCGCGTGACTCGAGCTTGAATCAGCGCGCCCGCACACATCGCGCAGGGCTCAATGGTTGAATAGACGGTAGTACCAGTTAGGCGATAGTTCCCCGCAGCCCGCGCAGCAGATCGCAAGGCCAAAATCTCAGCGTGTGCGGTTGGGTCGCAATCAGTTCGAGTTCGATTTCCTGCAATAGCGGTTAACGACTCGTTATTGACCACGCAAACGCCAATTGGAACCTCGCCACGTTCTGCTGCTTCCAGGGCAGCTTCCAGCGCCCGCCGCATCCAATATTGATCTCGCGTTAGTTCAGCGGCGTAATCCACCTGAGTAATCCCTTCAAACAACCGGAATCGTCACTATAGGTTGCCCCTCGAAACACTGTCAAGGCACCTAACTTACGAAGTTAATTCAAGGTTCCAGAGTTGTGCGTGTTATCATCCTTACTCGGAGCGCCGCGCTTGTATCTGCCAGGCGCAGCTCAAAGCATTCACCCCATGACCACCGAAGCAAACCAACGAGGCAGCGGACAATCTACAGATAGAGCTACTACCCGTTTGCGTCCAGCGCCGCCTGTCGAACCTCTGCCCGATCCTTCATCGCAGTCCGCAGCCGGACTAATGCGCCGAATGTCGCCTTCAGAGTTCAACACGGCGATGATTCACTTCTATCGCGGCGAAGTTCAGCGGTCCAACACGTGGCGAAACCGTCTCGACACAACTACAAACTGGGCTGTGATCACTGCCGGCGCCACGCTGTCTTTTGTATTCAGTTCGCCGAGCAACCCCCACTTTGTCATTCCCATCAACTCGATTCTTGTCGCAATCTTTTTGTTGATGGAAGCGAGACGCTATCGATACTACGAAATCTGGTCCAGTAGAGTGCGTGTTTTGGAAACCGGTTATTTTGCAAGCTTGCTTATGCCTGAGGCTAGCCCAGCAGATGAAGCATGGGCCGAACATCTCGCAGCAGATCTTACGACACCCCACTTTACTATCACCGAGTGGGAAGCGATTGGCCGTCGCTTACGACGCAACTATCTTTGGATCTTTGCCCTGCTGGCGCTTAGTTGGAACTTGAAAGTCTATCTGCATCCGCTACCGGCTCGCGACTTCACAATATTTATTGACCGAGCGATGGTTGGTATCGTGCCCGGTTGGATCGTTTTTGTGATTGGCGTAATCTTCAATGCTGCAATTGCAATCTTCGCGATTGGCACAGTGCGATTACGAGAAGCGACCGGTGAGGTGCTGCCAAAACACGAGTTTTCACTGCAGCCATTGAAGCGTATGACGAGTTGGACAGCTGCGACGACCCGCCGAACTACAGTTCGCGCCAAGCGGGCACGACAACGAGTTCGCAGCGGTGGTACGACGGGTGAGTATAAAAAGATCGATGTGTCAGAAACTCCCGATCGTGATAAGAGAGTAAAGATAGAGGCGTAACTCCGAGGGAGTTCGAATCACAGATCTCAGATCGCCACGACCAGCATCTGAGTCCTGTGATTTGTGATCTGAGATCTAAATTTTCATGCTTAGTCTTAACGGGCAACCAATAACAATCCAGGAAATCGCTGAGGTTGCGTATGGAAGAATGCGCGTAACACTCTCAGCGGAAGCTCGCCACCGCGTCGAACAGGCACGACATGTCGTCGAAAAGATCGTTGCCGAGGGCCGAACTGTCTACGGTGTTAACACAGGATTCGGCAAGCTATCTGACGTTTCGATCAAGTCTCACGAACTGCGTGATCTCCAGCTGAATCTGGTTCGCAGTCACTCTTGCGGATTGGGAAAACCTCTTTCTGAGCCAGAGAGCCGAGCAATGTTGCTGCTGCGTGCGAACGTGTTGGCGACCGGTTTCAGTGGAGCGCGTCCACTGGTGATTGAGACTCTGATCTCAATGTTGGACCAGGGAGTTACGCCGGTCATACCTGAGAAAGGTTCAGTCGGGGCCAGTGGTGACCTGGCCCCATTAGCACATTTAGCTGCAGCAGCAATCGGAGAAGGAGAGGCGTTTTATCAGGGTGAACGGTTGCCCGGTGCCGTGGCGATGCAACGTGCCGGGATCGCACCTTTACAACTGGAAGTAAAAGAAGGTCTCGCTTTATTGAACGGAACTCAAGCGATGGGTGCAGTTGGCGCCCTGGCAATGCATCGTGCCGCACGGTTGGTCCAACTAGCGGATGTCGCCGGAGCCATGACGCTCGAAGCATTGCGAGGTACCCCCGTCGCATTCGATGAGCGAATCCATGCTGCTCGGCCTCATGTAGGACAATTGGCCGTCGCCGCTCATTTGCGCGAGTTACTGAGTGACAGTGAAATTCGCAAATCGCATCTTGAAAATGATCCAAGAGTGCAAGACGCTTACAGTCTCCGTTGTATGCCGCAGGTTCATGGAGCGGTTCGCGACGCTCTGGCCCACGTTCGCGAAACACTGGAGAGAGAAAGTGGCAGCGCTACCGATAACCCGCTGGTTTTTTCTGATACTGGCGAAGTTTTGTCGGGTGGTAATTTTCATGGAGCACCCGTCGCTCTGGTCCTTGATTATGCTGCAATTGCTTTGACTGATCTGATGAGTATTACCGAACGCCGGATCGATCGGTTGGTTAATCCTGATACAAATGATAATTTGCCGCCGTTTTTGACAATTCAGCCGGGCATCTCGTCTGGTTTCATGATGTTGCAAGTAACAGCTGTTGCACTGTTGAATGAAGCCAAGGTGTTGGCCCATCCGGCTTCCATCGACAACGTTCCAACCGATGGCGGTAAAGAAGATCATGTTTCAATGGGGATGACTTCGGCCACCAAACTCCGATCGATCGTCGATATAGCGGAAATGAGCACTGCTATTGAGTTGATGACGGCAGCGCAGGCGTTGGATTTTCGCAAACCGTTGTCGCCAGGCCGCGGTGTGAAGCAGGCTTATGAATCGATTCGCGCTGCCGTTGTGCCAGTGACTTCTGATCGCGCCATGTCAGCGGACATCGAACGGATTATTGAACTAATTAAAAACGGGACTTTTGACTCTCTTTAAAGGTTAATTTTCAACTGGGAGGTTGCCTTATGGGAAGTGGAATGGACGACAGACGTAAAGGGCTCGAGGAAGAATATTTTCACCGTAAAAACCAGGAGGCTATCGAAAAACTGCGAGCCAAGATGAAAGTCGCATCAGATGCAGAAGCGGCAGGGCTTTCTTCAATGAAATGTCCGCGATGTGATGGCTCACTGAAAGAGACCAAGATCGAAGAAGTGTCGATCGACACGTGTGATAAGTGCGGTGGGGTTTGGCTCGACTCTGGAGAGCTGGAACAGTTAACTAAAAAAGATAAGCCTGGATGGTTTGGAAAACTCTGGGGGGCGGAGAGTTAAGT
>DASROI010000354.1:0-4744 GCA_035646955.1 Pyrinomonadaceae bacterium
AACAACTTCTCGACGCCCGAGGTTGATATAAAGCGCCGCGTTGTTACAACAACTTCTCGACGCCCGAGGTTGATATAAAGCGCCGCGTTGTTACAACAACTTCTCGACGCCCCGAGGTTGATATAAAGCGCCGCGTTGTTACAACAACTTCTCGACACACGCCGTTAATTAAAGCCGCCGCGTTGTTACAACAGATTCTCGACGCCCGAGGTTGATATAAAGCGGCGCCGGGCCGCCGCACTCCAAAGGGCACACCTCTGGTTAACGAGCAATCTTTGCTTCTGCATTCGATCTTCAGGCTGTCTAAATAAACTTTTGGTTTTGGTTGTTTCGCTCTTGGTCTAGGCCGCATCTCGTGCGTCTGGCTCTGCAGCGTTGACCCTCTTCTCGCCGAAGCGTTGAAGGACGTATTCAAGGAACTCGTTGTAGGCATGCTTGAATCCGACCTCAACCTCCTCGTCACTGCCGCTCAAAACTAGATTAACCATGCGACGATGTTCCTCGACCATTTCTTCAAATTTAAAGTCGGGTGCATTCGAATGGTCGCGGATCTGCTCATAGCCAAAAAAGCGAGTCGAGATGTCGATCAGCAGCTTCTCCAGGTGCGAGTTGCCGGCCAGGCTCCAAAGCGCCCTGTGGAAGTTCAAGTCGGCTTCCGCAAACTGAAGGACATCTCGATTTCGGGCGGCCTCTTCCAGTTCTTCAAGGCCACGTTTCAACACCGCCACTCTCTCCGGCGTCAGTGAGCGACGAACCTTTTTGGCAGCATATATCTCCAGCACTTCACGTACTTCGAAGATCTCGGTAATGTCCTGGCCTGAAAGCTCAGTTACAAATGAGCCCTGATGCGGTTTAATCGTGATGAACCCCTGTTGTGAGAGTGCGAGCAACGCTTCTCTGAGCGGAGCCCGACTTACGTTAAGCTGCTTGGCCAACGCCAGCTCAACCACTTTCTCCCCGGGTTTAAGCTTACCGCCCAGAATCCAGCCCTTCAGGAGCTCGTAAATCTTGTCCCTCAGAACTTCCTTCTGGATAAATTCGGCCGGTGAGACGCTTACCATTTCCCCTTACTCCTCATCACGATGACTTTGAACTCTTTCTCAGTATACAAACTTCAAGCCAAACTGGATCAATCTCGCGTCATTCACAGTCGCCGAGATCGTTCCGGCTGCTGGAGTTCCAATCGTTGTGTTGGGCAAATCGAATTGGGCGTGATTGAAGATATTGAAGATTTCAGTGCGAAACTGGATGTCAGCTCGCTCTCCAATCCTGAAGCGCTTGAAGATAGAAAAGTCGAAATTGGTCAGCGAGGGTCCACTGCCAAAGGTTCGTCCCGAGTTGCCAAAAGCAAACGCAGCAGGTGGCGCAAAGCACTGAACGTTAAAGTATCGCTGAACAGTCCTCTGCGAAGCTGACAACGTTGGGTCGCATCGAATGTCAGGCCTGTTCGCCATCGTGTTGTTTAGCAGCGACGGACTGATAGTGGCGCCCAATGGAAACCCGCTTCTGATTCTCGTAATGCCTCCGAGTTGCCAACCACCAACGAGTTGATTTGCGAGTCCGCTCAGATTTGACAGATAGTTCTGGCCCCGACCGAATGGTAGGTCGTAGATGTAGCTCAAGGTAAACGAATGCCGTAGATCGTTGCTCGCCAGTCCCTTATCAGAGTTTTCCCCGGTCGGGAAGAAAGGATAGTAGAGAGCTCCTATCGCGTTCGGCTGAAACGTCAAACTCTCACCAGTTTCGTTGCCGAGAGTTTTACTCCACGTGTAACCCATCAGGAAGTAAGCGTTGTTTGAAACACGCTTCTCAACCTTCAACTGCATTGCATTGTAGTTGGACCATCCACGGCTACTAACTGCATTGATACTCCCCAGCGTGGGAAACGGACGGCGCGGATTGATTTGACCGGCACCCGGAGGCGGCGAATTGAAGTTTCCGTCTTTCGCGAGCAGATCGGTCGCTTTACTCCCCGCGTATGCCAGGGTTGCAACTATGTTCCAGGGAAGCTGTTGTTGCGCGCTGAAATTCCACTGTTGGACCAGTCCCAGCTTGAAGTTGACATCGGTAAAGTTCACGTTGCCGGTAGGGTTATTTGGATCGGGCTGCGGCGTTGGCGGAAACCCCTGACTCAATAAACGTGCAGGAGTGATACTGTTACTCGAAAAAAGTGGATTAGCTACGAACGGAATGTTCGGTCCCTGCAAGCCACCCTGAGCAAAGTCGTTGAAAATTCCATACCCGCCGCGAAACACCAAGCGCGCGCTCGAAAATGGTGTATAGGCAAAACCAAATCTGGGCTGAAAATTATTTTTGTCAGTAGTCACGTTTCCACTGTCAGACGCATTCTGGCCGGCCACCAGCATCTTGCCCGTAGTTGGATCAAAATAAGAGATTCGATTGTCGGCGTCAGTCTGTGGAGTGATCAGGTCATAGGCCAGGCCAAGATTGAGCGTTAATTTAGTACTGACTTGCCAATCATCCTGGATATATCCGCGGTAGTCCTGCCAGCGATAACGAAAAACCTCGCCGCCAAACACGTCGGAGCGTGTCAAACTAGCCGGCAAGCCAAGTAAGAGACTCGCCACTGATGCCCCAGTTCCCGATTGAAACGAGGTGCCTGCTCGCTGGGCTGTAAACAACTGATCAAAAGAGATGTTGCCCCGCGGTGCAGTGATAGCGGTGTTGTTCATCTTCTGAATACGAACACCAAAGCCGAACGTCAAAGTATGACCGGAACGAGTGTGCGTCACATCATCTGAGATCTGGTAGACGTCTGTGCCGAGCAATAAAGGCGACGTCAACCGATCTCCGAGACCGTTAAATCCCGAAAGATTGATTCGAGTAAGACCAGAGGTAAACGGAGTTCCAAGGTTTGCGCCGGGAATGCCGATCTGGGCTGCTACATCGGTTCCGTAACTCGGTCCCAGGACATTGATGTTGATTCGGTTCCACCCAAAGAGAAACTGGTTCGCTGTCTTTGCCGAAATGAGGTGATTTTCAACAATGCCAAGATTTCTGGCCCGCGGCGTATTAGTCGTAGCACTCTGAAAACTGCTAACCCCACCACCCAGACCCGGCAATGGACCAGGAAAGAATTGGTCGGTGTTGTCGAAACTAAACCTGACGAAGTAGGAGTCTTTCTGACTGATTGTGTGATCACCGCGAATATCAAACTGGTCCTGATCAACTATGCGCTTTGAGTTGAATCTGAAATTGTTTGCTAACCCAGGCAAATTCGGAAGCGGATAGAAATCCAGTAGTTTTAAGGCGATCGGATCGAGCCGGTCAGTCGGTATCTTGTTACCGGCAAACTGAGTCCGGGCGCCAAGGTTGAAGGTCGTGCACTGGTGCGTAGCCGGATTAACAACTGAGCAGGGATCGAAGACCGATGCCTGGCCGGGCTCTGAAAAATCCCCCAGGCGCGCTTTAGCCGTCGGAACCGTGGATACGAAAGTCAATTCCTTTCTAATTCGCGTGCCTTGATAATCGCCAAAGATAAATATCTTGTCCTTAATAATTGGACCACCAATTGAGCCGCCGAACTGATTCTGTCGAAAACTGGGTTTGTCGCTGCCATCAAAAAAATTCCGGGCGTCAAATACGTCGTTGCGGAGAAATTCGAAAAGTGAGCCATGAAACGAATTGCTGCCGGCCTTGGTCGTGAGAATGATCGTGCCACCACCATTGCGACCATATTGGGCGCTGTAATTACTCGTCATGACCTTGAATTCCTGGATCGCATCGATCGAAGGCATGATCGAGATAGCACCGGCGGTTAGCTCGTTGTTGTCTACCCCGTCAAGAATCCAATCGTTTGCGTTCTCCTTTAGCCCATTTACCGATAGCGAGGTCGTGCCGCGCGCACCCGTGCTCGACGAAGGTTGATTGAACTGTTGTCCTTCAGACTTGATCGCTCCGGGAGCAAGCGTCCCGAGCTGAACAAAGTTTCTTCCGTTGAGTGGAAGTTCGACGATGCTGCGTTGGTGAATGACCTGGCCCAGGTTAGAACTGGTGCGTTCAAGCGCGGGGGCTTCATTTGTGACGGTGACGGTTTCAGCGGTGCCGGCTACTTGTAACGAGAGATTCACCTCTCTCTTTTCCTGAATCTCAAGAGTTAAGTCGGCGACGATTGCTTCGTTGAATCCAGTCATAGCAACCTTAACCGTGTATTTACCGATGGGCAGCGGACTGACGAGAAATTCACCTTTATCATCAGTGTTGGCGCCGCGGGTCGCACCCGTGTTCTGGTTCAGAATGGTGACGGTTGCGCCAGAAACCAATCCACCGTTCGGGTCCGTTACCCTACCAAAGATCGTGCCTGAAGAAGTTTGCGCAACAGATGGGATGGCACAAAACAGGAGCGTGCAGACTAGGCTGAAGAACTGGACTCTCTTCATGACATTAGACTCCTATATTCGGTGGTGAAACAAGAATCACTTTTGAAAAAGTGCCCCTGAATCCGATAATGAAGGTCTGACTGCCAAGTCCGAGTGGAATGTCTTACTGGGAGACAAACTCTGGACTCCACTGACCGGCGATAGCTGAATTTGCGACACGACTCCGAGTCCAATCACTTTCGGAGTAATCGAATCCACAAAATGGAGTAGCGAATTTGAATCAGACTGAGTCCGGAGTGAACCCCGAATGACTAACCGTTACACCATCCCCTGGCCGGATGTGGTGGTCTAACAGAAGCTGTAATTATTTATATTGAAAAAGCTGCTTGACATTCGACTGTCGA
>DASROI010000355.1:0-4358 GCA_035646955.1 Pyrinomonadaceae bacterium
CTCATGCATAGCGCTGAGACTATTACTCTTTTAAACTTTTTGAGGAACATAAAATAGGTGAAAACCCCGGAATGTGAAGCTCCGGCAATCTGACTTATCCTCGAATTTCCCGATATAGTCAAGATTGTTTTGTCGCCGCTGGAACCTATAAGCCCACCGACTGACTCTTCTGCGGTACCACTGGCTTCGGAGACTGTGTGAAAACTCAGCGAGATAAAATGCTCGTCCACAGGTTGCGCCGATTTCACAGCGCGGCTTAGGTCGCAACCAAACGATCAAGTTGCGAGAGCGCTCAGTACCGAAGCGCGGTAGCGTCGGGTGAGTCTCAAAATGCTGACAACTGCTTGATCATCGAGACTCACCCGACGCTACGCGATTCGGTACTGACCGCTCTCGCATTGCCGATCTGCCTACTGCCCCCTGAAATGTCCTCGCATAAAAACATCGTTAGAAAAACAAGAAGTTGTTGGTTTGTTTCACAGATTCCTTCTTAGAAAAGGGCATTGCATCAGGCCGTTCTATCAAAGAATCCGTGAAATCGACGAAATCTGCGGATTATTCATGCGTTTTCATAGAGTCTCTTCAGGCGCCGGTGGTATTCAAAAGCGCGTTAGCCTTTCGCTGTTAATACAACCTTGATCACGCCGTCTGTGCGATCCGTGAAGAGTGTGAATGCTTCCTGAGCGCGGCTGAAGGGAAAAGTGTGGGTGACTAACGGCGCCACGGAAATTACACCGTTCGAAATCATGTCGACTGCAGCGCGGAAATCATCGACCGTAGGACCGAGACTACAAATCAATCGACCCTCATTCCAAAAGAAATCGTGGAAGGCGAACTGGTAGTTGTATTTGTGCGGCAAACCGAAACCCAACAGCGTTCCATTGCGCCTCACAAGTTTCGCCGCCAGGTTTAGTGTTTCCTCTTTGCCAATGGCTTCAACAGCCAAATCAACAAGCTTGCCCTCAGTTATTGTCTCTATCGCCGCGACTACTTCCGCTGGACTTCCGCAGACTGTATGTGTTGCACCCATCCTTTGTGAAACCTTAAGCCGCTCCGGCAGCACGTCAACTGCGATCAACTGGACCACGCCGAGACTACGCAATAAGGCAGTGAATAACTGACCAATAGGGCCCTGGCCCAACACGACCGCTGTTTCCAACACCTCTGGCAATTTTCGATAAGCATGAACCACAGTTCCTAATGGTTGCGAAAGCACAAGGTGCTTTGCCTCACCGTCAGGCAAGAGGACTGCGCGATCGTCGCTCGAAACAAAGTATTCGGCGAGGCCAGTATGTGGAATCGCAGGCAGGGCGAGTACGCGATCGCCTTCCTTGAACTGTTCACTCCGCGTCTGCGCCACAAATCCCACTAACTCGTGAAGTGAGAGCGTAGGAGGCAGGGGAGTTGATGCTTCGGCAAGAGAAGGATGAGACTTATCGAAGAGAAAGTAAGGCAGATCACTGCCACAGATTGAGCCCACCTCGAGTTGGACCAGCATCTGTCCGTCTGCTATTTCTGGAATCGGGATCTCAATCATCTCGAGACGCCGCGTACCGGTAATTTGTCCAGCGAGCATTCTATTCATAATTAATTAGCATTCGTGGTGCTCCTGCTCGAGCGGTCTGGTTAGTAGGCCGGGCGAATGATACAACGAAGTCCATCACAGACATGATATTCTGGTTGGCATCTCCTGCGACTGTTTTATATGACCGGTGCCCCTCGACGCATTCGTTGATTGGTTTGGTTTCAGCTTTGTTTGCAATACGAGGTTATATGAATCAAAAAGTCTCGTCTGAAACATCCGGGTCAGGTTCAAAGGAAGGTCAAAGTGTGCAATGCCTGACGGTCGCCAACCAGAACCGGGAGGTTGGAATCGGGTAATTCTGCAGGTTAAAGACCTGTCCGCCCAAATCGAAGCGCTGAAGAAAACTGGGATAATTTTTCGGAATGAGATGGAGGATGGACCCGGCGGCAAGCAAATCCCGTTTGAAGATCCTGATGGCAATCCGATCGAATTGTTTGAACCGGCTCACTAGTCTTTGCGATGCGCATTCGTAGATCCAATAGTGCACAAAATGATATCTATACCCAACGTATCAATGCCGTTATAAGCCACGTTCGTCAGAACCTGGATGGTGATCTCTCTTTGGACGCTCTCTCACGGGTGGGTTGCTTTTCGAAATTTCATTTTCACCGAGTTTTCAAATCGATTACGGGCGAGACTGTCAACGACATGGTGGGACGTATGCGGCTGGAGCGCGCTGCAAACTTACTTCGCACGGTTCCGAGACTTTCGATCACTGCTGCCGCCTTTGAAGTTGGGTTTAATTCCGTCTCGGTTTTCTCGCGTGCGTTCAGAAAGCACTTTGGTGTAAGCGCTGGGCAGTGGGACAGAAAGAGCCCTTTGGAAAATAGCAAGAATGGTCAATTCAGAGATGAATTTCCTCGATATACTTTGGAGGATTTGGAGAGCTACGAGTTTAACGTGGTCCTTCGTTCGCTGCCAGAACAACGATTGGCTTTTATCCGGGTATACGATGCATACAGTTCCTTTACCCGGATCAAGGATGCTTACTACAGCTTAATCACGTGGTATCGCCAGAGAGGTGGCAGTCTCGACAATGTTTTGCTCTACGGCATGTCGCAAGACAACCCTGATGTGACTCCGCTCCAAATGTGTCGTTTCGATTGGTGCGTTAGAGTGCCGGCGGATTGGAAGCGTGATAGCGAGGTAGACGTTACCGATTTTCCGGCCTGTCGAGTAGCGGCTATCCGATGTGTGGGCGACTTCAGTCACGAGAATAAAGTGATTCAGTATCTTTTTCGCTATTGGCTGCCGCGTAGTCGTTATCAACCCGCAAATCTTCCGGGCATGGAAATTTATCGGCGACAGCCAGACGAGATGGGGTGGGAAGAATACGACATAGACTGCGCTGTGCCAGTAGTACCTCTATAACAGATTGAGTGAGCAGACCATTGCTCGCTGATTCCTGGTGAAGAGATCTTAAAAATAGATTGGAGAAATCTATGGTACGAATCATTTTGGGCGCTGTTGCCGGATTTTTCGCTTGGTCGATAGTGTGGGTCGGAAGCGAAAAGATTCTCTCGGCTATTTGGCCGCAGTGGTACGGCGCCCATCAAGTTGCGTTCGAAGCGGCCATTGCGAACGGCGGTCAGTTCACACCGGACACTACGATTCTTCTCATGAATATTGTTCGCGGTTCAATAGTCTCGGCGATGTCCGGATTTTTAGCCGCAGTGATCGCCGGAGAAAACAAACGCTCGCCTCTAATCCTCGGCGTTTTACTAGTGGCCTTTGATTTACTGATCGTGGTTCTGTCCTGGCGGCTTGTACCCCTTTGGTATGGGATTATCTTTACCGCGCTTCTAATTCCAATGACGATTATTGGTGGTAGATTGAAAAAGACCACTTAGAGAAATACAAACAACAGGAGGATGTATGGCGAAAATTACGGGAATTGGCGGGGTATTTTTTAAGAGTCGGACCAAGGGCTCTGAGTTGGCGTCGTGGTATCAGAAGAACCTTGGACTTAATCTTGAGAGTTGGGGCGGTGCGATATTGAAATGGCCTGACGATAAGGCTCCGGATGGTGGTCTGACGGTATGGACCACGGCCGACAACGACACCAAGTGGTTCAGCCCCAGCGAGTCTTCTTTTATGATCAACTACCGGGTTGATAACCTGGACGAGTTGCTCGAGCAGTTAAGACAGAACGGCGTCGAGATCGTATCGGGACCGCAATCGGACGAAAACGGAAAATTTGCATGGATCATGGACCCGGACCGCAACAAGGTCGAACTCTGGGAACCAACGACACCGGGCGAGAAGAATAAGTCGTAAAGAATCAACGTCTATCGTGTTGCCGAGGACTTGGTTCGACCCCGCACATCCATTCATATCTCCCAGTCCTCAACGTTTCACTTCGGCTGGCTTCGTATCAACACGTCCCGCCACCATCTTAGCCCTATCGCTCCACTTCTCGACTATCCGGACAAACAGATCAATGAACTGGGTGCTCGCGCGAACTACGGTGAAGATTAAGCATCCGTTGACCTGAGTTGGAAATTATTTGACATAGTTGTGCTGCTTGAGATTGATATGGGCCTTGTGAGATTCACTAGAAGTTCAGTTTGACTCGTCGGGTATTTGATCAATCGAAGAATTAGGGTGGCGGCTACTTTTGATCGGCCGAAAAAGAAACCTTCAAAGCAAGAGTCTCAAGATCTTCGTATGCGCTGCTCAGGTAATCAGTAAGAACAACAAGCCTCTGCGCTGCCTTAGTTAGTCGAGGATCGTAATTGGCATCACGTAATGCTACAAAGGCATGACGTAGAAC
>DASROI010000356.1:0-27815 GCA_035646955.1 Pyrinomonadaceae bacterium
GTCATCAGACGAGATGCTACTGATGCGGGCGAAAGAATGTGTTTGATCTGCCATGCTCGAATGCTAAATGATTACTTTCGACGAGTTGGCGGCGCGAGCATGAAAACTCGTCGCCGCCAATAGCGTCGGGAAATATTTGCAAAAAGAGTTATCGTTTCTGATCACCCCGATCACCTTGTCCAGATGGAACCTTCCGCTTTGCACTCTGCTTTCTATCTTGTGCAATCGATTTTCCTACATCGGTGACGTCGTCAAATCGCCCCTCTTCATCGCGTCGGACAAAACGTTTGTCTTTGCCAGTGTCGATGAGTTCGCGATGGCTCTTACTGCTTTTGTTGGCCATTCAAAACCTCCCTTACTGTGTAGTCTTCCGATACATTCATCCGCCGTATTTGTTTTCATTCTGAGCACAAAAGAGGTTTTCATCCTCCTTCTGTTCGGTCACATCGCAAGATAAATGCCACCAAGCGAAAGAAAGCCTCATTTTGTTCGGTTTTGTGAAGCAGGGGCTCACTATTTGCTGAGAATCCGAGGTGAACCGATTCAAGCAGTTCACCGCAGTCTCACTAAGGCTGACTCAAGTGGCAATGCTTTATCGGATTTAAACGTAAATATCAGAACCCTGGAGGATAAAAACATGGCTGAAGATAGCGGCGCGGGAAGCACAGGTGTAGTGGCGATCCTGGTGATTTTTGTGGTTATTGTAGTGGCTGCCTTATTCGTATTTGGCGGTCGAATGCTCAACGGAAATAAGAAAGTGGACATCAATATTCAAACTCCGTCCAAGTGAGGGCTGTGGAAATCCTCTCTTTTCCAGAGAATGAGTGACGGGTGGACTCAAGCCCGTCACGTTAGTTCTATGTAATTGTTTTGTACGTTGTCGAACCTTGAAGTACTTTCTGAGCCAGCGGTTTGCTATAGTGCCGCTTTAATTAAGATCGGCGCAACTTTATTCAAATTTTTTCCCCTGCCATTTTCCGTTCCTTTCCTCTACTCAAAGGTTTGGGTTTTACCCAGTTGTCGGCGGTACCAGTGTTGAGAAATTAAATGAAAATCCTACTCTATAATCCGGATAACGGAATTACTCGCAACTTCATGCCTCATCTCTGGATGTTCCTCTTGCAGGCACTCACACCCCCGGATCACGAAGTCGTACTGGTGGATGGGAACGCCAAGGCGATGACTGATCAAGAGCTCGTCGAATTCATACATCGAGAGAACATTGGCTTGGTCGGCATTGGCGCGATGACGAGAATGATAGCGAAGGCTTACCGGGTTGCCGATTCAATCCGTGCAACAGGAATTCCGGTCGTGATGGGTGGTCCCCACGTAACCGAGGTCCCGGATGAGGCACTTGGTCGAAATGGGGCTGGTCCCAGGCACGCTGATGCGGTGGCCCTCGGTGAAGCAGATGAAACGTGGCCGCTGATAGTTGAAGATGCTGCTAATGGCACGTTGAAAGAGGTCTACAAGCCGGCTACAGATAAAAAGGGACTGGATGTAAAACCAACTCTTCAGCCGTATCCCCAAATACCATGGGACACTCTGGATCTTGCGCAATTTAGTCTCATTCCCAAAATACTCAATCCAATCATGTCGAGGATGGGAAGCGGTTGGGGTTCTTTTCACGTTGTGCCTGTCGAAACTGGACGTGGTTGTCCTTACGGTTGTGAGTTTTGCACCGTCACGGGTTTCTTTGGCGACGCAATTCGTTTCCGCTCGAACCAAAGTGTGGTTGATGAACTCTTGCTCCTGAAGGCGCGAGCGCGCCGCCAGCTCGGACAAATTGCGGTCTTTTTTATCGACGATAACCTCGCGATCAACATGAAGCGTGTGAAGTCGCTATTACGAGAGATTATTGCCGCAAAAGCTCAAGTACCCTGGGTGGCTCAGATTAGCGCCAATCTGCTCCGCGATGAAGAACTCGTGGATTTGATTGCAGAGTCAGGTGGAAAATGGATCTTTATCGGAATGGAATCGATAGATCCCGCAAACATGGCCGACGTAAATAAGAATTTCAGCAAACCCGGAGAATATCGAGGTGTTCTTGAGCGTTTAGCTCAAAGAAATATTTACGGGATTACCTCCTTCATTTTTGGGATGGACAACGACACGGTCGGAGTCGCAGACCGAACTCTAGCTGAAATTGGTAGTTGGCCGCCCGGTCTGCCCGTGTTCGGTCAACTTACGCCGTTTCCAGCTACACCTCTTTATGAACGGTTGGACAAGGCGGGTAGATTAGCGCGACCCAAGCACTGGTTGGATTTCGCCCCCTTCGTCATGGCTCACGACCCACTTCACATGAGTATTGAGGAAGCGCGAAAAGAAACGCTTCATGCCTGGTCAGAGTCGTATAGTCCAGAACGCAATGCTGCCGCAGTTAAGTTATTGAGGAACGCTCCCCTGCAGTTCCGAATAAGTCACTTCGTCGCCAGATTGTTTTTTCGAGGTATCTATTTCCCACAACTCGGTTGGCGCTCGTGGGTCAAACTAATGCATCAGAACCGTAGAACCATCCTACGCCTGGTCCAGGATTCAGTTAAAGAGATAGTGAAGGCGAGACCTACAAACCCAATTGGTGGCGAAGGTGTAAAAATTCCGACTATGCAGACCCAGGTCGGAGACAATCCTTCCCAAAAGCCTGCATAGGTCTAGTCTGTTTTGAGTTAGTGGGCAAACAGCAAGCAAATAAAGCTGACCCGAATCTAACAGTCAGTAGAAGTGGCCAGACGACTGCCGCCACATGATGGCCGCAATGCCATAGCGCCGGGGCGGCTAAACTGCTCGACGACCCGTCACCAGATTAATCACAAGGACTATCGCCGCAACGACCAACAGTAAATGAATTAATCCACCGCCGACGTGGGAAAGCATTCCAATCAGCCACAGAACCAGCAAGATCACCAGAATTGTCCATAACATAGATCGAATCTCCTTTAGCTTACGCGTGTATGAACCTTAGTAACGCCGTTAAGAGCAACGGACATGCCAGCGACTTGGGGGATGTCTTTGTTGTGGTAATTCTAGACCATTTCCACTCCAGTACCTAGGTTCGCCGGTGAAAGTGAACGGAATCTGAGAGACGAGTCATGGGGCGATGCATCAGAACCGTTCATTTATCACTCCAGAGTGTTCGGGCTACCTGGAAGTTGAACTTCAGTCCTTCCATAAAATGTTGCTGTACAGCCCCCTACAAAACTGATTATGATTCGCTCGTTTGATCGAAATCATCTCACAGTCAGTGGATCGGTGCCTGTCGATCCATCAAAGCGGAAAACATCATGAGCCGAGACGCTGAACAAACAAACGCTGACCCTGTACCCGAGGGGAAGTACGTTTACTGCATCATCGAGACTTCTGAACCACGATCTTTCGGTTCAATGGGTATTGGTGGTCGCGGAGACGAAGTCTACTTAATCCGACATCGAGGACTTGCCGCTGTTGTGTCGAATACTCCGCTAGTGGTGTACGATCCGACGCGCGAGAATGTGTTCGCTCATGAACAAGTGAACGAGACTGTGATGCGCGAGTTTACGGTTTTACCAATGGCTTTCGGCGCGTTGTTCCGGACCGAAGATGACATCATCGAACTGATTCGTGGGACTTATGACGCACTGCGCGACGTGCTTGCAAAGATGGAAGGCAAGGTTGAGTTCGGTTTAAAAGTGAACTGGGATCGCGACAAAGTAACACTCGAACTCGAAGAAAAGGACGATGAAATTCGGCACCTGAAGGAGCAGATTACTTCTCGGACTACTGGTTCAACCTATTTCGCGCGTATGCAATTGGGGCGATTGATTGAGACGGCTTTGACCGATCAGGCCGACGCATACATTCGAGAGGTCTATTCTTTACTGCGTGATACGGCTGTCGCCTCGCGCGCCAACAAACCGATTGGCGATCGAATGATCATGAACGCCGCTTTTCTAATTGAACGAGACAGAGAGAACGAATTCGATCAGAAAGTTAAGGAAATTGCCTCAAAATACGAAGGTAAGTTGTCTTTTAAGTATACGGGACCATGGCCCCCTTATAATTTCGTTCACATCAGACTCAAGCTCGAGCGTGGAGAAGGAACGAGTGAAGCAGTGGCGAGCTAAACAACATGTTTCTAGTTGATGACATTCTGTTGGCGCCGGTTAGCGGATTCAAGTTCATTCTCGGCCAGATTCAAAAGATGGCCGACCAGGAGTTGAATGACGACACTGTAATTAAGGAGCAGTTGCTCGAGTTACAGATGCGACTTGAACTCGATGAGATCTCCGATGCCGAATATCAGGAAAGAGAAGCAGAACTCTTTGCTCGTTTGCGAGCCCTCAAAACCAGACAGCTCGAGTTGCTCCACCAAGCACACACCGCCGAATCGTCTAGCTTTGTCATCGAAGTTGGCGGCGACTCTCAGGACGATTTCTGGGAACCGGGAGAATAAGACGTGACTGCGGCGCGCAGGACGTCAACGCGTTCAAGAGCTAAAACCGATCTCGCAACCTCACCTGAATCACTAAACAGAATATCAAACAGTCGCTATCTTTTTTTTGGCGGTAAAGGTGGCGTAGGTAAGACTACGGCTGCGTCCGCAACCGCGTTCCATCTGCTGGACCGTGCCCGGACTGATGTCTCGATACTCTTGTTTTCAACTGATCCAGCACATTCCCTCGCTGACAGTCTTGGAACAGCTGTCGGGAATAAACTAACCGAGGTCGCTAAAAGTAACAAAGCCAGGATTATTGCCTTTGAGATGGATGCTGGTCTGGCCCTGGAAAACTTTCGCAATCAACATGGGCCAGTAATGGCTGAAATCGCTGAGCGCGGCACTTTCCTTGATGAGTCTGACATTCGAGAGTTGTTGAACCTGTCACTTCCCGGTTTAGATGAGGTGATGGCGCTTTTCGAGCTTAGCGAACTTGATCGCAGCGGAGATTTTGATCATGTAATCGTCGATACTGCGCCAACCGGTCACACAGTTAGGTTGATGCAGCTTCCCGAAATCTTTGAGCGGATGGTTAATGCCCTTGACCGGATGAGCGATAAGCACCGCTATATAATGGCCCAATTTGCAAGAAGAAAGGCCATAAACGATCCGGTCGAGCTCTTTTTGGCGGATCTTAAGGAGCGAATAGAGCGGGTTCGACTTCTACTGCACAATCATGAGTCGACCAGATTTGCGCTCGTCTCTATTCCTGAAGCTCTCAGCGTGTTTGAGGCGCAAAGATACTTTCGAGAACTGCGCTCACTTGGCGTCAATATTACTGATCTAATCGTCAATCGTGTTGAATCACCTCACAAAGATTGCAGGTTTTGTTTGGCGAGAGCCAGAGGTCAGAAGCCATGGCTCGCTGAATTGCAGAGCAGTTTTAGTTCGCTCAATTTCCATTTGGTTCCGCTCCAAGAGAAGGACGTTCGCGGCCCAAAAGAGCTCACGCGGATCGGCAATTTAATTTGGAGATCAAGTGCAAAGACTGTCGCATTGTCTGTCAGAACGCGAGCCTATAGCTCTGAATCGGAGGTGCCGGATAGGGGCAACGGATTTTTGCTTGAGGCCAGGAAGATGGTCATCTTCGGTGGCAAAGGAGGAGTTGGCAAGACAACTTCTGCCGCTGCTTTCGCACTCGCTCTCGCCAAATCTGATAAGACGAAAAGAATTCTGATCTTCTCTACAGATCCTGCTCATTCACTTTCGGATAGCTTTGCAGAGAACATTGGGCCATTAAAAAAGCGAATTGCCGGCTTAAGCAATCTATCGGGGATGGAAATTGACGCTTCGAAATGGCTGGACGATCTCAAGCAGCGCTATCAATCGTGGATCGACAATCTTTTCAGCTCGCTATCGACAAACTCCGGATTGGAGATAAAGTTTGATCGAGAGGCGATGCGTGAACTGGTTCAGTTAACGCCACCCGGCATAGATGAAATTGCGGCGCTTGGCTCGATCAGCGATCTAATCGATGAAGGCGTTTACGATACAATTGTCGTCGACTCGGCGCCCAGTGGACACCTGATTCGTTTTCTCGAGCTCCCGCAAGTAGCACTCGCCTGGGTCAGGACCTTCATCAAGTTGTTGCTCAAGTATCAGCAGGTAGTTCGCGGCACCCAGATCGCTGAAGAGTTAGTATCACTCTCGCGCAGTATCAAGGCCATTCAGGCTTTGATGACATCGGCTGTCCAATGTGAGTTCATTGCGGTTGCGATTCCCGAATCTATGAGCCTCGAGGAGACAATCGATTTGACGAAATCGCTCCAGAAACTGAATATTCCAATGAGCAGGATGTTGGTAAACAATATAGTGCCAGGCTCGGCCGCCAGTGATTGTGCATTTTGTAGAAGCCGATTGGAGCTCCAAAATTCGGTTTTGAACCAGTTTGCTAAGCACTTTTCTCGGGAGACCTCGCTCTTTGTGGCTCCGCAGCAGCCGAATGAAGTCCGAGGTAAAGAGAGTCTTCTAAAGCATTTTCGATCCTGGTCCAGGTTGGAACTAGCCAAAAGTGATTCAGTAGAAAAAATAAAACGTGGGCTCAAACGAAAACAACAACCAAGATAGATCCGGGTCAGTTTTATACGTTTACTGTATCGCTGAAGCCGGCCCGGCAAACGAAATGCTTTCGGAATCGTCACCCCCTGCGATTGAAGACGGTGCGGCGGTCGAACTGATTGACGCCGGTAACCTCGCGGCGATAGTGAGCTCAGTTCCCAGTACTTCTTATGATGAGATGAGTCTCGCGGAGCACTTAACCGATCCCTCATGGACCGCATTGCGAGCGATGCGACATGAAAATGTTGTCGAACACTTCGCGAAGAGAACGAGTGTTGTTCCGCTTCGTTTTGGCACGATCTATCTCGAGAGGGCCAGGATCGAGACGATGCTCTCCGACAATAATCTACGGCTAGCAGCACTACTGGAAAGACTGCGCAATCGCGAAGAGTGGGGCGTCAACGTTTATTTGGACAAGAACTTACTAATGGCAACCATAACCTCTCTATCGCCGCGTCTGAAAGATCTGACGGAACGAGCCGCTAATGCATCGCCCGGAGAGTCTTATTTACTTAAGAAGAGGATTGAGACGATGAAGGCCGATGAGGCTCGAATTGAGACCAATCGCGCTATTGCAGAGATCGAGAAAGAACTCGGTGCTAAGAGTGTCGACGCACGACGTTTGCGGGTGTTGAAAGTTGAGGGGACCGAGCATGGCGAACTCAAAGCAAAGTTTGCTTTCCTGATTCAACGATCCGAGTTTCAGAATTTTCAGTCGGCCGCAGAGAAAATTGCCAGGAAATTAAAGTCGGGTGGGATAAGCCTCGAACTGACCGGACCCTGGCCCGCTTATAATTTTGCCGGCGATGAGTAACCAAACCTGGTCCAGTAACTGATTATGAGTTCTCCTTTTGACCAACTCACCTTCGATAGTGAGGCGAATCTCGAAGACGCTGATCTCTCCCTGTTGGAGACGCTCGATCATGTTCTAAACAGAGGCTTGGTCATCGCCGGTGAGATTACGATTTCAGTTGCTGACATCGATTTGATCTTTATTGGTTTAAATGTGCTCGTGAGCTCGGTTGAAAAGGCGAACGAAGTGTTGCGTGAACGCCAGCAAAACCATCTCGAAGCGATGAGACCAGGCAACAATAGTGTTAAGTAAGTTTTCGACATGAAGTTTTATCCGTACTGTCTTGTAAGCCAAGCCATCGACTTGCCTGAATCTGTTAAAGGGCTGGACGAACGTCCGCTTCTCCAAAGAGATATCGGAGGGTTAACTGCAATTCTTAGTGAGTGTGATGCAGAAAAGGCCGTCGTGTCGCGCGAGAATGTGTTGCGGCATGACGCGGTAATTCGCACCGTACTTGAGCAGGGAACCACGTTGCCGTTCCGGTTTGGTCATCTCGTTACGCTTGACCAGCTTACCAGCTACGTTGAGAGTAAGTCGGAAGCACTGAAGGAAAGACTCCGGCATCTTGAAGGTCGAGTGGAGATGAGTGCCAAGATAATCTGGAACCGTGAAATTAAACATTCTAGTGGTCCACATTCTGCGGGTGTCAATAAAGCCGATAGCAATCCAGGGAAGGGAGCGGCTTTTCTGAGGCAAAAACGTGATGAGATGCAGCAGGACGAGGTGCTATCATCAGAGGCCGCGGCCCTCGCGGCTTGGCTAAAAGCTGAGTCTTCGGGCTTGATTTGTGACGAGCGAATTGTGCTTCGCCCCACCGAGAAGCTGGTTCTCTCGGCATCATTCTTGGTTGATCGTGCAAAGCTTGAGGCGTACAAAATGCGGACAGCATCGATAAAAAATACTCGTTCAGACTTGCACTTTCTGACGAGCGGCCCATGGCCACCTTATAGTTTTTCAAATAATGAGCTTGAGTTTAAAACGCAGTTGGGAGTAAGCTGATGGTGCTTTCCCCCGAAAACCCCCTTTCGGCTGAACCTGAGATTGATACATCGCATGCTGAGGAGTTTGTAGAGCAACTCCGTCGTGTAGGCGACACTCTGCCATCCCGGATCAATGTTGATCCAAATAGCGTTGAGCAGGGGCTGGCAAAGCTGGTTTTAACTTTGATTGAGTTCATCCGCCGCCTGTTGGAAAAACAGGCCGTCAGACGCATGGAAGGCGGAGATCTCTCACCTGAACAAATCGAAGAATTGGGACTGGCATTGATGAAGTTGGAAGAGAAACTTCTTGAATTAAAGACCCAATTTGGGTTGAAAGATGAAGATCTCAATCTCGATCTCGGTCCCATCGGTCGTTTGATTTAGAAATCTTTAAGCACGATAGACCATACAACATGGTGGCGGCCCACCAGCGCTGTTTACGAAGCCGCCCCCTTAACGTGGAGGGCGATAGTGTCCAGCGAAAGGTCTACCCTGATAACGGCTCGTCCCCCGGGCCTCGTCGATGTTCTCGATAGAATTCTCGACAAAGGGTTAGTGATTGCCGGCGACATCAAAGTGTCGTTGGCCAACGTTGAGCTTCTTACTCTCCAGATTCGATTGTTGGTTTGTTCGATCGATAAAGCCGAACAAATTGGCTTGAACTGGTGGAGGTATGACACAAATCTGACCACCCGGGCGGAACGGGCGGAAGCAGAGAATCTCGAACTTCGAGAACGCCTAAACGAGCTCGAACGAGAAATTAGAAAACTTGGCGTGTCCGGTAAGGCGGTTAGTGGAGCCGAGGTTTCGCCACGAACAGCCCGGCAGCAGGCCGGACTGAAGCCAAAACAAAAGAAGCGTTCATAGACCCTTGGAGGGTTATTTAACCCTGTGAACTCATAATTTCTAAACAAGCACCGTCGACTCTCGCGCCGTGTGCTGATTTTCAAACTTCTATAAAAAGGACCCAAGCAAATGGCTGTCGAAAGAGCACCTGGCGGTACTAGTTTAATCGATGTTCTCGATCGCGTCTTAGATAAGGGAATTGTGGTCGACGCGTGGGTAAGAATATCCCTTGTCGGCATCGACCTGATCACGGTCGAGGCGCGAGTTGTGGTGGCTTCGATCGATACTTATCTGAAGTATGCCGAGGCAGTCGGACTCACTCCGGCGGTTTCTCGCCCAGCTCTGACTCCGGGTCCTGAGCCATTGGAGGGTGGTGAGACTAGACGTCGAGTTACGGTCGAAGTTGATAAGAAATAGCTTTTATCCAGGCAGTAGTACGATATTGACTGGCTAAATTCGTTTATGGGGGAAGTGCCAACAGAATTATCTTATCGAGCAACACCGCCCATCGCGGACTCTGAAGACATCAGCGCGCATCTGCGCCAGTACGATGTCTTCATTGAGACCACGACGCAAATGCTCGTCACTCCGAAACTTCAGGAGCGCCTCTTACTCGCCCTTGAAGCTATCGTCAACATTTTTGGTTACCGGCAAGCAGCCATTGCCCTGATCAATGAACGCGATGCAGTACTCCAGATTCGAGCTGCTATCGGCTTCGATTCTGATCAGTCAGCGACGCGAGTAGAAATGCCGATTGACTCAGGAGCTGCGTGCGTACGCGTAATTCATGACGGCCATTATTCATGGATTTCTCTCAACCAGGATCCGGCCTCGCAAACCCTCTTCGAAAAAGTGCGTTGGGAGGGAGATGTTTTGGCGTTGCCGCTTTTCGGCATTCCCGAAATGTCACCGAAGGGCGCTCGTTCCACTTCCAAACTCGCGAACCAGTACTGGACCTTTGAACCAGGACTAAGGTTGGGAGTTTTATATATTGGCGCCTCTCAAGCCAATGTAGATCCTATCTCGCTAAGCTTGCTGAAGCGGTTCGCCGACCGCATAGGAGTGATCGCGTCACTCGCGATACAACAGGAGCGGCTGGTCGGTACGGTCACAAAGCTTCAGCGCGAACGTCAGTGGATCGAGTCGATCATGAAGTCAGTGGCCGACCCCATCGTACTAACAGATCTGGATAATGAAATTCTTCTCCAGAACCGGCGCGCCGAAGAATTGTTTAGCGGCTCGGCCAATGCCGGTGAAGGAAAGCGACGCGCGCTTAAGATGAACGACTTGCTCTTTTCGGCTTATCTTTCGAGCGCCACCGTTTCATCATCTGAACTCGTCCAGCGTGACATAACCCTGGTGGATCCGATTGAGGGTTCGGACATTCACTTCGAAGTGATCTCCACTCCCGCAGTCAACTCGCGAGGTGAACCGCTGGGACTTGTATCTATCTTTCGCGACGTCACTGATTTGCGTGAAGCTAACGAAGAGTTGGCGAGAAACTTCGGCAAACTGCAGCGTGCAGAAGCGGAATCTCGTCGCGAGCGTGATCGCCTCGATCTCATTATTGAGAACGTGGGCCATCCGATTGTCGTCTGTGATGCTTTAGGTAAATTCCTTCTCTTCAATCGCCGGGCCGAACTACTTTTTCAAGAGAATGCATCGTTCACCCCGCGTGCCGCTGCGGCGGTGCGTACTAACGCCGTCAAGTTCACCTCCTTTATTTCAGGACTTGCGTCTGGTTCCGAAACGGGCCGCCAGGCCGAGATTGAGTTGATCGATCCAGAGTTGGGTCGAACTTTGCCGATGGAAATTACCTCTCGCGAAGTTCTAGATATGACCGGACAGGTGACTGCGGTTGTTTCCGTGCTGCACGACCTAACCGAGATCCGTGAGTTAGAACGTCGTCGCGTCGAACAGCAACTGTTTGAGTCGGAGAAGCTCGCAGCAGTCGGACGACTGGCAGCGTCAATCGCCCACGAAGTCAATAATCCACTTGAAGCAATTAAGAACGCCCTTTATTTGCTGCAATCTGGCTCTGAAGGCGACAAAAATGCTCGCTTCCTACAGATCGCGCGCAAAGAAACTGAGCGAGTGTCGCACATCATTCGACAGATGTTGGGCTTTGCACGAAGCTCCGGCGAAGTTGATTGGGTCGATGTGAATCAAGTGCTTGAAGAGACCCTGGTGCTCCTGGAAAAGAAACTGAAGCAGTCGCACATCGATCTTGAAGTAAAGTTCGATCAGTTCTTACCACCAATCCGAGCACGGGCTGATCAGCTGCGGCAGGTGTTTCTAAATCTAATTATCAACGCTCAACAGGCAATTCAAGGTGAGGGCCGGATCTCGATCGCGACCTCACGTTACGAACAAGCTCTGCAACCATCTATTTACATCCAGGTGAGTGATACTGGTGTCGGAATAGCCGAGGATGATCTGACAAGAATTTTCGAACCGTTCTTTTCGACTGGGAAGAAGGGAACCGGACTAGGTCTCTGGGTGACCCAGGACATTGTCAGGCAACACGGTGGACGCATCGAGGTTAATAGTGAAGCGGGGAAGGGCGCTACTTTCCTCATAATTCTTCAGGTTGACTCCCCTATCTTAGAATTCCAGGAGAAGAAATAGGTTTAGCGACAACGTCGATGAATCAGCAAGCCGATCGGAACATTTCACCGGCAATCACAGATGCCGCGCCAGGTGATCAGGGCAGACTCCTGGTTGTCGACGACGAAGAGAGTTTGCGCATTACTACGGCCGCAATTCTCGAACAAGACGGCTATGTAGTAGACACGGCCGCGAGTGGCGACGAGGCAATCTCGTTGTTGACTCAAACGCACTACGATCTGGTTCTGACAGACCTTCACATGGAGGGCGGTGATGGGCTATCAGTGCTGGCCCAGATCCGGAACAAAGCACCTCTAACGATCTCCGTTGTCCTGACTGGTTTTGCCTCGGTTGAGTCGGCAATAGCGGCATTACAGGAGGGCGCCTACGATTACCTCACAAAGCCCTGTGATATAGACCATATGCGTCACACAATCAAACGAGGTGTAGACCATCGACGTTTGATGTTGGCAGAACAGAAAGCGCGCGCAGACCTGGAACAACTCAACCGGGACCTCGAAATGCGAATTGAGGAGCGGACTGCACAGCTAACTATGCTCAATGCAGAGTTAGCCGAAGCTAATCGGGCCAAAGATGTATTTCTCGCCACGCTGTCTCACGAGTTACGCACACCTCTCACCCCAGTAGTTGGCTGGATCAAGTTGCTACGCGGAGGAAGTCTTGACAGCGGTGGCGTTGCGCAGGCGCTTGATGCGATTGAACGAAACGCCTGGCTGCAGTCGCGACTGATCGATGACCTTCTCGATACCTCAAGGATCGCGACCGGGAAGCTGCGCTGTGATCTACAGCCGACAGATCTAAATGTGATAGTGAAAGCAACTCTTGACACGGTAAAAGCCTCCGCATCTTCGCGAAACATCGACCTTCAGATGGACCTTACACCGTCGCCAGTTATTGTTCTGGGCGAACCGGTACGATTACAGCAGATAGCCTGGAACCTTGTGTCGAACGCCATCAAATTCACCGAGCCGAAGGGCCGGGTAGTAGTGAAAACGTCGACAGATGGGATCGTGGCAACGGTCGTAGTCGAAGACACGGGGATTGGAATTGCACCTGATTTTCTTCCCCATGTCTTTGATCGATTTCGTCAAGCAGATGGCTCAACCTCGAGAGTCCATGGTGGTCTGGGATTAGGATTGGCTATCGCTCACGCGCTGGCGAAAATGCATTCCGGTGAGCTCGAGGCTTACTCTGACGGAGTTGGTAAAGGAGCGCGCTTCACCCTGCAACTGAAACTGGCGCTCGGTGCAAAAGTAGAGGCACCGGATACGACTAAGAAGCAACATTCCTTCGGTGGATTCGACATTCTCATAGTTGAAGATTCGCCTGACACCCTCACGTTACTGAGCACCATCTTTAGTCAGGAAGGTGCGAATGTGACTGCCGCGACTTCAGCTGACGATGCGATTCAACGCATCCTCGCAAAACGACCAGATATTATTATCTCTGATATCGGTATGCCGGATACTGACGGCTATAAGTTTCTCGAACAGGTACGAGAGTTACCAGATACGACTGACATTCCTGCAATTGCCGTCTCCGGTTACGCTAGCGAAGACGATCGTCGGCGTGCGCTCGATGTTGGCTATGCGGCGCTGATACCGAAACCGATTGACGTGAACGAGCTTTTCGGCACCATCAATGAACTGGGGATCGGTGAGCTGTCGTCTAAAAAGTAATTGGCTGACGGCGGGCTTTTGGGTAAACAAGAAAACTTTACGATCCTCAATGAAGGGAATACAAATTCCCGGAATCCTTATCGGCCCGTGGAGCATCTTAAGGGGCGGAATTGAGGTTGTGTTTTGATTCCGATCCCTAAAAACGCAATGTTGGTAGCGCTAGCCGCGAAATGCCGGTTCAGAAGGCATCGACGAGCCTCGCGTTAAACCATGTAGATAGGGACCTTACGGTCGTTTAGGGGGATTCGAAAACACCAGTTAATTCGGGTTTGACAAATAAAAAACTGTAACTATAATGGTTACAAAAGGGAGCGAGTGCAAACCGCAGTAAACCTGATCATCTATGTCAACAAATAGCCGATTTGCCGTCGCAGTTCATGTATTGAGCTTGATGGCCTGGTCGGGTGAAGAGCCATTGAAATCTGAGCAAGTGGCCGATAGCGTGAACACCAATCCCGTGGTGATCCGCCGGATGCTGCTTGAATTGGCTGAAGCAGGTCTTGTTGTTTCGCAGACTGGCTCGCTAGGTGGGTCGAGATTGGCCAACGACCCGTCAAAGACGACTCTGTTAGATGTTTATGAAGCATTGGAGTGTGGTGGGGTTTTTTCCTTGCACCGGCAGCCTCCGAGCCGAGATTGCCCGGTTGGTGTAAACATTGAAACTGTTCTTGGCGATGTGCTTCATGAAGTCGATACGGCAGTCGAAAAGGTGTTGGAAGGGATAACGATTAACGACGTAGTGCAACGACTTAAACCCTGCGGCGACGCGTCAACCGTTAAGGTTATCGGCAAGGGTTCGAGGAAGAAGCAGTACGATCGGCAGGTGTCTTTGCCCCAGTTGCGCGCAGGTGCAAAGACCCGAAGGGCGAAAGCTCTTCGGACCGCATAACAGACCGCGAGAAAGGAATAGTTCACTTTGTCCAGGCTTGAAAAAGATCAAAGCGGCATTGAACTGATGAATTCGGGAAAGGGCGACTTTGTCAGCCTCAGCGAGGAGCTGACTGACGACGCCGTGTCGATACAGGATATCGATGAAGTACTACAGACACTTGAGCGTGCCACCAACGTAGAAACGGAAACTGAAGAACCTTTAATTGAGGAATCTTCATCAGCCGTCGAATCTGACGAAGCCATGAGCGAAGAGGTCGAACTCGATCTCTCGGCTGGCGAAATGGATAAGACTTCAGATCCGATCCGCGTGTACATGCGCGAAATGGGTGTAGTGCCGTTATTAACCAGGGAACAGGAAGTCTCAATCGCAAAGCGAATTGAGCGAGGGCAGAAGCGTGCGGAAAAAGCGATTGCACGTTCGCCGATCGCGGTAGTTGAGTTGTTCAGGATTGGAGATGAACTGGCGGAAGGTAAACTCAATATCCGTGATGTTGTAGCTTTTTCGGATCAGATGGAGACGGAAGAGCACGAAGACCGCAGTGAAGAATATTTGCAATGGACCATCGAGGGGTTGCAGAACATTCGCCAACTGTATAAGCGAGGTCTCAAGGAGTTTGAAAAGTTTGCGGCAGAATTCAAAGTGTCGCGTGGAAAGCGTTCAAAGAAGCTCCTACGTTATCGTCGCAAGCTGGCTCGCACCCGCCTTGAGATTGCACAGGAGATTCGGGGGCTGCATCTGAAGGAAGCTGCTCGCCAGCGGCTGATTGCTTCAATTGGTGAAGTTCATAAAGAGACGCGTACTCTTGAGCGTGAAATTGACTCACTAACAGAGAAATTGAAACGCAAAGGAGTCAAGGCAGATAAGCAGAAGGAATACCGGAAGAATATTGCAGCCGCCAGAAAGCGCCTGAAAGACATTGAGGTAGAACATCACCTCTCTCCACTGGAGATAAAGCGTTCGCATCAGATGATTGCCATTAGTGAAGCTCAAACTGCACAGGCAAAGCATGAGCTTACCGAAGCAAACTTAAGGCTGGTGGTATCCATAGCGAAGAAATATCAGAACCGTGGTTTGCAGTTCCTGGATCTAATTCAGGAAGGCAATCTTGGATTGATGAAAGGCGTCGATAAGTTTGACTGGCGCCGTGGTTATAAGTTTTCGACATACGCGACCTGGTGGATCCGTCAGGCTATTACCAGGGCTATTGCTGACCAGGCACGAACGATTCGCATTCCGGTTCACATGATTGAGGTGATCAACAAATTGAAGAACACCTCGCGAGAACTCGTGCGTGAACTTGGTCGAGAGCCAACTACCGAAGAGATTGCCAAAAAGATGGATACTTCGGTTGATAAGGTTCGAAAAGCTAGGAAACTCATGCAGGATCCTATCTCGTTGGAGACGCCAATCGGCGAGAACGGCGATTCTCAACTTGGCGATTTAATCGAAGATAAATCCAGTGAGAGTCCCGCGGCCCGGGTAATTACTTCAAACCTGCGGGAGATTGCAGGCGACGTATTACAGACTTTGAGTCCTCGAGAAGAAAGAGTTATTCGGTTGCGGTTCGGTCTCGATAACGGAGGTCATGAACGAACTTTGGAAGAAGTCGGTCAGAACTTCAACGTTACCCGGGAACGAATTCGACAGATTGAAGCTAAGGCACTCCGAAAGCTTCGTCACCCATCAAGGGCCCGATTGTTAAAGAACTTCCTCGAAGGTGAGGGGTGAGAATATTTTCAGCAGATTAATTGGAGAATGGAGCGACAGAACATGAGCGAATTTGTGAAGGAAGTAACCGACAGCTCTTTTGAAAAGGATGTGTTGGGGTCGGACAAACCGGTGTTGGTGGATTTCTGGGCGGAATGGTGTGCGCCGTGTCGCATGTTGGCGCCGACCGTTGCCGCAGTCGCCGAGCATTATGGCGATTCCGCAAGCGTGGTTAAGTTGAATGTGGACGATAACCCTTCAACTGCGCAGCGCTACGGCATCAAAGGAATTCCAACCTTGATTCTTTTCCGTGACGGAAAAGAAGTTGAACGCGTTGTGGGTGCTACCAGCAAGGAATCAATCACTCGTATGGTTGAGAAGTACACGGTAGTCAAAGCGTAACGACGCCCAACAGTTTGGTGAATGTCGAGGGCCGAGTGTTTATCACTCGGCCCTCAATTATTTTGCCCGGGCGTCAAAGTTTTTCACGATGGCCCTGTCGCGGCAGTGCGAGACCTCGGTCAGTACCGACAAGCGGTAGCGTCGGGTGAGCGTCGTGTTATAGCTGTTTGACGTTACATAAGGCCTCACCCGACGCTATCGCGGGTCGGTACTGACCCAGCGCTGAGCAGGCCTTGCGTCCTCAGTGCCGCGGTCATTGATCAAAGTCCTAAGAAGCCCATCTCTACCGGTGCGTTGCAACTTCATCCAGAGTTAGCCAAAATGACCATGACTTTTTCGAAGTTTACGCATTACGAGAGTGGGTAAATGCAACAGCCAAGATCTACACGGCTAATTGTCGGAATTACGGGCGCAACCGGAACCATCTTTGGTGTTCGGCTCTTGCAAATGCTCCACGGTTCCGGAGTCGAAACACACCTGGTCATGAGCAAGTGGGCGTCGCGAACGCTCATTCACGAAACTCCGTACTCCACTAAAGATGTAGAACAATTTGCGACCGACAATTACGCCATCAACGACCAGGGTGCGGCGATCTCGAGTGGTTCATTCGTAACACTCGGAATGGTCATTGCTCCTTGTAGTATGCGAACTCTTGCTGCGATCGCTCACGGGTTGGGCGACAACCTGATTCACCGTGCCGCCGATGTGGTTTTGAAAGAGAAGCGGAAATTGGTTTTGGTCGTGCGTGAAGCTCCCTTCAATGAAATACACTTGGAAAATATGTTGAAGCTTGCGCGGATGGGAGTTGTGATTCTGCCTCCAGTCCCGGCTTTTTACAACAACCCGCAGAGTCTCGACGACATGATCAATCACATTACAATGAGGGTCATCGATCAGTTTGATATCCATCTTGACGTTATGAATCGCTGGGATGGTATCCTGCTCGATCAAAAGCGACACGAAAAGGAGTAGGGAACCTTGGGACACTTGGTTGAGTTTGCGAGCAACGGCAATCAGACGACAGCGTATCTGGCAACACCTACTTCCGGCCATGGTCCAGGACTCGTCGTGCTACAGGAATGGTGGGGATTAGTCGATCACATAAAAGATGTGTGCGACCGCCTGGCTAACGAGGGGTTTGTCGCCCTCGCACCGGATCTCTTTCACGGCAAGTCCACCAAGTCGCCTGACGAAGCCGGCAAGTTGATGATGGTGCTGCGGATTGACGAGGCTGAAAAGGATTTATCGGGCGCCGTCGATTATCTTTTGCAAAGCGGGGCCGTCGGCTCAACGAAGGTTGGTACGATTGGGTTCTGTATGGGCGGAGCTCTGTCGCTCTTCGCTGCCAGTAAAAACTCTAAGGTTGGTGCTTGTGTTGTTTTTTATGGTGTGCATCCAAACGTACATCCAGACTTACCAAACCTTGCAGCACCGGTGCTTGGTATCTACGCTGGGCGGGATAACTTCGTAACGCCCGAAGTCGTCCACAAGCTCGACAGACAAATGAGGGATCTGGGAAAGTCGTTCGAGTTTCACATTTATGATAACGCGGATCACGCGTTCTTTAACGACACGCGCCCGGAAGTCTACGACGCGAAGGCGGCAGCGGATGCGTGGGAGCGGTCGCTGAAGTTTCTTCACGAGCATCTGGGATAAGGTGGTCTTGGGCCTTAGGTCTTTGGTCTTTGATCTTTGATCTTTGATCTTTCTCACTTTGTGTCGAAGTGCAAAGTTTAAGACCAAAGATCTAAGACCAAAGGTCCAAGTCCCAAGACCCACATCCCGGAACGACTTTGACATTGCCCTCATGAATGTTAGTTTATTGCGCACTGTTTTCAGCTCTACTTGATACCCAAAAAAAGTAAGTCGCATTTGTTAAACCTCGGCAGGTTCGTGAGGCTTTGTGTGTATCGATCCGCGTTCTCTGTGGACCACTTAATCGGAGAGGAACTCTTATGTCTATGTCCAGGCAAATCCGTTGTACTTCGCTTCTGCGGGTAACTTTATTGTGTTTGAGCTTGTTCGCGCTCGCCCTCTTAGTTGCAGCGCAGGAACCAAGAAATCCCCAGGCTACACCGACTCCAACACCTCAAGCCTCTCCAAGCCAGGAACCTTCGCCGTCGCCGAAGCCAGAGGATGAAAATCGCCCGCGCGATCCGATGTCGACCCCAACCTTTAATGGTTTACGGATGAGGTCCATTGGTCCGGCGTTTACGTCCGGCCGCGTAATAGGATTTGCCGTGGAACCAAATAACCCAACTCGCTACTTTGTTGCGGTTGCGTCGGGCGGAGTCTGGAAAACTATCAACGCCGGAATTACCTGGACACCAGTTTTTGAAAATGAAGCGTCATATTCGATCGGTGCGATTGCTCTCGATCCGAAAAACCAGCTGACGGTCTGGGTAGGCACGGGTGAAAACAACAGTCAGCGCAGTGTTTCCTATGGCAATGGTGTCTATAAATCTGAGGACGGCGGGCGAAGCTGGAAAAATGTCGGCTTAAAGACTTCAGAACACATCGGCCGTATTGCTATCGATCCAAAAGACTCGAACGTTGTGTATGTTGCTGCACAGGGACCACTGTGGGGACCAGGTGGCGAGCGAGGACTATTTAAGACAACTGATGGTGGTAAGACATGGAAGAACATACTTAACATTAGCGAGAACACCGGCGTTACCGAGATTGTGATTGACCAGAACGATCCGAACACACTTTACTGTGCCTCTTATCAACGTCGCCGTCATATGTGGACGCTCATCAATGGCGGTCCTGAAAGCGCGATCTACAAATCTACCGATGCCGGCGCAAGTTGGAATAAGTTGCGCGTCGGCCTCCCAACCACAGAACTCGGACGCGTTGGACTGGCTATCTCTCCAGTTGATTCAAACGTGATTTATGCGACTGTTGAGGCTGCGGATAGAAAGGGTGGAATCTTTCGCTCGTCTGATCGGGGCGGCAGTTGGGAGCGGCGTAATGAATTCGATTCGACCGCAATGTACTATGCGCGGATTGTCGCTGACCCAAAAGAAGTAGATCGAATCTACGTGATGAATGTGTTTCTAATGGTCTCCGATGACGGCGGACGAACTTTACGCCGGTTGGGTGAACGATCGAAACACGTAGATAACCATGAGATCTGGATTGATCCTGCTAACACGGATCATTACCTGGTTGGCTGTGACGGTGGGGTCTACGAGAGTTTTGATCGAGGCACAAACTGGGATTTTAAATCGAATCTTCCAATACCACAGTTCTACGACATCACCACCGACAACGCCAAACCTTTCTACAACATCTACGGCGGAACCCAGGACAACTTTAGTTTTGGTGGTCCATCGCGCACGCGCAGCGCGTCCGGAATTGTTAATGCAGATTGGTTTGTAACTAACGGTGGAGATGGCTTCCGCTCCCAGGTTGATCCAGAAGATCCCAATACGATCTATGCAGAGTTGCAGAATGGAACGCTCGCCAGGTTCGACAAACGTACGGGTGAGCGAATAGGTATCCAACCACAGGTCGGCCGAAATGAAGACCCACTTCGCTGGAACTGGGACTCCCCCTTCATCATCAGTCCGCACTTGCACACTCGAATTTACTTCGCCGCCGACAAGCTCTTTCGCAGCGATGATCGCGGTGACAGTTGGCAGGTGGTGAGTGGTCAACTGTCGCGCGCCTTAGACCGCGACAAGTTGCCGGTGATGGGTAAGGTGTGGGGAATCGATGCCGTTGCGAAAAATGCGTCAACCGCTTTCTTCGGAAATGCTTCGGCTCTCGCCGAATCGCCAAAAAAGGAGGGCCTGATCTACGTTGGTACCGATGACGGGCTAATTCAAGTCACTGAAGATGGGGGCAAGAATTGGAGGAAGATTGATAAGTTTCCCGGTGTCGGTGATATGGCTTATGTCAGCCGGATTATTGCCTCGAATCACGAAGCTGATACGGCTTTCGCCAGTTTCGATAATCACCAGAATGCTGACTTCAAACCTTATCTTTTAAAGACAACCGACGCAGGACGCACCTGGGTATCCATCGCCAGCAACCTTCCCAAGAATGGACCAGTATTGGCGATCGCCGAGGACCACGTGAATCCAAATTTGTTATTCGCCGGAACGGAATTCGGACTCTACTTCTCGATCGATGCCGGTCAAAAATGGATTCAATTAAAAGGTGGTTTACCCACGATTGCGGTACGCGATCTGAATATTCAAAAACGAGAGAACGATCTGATCGTCGCGACCTTTGGTCGGGGAATCTACATCCTCGACAACTATGCTCCACTTCGGACCATAACTCCCGAAAAGCTCAAAGCTGATGCCGTTTTCCCAGTGAAAGGCGCTTTGATGTACATACAATCGCAACCCCTTGGCGGTCGCGGGAAGAGTTTTCAAGGCGAGTCGTATTACACCGCTGAGAACCCACCTTTTGGCGCAACCATAACCTGGTATCTGAAAGAAGCGATTAAGACCAAAAAGGAAAAACGACAGGAGACGGAGAAGGAGAACGATCGGAAAAAACTTCCGGTGGGCTGGCCCACCCCGAATGAGCTGCGCGCCGAAGAGGAGGAGGAAGCGCCGGCAATTGTTATCACGATCACAGACTCCAGCGACAAAGTAGTTCGACGATTAACTGGACCAGTTACGGCGGGAATGCAAAGACTCACATGGGATCTTCGTTACCCGGCTGCCAATCTTTCCGCTCCACCACCACCGGATGCTGATTTCGATTTTGAACCACCGTCAGGCCCGCTTGTTATGCCTGGTACGTACAAAGCAACAGTTGCAAGACGAGTTGATGGCGCGTTCACCGCTATAGGCCCACCGCAGGAATTTGACGTGACGGTCGAAGGCTTGGAGCAGATGTCGGATTCCGATA
The DNA here is from genome assembly GCA_035646955.1 of Pyrinomonadaceae bacterium. GTDB lineage: Bacteria > Acidobacteriota > Blastocatellia > Pyrinomonadales > Pyrinomonadaceae > PSRF01. The sequence continues at coordinate 21,389 of DASROI010000356.1, forward strand.
GGCGTGCGTTAGTTGATTTCCAGCAGAAGGCAGTGCGACTTCAACGAGCAGTTAGCGGCGCAACGCAAGCCGCGAACGCGCTTAAACCGCGAATCGTTGCGATCAAGCGGGCGATTCTGGAGACTCCGTCACTGCCATCGAGATTGAATGATGACGCCACGACATTGGATCGCCGGACGAACGAGATTCTTCGTGCATTAAGCGGCGATCCTGTTGCTCGCCAACGTAATATGAACAGTGCTCCGTCTATTAATGACCGGGTTGGTTACGTAGTTGGCGCGCAGCGAATGTCCACCGCGCGACCCACTAAAACGCAGACGGACCAATATCAGGCCGCAGCAGTTGATTTCGAGGGCGTGTTGGCCCAACTGCGGCAATTGATCGAAGTGGACCTGAACAGACTGGAGAAACAACTGGAAGCTGGTGGCGCTCCATGGACACCGGGTCGAGTCCCGGAGTGGAAAGATCAGTAGCTCCGAACGTCATAACATGGCGAGGCCCCAATATTAATCAATATTGGGGCCTCCACCTGTCTAAACTACTTCCTTAAGGCTTCTTTCCTTTTCCGCCACCGCCTTTATTAGCTGGCGAACCACCACCTGCCGGCTTTTCACCGCCACCCTGTTTCTGAGGTGGAGCAGCTTGTTTCTGCTTTTGCGGCTGAGCCTGGGCCGGTCGACCATGGGGTGCCGCCTGCGGCGCCTGCTGTTGACGAGCCGGTGGGCCAGCCTGTTTTTGTTGCTGCGGCCGCGTCTGGACCGATCTTTCACGCGGAGCAGCTTGTGGTGCCTGCTGGCGCACCGGTGGACCAGGATTGCTGTTGGGTTTTATTCGTTGATTGTTCGGCTGAGCGCGGGGCGCTTGCGGAGCCGGCGCTACCTGCGGCCGACCCTGACCACGTCCCTGACCTCGCTGAGGATTAGCTACTCGTTCGCCTACCGGCTGTTGTTGTCGGGCGGCATTGCCGGGTCTTTCAACCTGGGCGCGGTCGATCTGTTTCTGCTGTCCCCGGTTTCGAGCATCAGCGGGTGGTTGCTGAATTGGAGCCACTGGATTTTCAACAGCTCGTCCTCGTCCCTGTCCTTGTCCTCCCCGCAACTCCTCTGGACCGCCAGCTACAGTTCCTGGCCCGCGATTGTCCTGGACCTTGAACTTCCGGCCTCGCGCATCACTTCCGACTGTTTCGACTCTATAGTTCCTGGCAATGTCGCGACGGTACGGCAGCGCAATCGGAGCGGTGCTGGTTATCACTGCAGTGTCATAAAGCTTCTTGGCAATGCCAGGCGGAAGGTCGATCTTTCCACGGCCCCACGCCGAGTGAATCGCTGCATTTCTCAACGGCGTGTAGTACAGCGGATCGAGCACCGGATTGACGTTTGAAAGAAGCTGTCGATCCGCTCTCCGGACATTCCGACCATCTACCACGCGACCAAACTGATCGATAGGTACCACTGTCACTGCACCTGGCACATAAAGGTTCGCCAGCTGTCGCTGCACTATGTCATCACGGCTCAGATAAGTTGGCTGCCAATCGTTATTGTAATAACGTGGTAAATAGGCATCGTTTGGTCCAAGCGGTACCCAACCAATATCATTCTGATTTAACGGTACCCAGGCAACCAAACCAGGCGAGTAAGTAGGATATGCAGTCGCAGATCCGGGTATCCAGTACCAGCGACTTCCAACGTTCGTCCAACGACCATAGTGGTAGGGAGCGTAGCCCCAAGGCTCACTCGATACCCAGGTTGGCCCATACGGGTAATCCGTCATCCAATAACCTTGCTGATACGGCGCCCATGAGTTATCAACTCGCGGACACCACGCATACCCGTAGCCATCGAGGTTCTGCCAGTTCCCGTAATAATCGAGATCGTTCAATCCCGGAATATAGGAGTTGACGTATTGATAGCTCACGTTCCGTCGAGAGGGATCGAAGTAGTAGGGATCACTCACGTATGAGTTGTAGTTTCGATATCGCCCATCGTAGTAATTTGGGTATTGATAACGATAATAGTCGTCGACGAGATAACCCGCATCATCGCCGTTTATTCGAGAAAGCAGAACGTTTGCGGCAGTCTCGCCCGCCAGCCGCAGCACTTCACCCTTACTGATTTGGCCGCTACCAGCGCCTCCAACCACTTGAGCCAGTCCGCTTAATACTGAAATGGTTGCGGCCCCATTATCGAGACCGATGTTATAGAGGCCCGGTTGCTGAAGGTCCACGGCGCCATAGGGCGTAGCCACCTCGAAAAGTTCATCGGGAGAGAGATAACCGACGTCGAAGACTGCCGAGCCGTCTCGAAGAGCCAGCTGAGTACGACGATCGGCGAGACTCAAGACATCCAACGATGTATTTGGATTGAGCCGCGCAAAATTTCTTCCAGTAAATGCGAGACTCGCATGAGAGTTATCTCGCGTATAAATTCTATCGCCTACAGAAAACGGTTGGTTCTCAGTAGCTGCGACCCATTGAGTATCGGCGGCATTCGTATTATCAGTTGAATTGCTGAGCGCCACGTCGCCATCTACTCGTTGGATGCGAGCCGCGTTTGGTAACGCCTCGGCCTTTGCCGTTTGCTCGTTCTTCATCCACATTGCAACGCCGACACCGGCTAGTATCGCGCAAAGTACGGCCACAATGGTTAGGTGTGGCCAGACCTTCAGGTTAGTCATATATCTCCCCTCTTATAACGATCCTCGTAGGATCTCAGACACTTTCGAATCACTTTTCTACAATTAGTCGCAAAGTGCGTGCCTGTGAAAACACGGTGGGGATCCCAAGGCCTAAAAAGGGTATTTACTGGGCTTTGGTGGCAAATCGTCATCGAATTGCATGGATTCGATCACAAACGTTGGTCCAAGTTGGGACGCCCAAGCTTCTCGACCCGTCTTATTCTCAACCATTTGAGTGAAAGTCGCGGTGGAGTGGAGAAATCCGACATTTCTTAGACCATATCGTTTACGGTCGAATCATATCGTGCTCGGACGACCCAATTTGTGTCTGCTCTTTTAAGGCTTTAGTTCGCGGAACACCACTTGCACTTATTGTTGAGCGGTAAACCGACTTCTCTCCGCGGCGACTACAAGGTGGAATTAAGGGGTTCATTGATGAACAAAAATACTTTTAAAGGCATAGCAATTTCAGCAGTTTTATCTGTGGGTCTGTTGACGGTTGCCAGCGACGCCAGTGCACAGGGCCGGCGTGGTCGGGGTGAAGAACGAAGTCAACAGAACCAGGCCCAACAAGAACAACGTCAACAGGAGCGGCAGTCGCGTCGGGACGCCCAACCAGCTGCTCAGCCTCCGCAGAGACAGAGTGACCAGTCGCAGCGTTACCAGCAACAGCGACAGCAGCAGGTCCAACAGAATCAGGAACGGCAACAGCGCTTCGAACAGCAACGGCAACAACAGCAGCGGGATAGCCAGGAGAGACAGCAGCGCTGGGAGCAGCAACGCCAGCAACAGCAAAACCAGCAACAAAATCAGGAACGCCAACAACGCTCAGAACAACAAAGGCAGCAGCAAATTCGAGACTCTCAAGAACGAGAGCAGCGCTGGCAGCAACAACGTCAGGATCAGTCCCGTCAGTCGCAGGAACGAGACCAGCGCTGGCAGCAACAGCGTGATCAACAACAGCGTGACCAGCAACAGCGTCAGGAACAGATTCGGCGCTCTCAACAGAACGATCAGCGAACCTGGGACCAGCAACGACAGCAACAGGGAAATCGAGATTGGGACCAGCAGAGGCAACAGAATCGCGGAACCTGGAACAACAACCAGAACAACCAAAATGACCGTTGGCGCAACCAGCAGTGGGAGCAACAGCAACGGCAACGTGCTGATCGGTATCGTCAAGAGTGGCAGCGACAACAAAGCTACGCTTCCCAGCGCCAGCGCATACTCGAACAGCAGCGTCGTCTGAACCAGCTGAGATTTCAGCAGCGATATCTCGATCAATTGCGCAGAGATCAGTTGAGGCTGCAACAGTGGCGCTATAACGATTATGGACCGTATAACTATCGCTATGGTCGTGGCGGAAGCTATTACCAGACGAACCAGTACGGAGCCGATATGTTACGTCGCGCGATTAACGACGGTTACCAGGAAGGCTTTTATGCGGGACAGGCCGATCGTCAGGACGGATGGGGATTCAATCCCGAAGATGCGTTCGCGTACCAGGACGGAAGCTACGGTTACGATGGTTACTACGTTGACTTGAACGAGTACCAGTATTACTTCCGCGAGGGATTTCGACGTGGGTATGAAGATGGGTACTACAGCCGAAGCAACTATGGCCGGTATTCGAATGGAGGCTACAGCATACTCGGCACTATCTTGGACACTATATTGAACCTGCAAGTTTTGAACTAACAAACTTGTGGAATTTTGAAAGGGGCGCTCAAAAGGCGCCCCTTTTTTTGGGTTCGAGGTATTGGGGGCGTCCACGGAGGGACGCCCTACAAATGAAGTTAGGTGGCCAGGTTCTTTTGGGCTTTTGTACGGACCAGCGCGTAGGGTAATTGAGGCAGCGAGTTAAACTTCGCGGCTTTCGTAAAGAAGTCCTTTGCCTTATCAGCGTCGCCCTTTCCTTTGTAAGCTTCGCCCAACAAAAACAGGCTGCCGGGGTTTTGCTGATTCGACTGATTCAGTTCTGCAATCGCAGTATCGTAATTCTTTTCCTGTAGTGCGATCCGACCTAACAACTCGTGCCCTTGCTTGATCAAGAAGGAGTTCTTCTTCTGTTCTGCTCCTTTTTGGAAGATGTCGGTCTCACTCTTGGCAGCCGCAAGATCTTTACGAGCAATTGCTATACGAGCGAGATTGTAATGATGAAACAGTGCCGCGTTGTCTTTGATGTCCTGAGACACGTTTGACTCAGAGTTGAGTTTCAAGGCAGCTTCATAGGCCTTTTGCGCCTCGTCTACCTTGCCCATCTCGAGCAGAATATTTCCCTTGAGTTGTTGGTCACCCGCCATCGCCGGGACATCATTGGATTTCTGGCCCAACGCATATTGTTTGTCGACTTCAGCGAGGGCCTGTTGAAGGTTTCCTCGATCTGCTGCCACTGCCATTTGACCAATCAGAGCAGTCCGACGCTCACCGTCGTTGCGAGCCTTTTCGGTTAATTTCTGTAGTTCAGCGGCGGCCTCGTCATATTTACCCTGGTACATCAAATCGGCTGCGATACCGAAATATGAGTTAACAAAGTTTGGATCAACCTCAAGGGCCTTTCGATACTGGGCGATCGATTCGTCATAACGGCCCATCTTCAGCAAGAGCTCTGCATAGGAATCGTAGGGGTTTGGATCTTTCGGGATCAGTTCAACATACTTTTTGAAGGCGGCTTCAGCTTCGCTGTAATTCTCATTCTGCCGATATGCGTAGCCAAGGATGTTGAAGGCAGTTGAGTAGTCGGGCGCCAACTCGGTGGCACGTTTGTAGTGACTAATGGCCTGTGGATAATCCTGCTGTCCGAAGTAATAGTTGCCGAGCGCGAAGTGAGCGCGTTCATCGTTGGGAAAGGCGGCAACCAGTTTTTCCAGAGTCTCCTTTTGTTTCGGCAGATTACCGTTGGCGCCTGCCTCTGCTGCTTCAATCAACATGCGCTCGCCGTCCGAGGCTTTGCCTGAATAATTGACCGCAAGTTTCAAATGATCAAAGAACTCTTTGGCTGTGGGTGAAGAAGTCGCGCGATTGAGCTGGGCCAGGGCAAATTCCGGATCAAGCGCGATCGCCTTATCAAAGTGTTCAAGGGAATCGGTGATGCGAAGCTTGTCGGCCAGATCTCTGCCAGCAAGAAACTCCTTCCGTGCTTCCTCTGACTTGGTTGTCACCGCTATCTTTCCAGAGTTACTGGTTGCCGGGCTTGCGCTTGAATTTGCGCTACGGGGCGTGTCGACCTCCTGGCATGCACTTGCGGTTAAGATAATTGCCAGGAGGAAAGTGAACAGAGTAATTGGGACCACTCGAAACTTATTACGTCGCATGGTGGTGCACTCCTTTTAGGTCGGAACGGTTAGTGAACGCGGGGGAGATCAGACTCACTGGCATCGGAAGCCGCTCATTAATGCTGTTCAAGAGTAGCCGCGCCGTAACCGCTCTTACGTCCCTATTGCCAGTTCGTGTGCCGCAGAATAACGATGAGTCCGGGCCTAGTCAAATACAGCTTCACCATATCCACTTTTTTGGCCTTATACACACTATTATGGATTCCATCATTTCTATTTGCGGACATTGAAGATGAAGAAGGGCCGGGTTTTCCAGGAATTTGCTTTGTGCTCGCGGCGTCTCATTAGAAACAAGTTCAGATTTCGCTAATAGTTTGCGGAACTGCTACCTCGTTCTTGGAACCGAAAGGCCACTGAATTTAGACTGGCGTTTTAAGGCCCGGTTGAAGGGCGCGAACCGGCTACTTGAGTCTCCCGCA
>DASROI010000357.1:0-4950 GCA_035646955.1 Pyrinomonadaceae bacterium
AATGAGCATTGACGCGAGTCCATAAGCAACAATGGAATGTTGCCGTCCAAATTGAGATTGTAGAAAGTTCTCAGCGAACCCGCAGATCAGAAAGAGCGCCAAACCGGGAACCGCCAACCATGGCCCAGCATAGGCTCGAACGCTTCCCGCCAAATATGCGACAAGACATCCCATGGCGAATTCCAGGTTGTACGGAGAAAAAACGAAGCCACTCAGTGGCGGTAATTTCAACCCGCCGTCAGTAAGCAGTTTCAAAAGGTAGACCACTGCTGTAACGAGCAACCAGAGCATCAAGAGGGGACGAATTCGACGCCATGGCAGGTAGATTGCTAACCCGAATAGACCGTAAAAGAAGAGCTCGGAACTAAGACTCCAGGCTACCGTAACCAGGGGATTGTCAGCTTGAGGTAAAAGTAGAAATGATTTCAGCAGTACCAGCCAGTCACTAAGTTGATGTGGTAAACCAAAATAGATCGGCAAAAGCGCAATGGCTACAACCCAGTACACTGGATAAATCCGAATAAAGCGCTTTCGCAGGTACGGTCTCAAAGCCGGTGGATGGCCCAGGTCGCTACGATGAGCCCAACAGATAATGAAGCCACTCAGGACGAAAAAGAAATCAACCCCACTGTAGCCAAACAGAAACTTGCCACGCATCAGATCGTAATTGAGATAGGCCTTACTAATTACTGTCGCGTGAAATAGCAGCACCAGCAACGCCGCGAATCCACGGCACGACTGAAGGCTCGTGAATCTCCCGGCATTACTAAGGGCGGGGACTTGTGCAGAGTTGGTTTGGTTCAGCGAAATCCTCGTAGGTTTCGGTATTAATTCTGTGACCTGGACGGCGCAGAACTCGTTAAATTTGCTTTGATGCTATAGCAAACTCTCTTTACGGGTTTTCCAATGAGGTAAAACGGGACTTTCCAGGGATCAGTAACCGACCAGAGGCTTTGTAAATAACGTGAAAACTGAGAGAGTCGTTGAAGTACGTTGCCTTCACAATCTACTCGTAAACTATTGAACCAATGCCACACCACTGCCAGCATCTTGAGCGGGTCATTGGCTCCTAATCTGGTCCGGTAGGTCCAACGCTCGGTCCTCGTCGTTTTGGTCCCTTTTAACCTTGTCAAGACTTCGGGGGGCACATTGGCATCCAGCAACGTATTCAGGTAACTGAGTGTCTCCCTCATGGGCAATGTTAATTGACGCTTCTGCGCCTGGTGGACCAGCCTGGTCCAGTCAAGCTTCAGCTTCTGTGATCGAATAATCATCATTGCGTCAGCTATCCAACGCAAAGAGGAAGTGTCATTCCATTTCGCGCCGTGCACGCAGACATGCAACAACTGGTCGGCAGAATTTAATGACTCGGTCTGAGTCCCATTGAATTGCATTGGTATACTGGCTTGCCAAAATTCATCGTCATCCAAATCCTGCCGCGCTTCCCACATCAACCGCCAATGTAGGTCGACGTTTTGATTGAGGGGATCTACAAACTCCGTTGCCTGTTCAAACGGTACCAGTGCTTCAGGCGATGCATATCTCGGTTTCCACCCCAACATCCTTAATAATTGCATCGCTCGCTCAACTTGATTGTGGCGAACCATGAGGTCGATGTCTTTCATGGGCCGCAGACCGACGTCTTCATAGTAAAGAATTGCTAGAGCTGAACCCTTTAAGAGCATGTTTCGGATCCCGGCCTTATTGAATTCGTCGATTAGCCCTGCAATTCCACGCAAGCAAAACTGATTCTGGCTCCATGTATAAAAATATTCGTCCTTCAACTTCGTAATCAAAGGCTCTGGTATCTCTAAATTCTTAAGATTTCGATAGAGTAAAGGTAGCAATCTGCGTGAGGCTTCATCAAAACACTCCGATTCAAAAATCGACTTCCACTGCCGCCACGCTGTCACCGCTTCATTGCCACTCAACAGACAAGCACGAAGGAGTAGTTCCTGATCTTTAGTGGGCCAAAAGCTTGATGACATAGGTCAGTTATACCGAGAACCAGACTCTGCTACCAGTTTAGGTTTCAGTACGTCGGGGGCCAATCCCGGGCTGTAATGCAAAACTCATTTGCTTTCGTAGAGCCAAAACAGATATATCTGGCAGGCAATCTTAAACCAGACGACTCCTCCTTCGATGAAATAAGCCTTCCAGGTAAGCCGCAGGGGGAAATGACTTGGCTTTAGGCGATTAAAACTTGGACTTTGGGATGATATTTGTCCGCCTGATGAATGACAATGCACCAGCGCGCTAGTGGGATTAGCGTTTTTTTCCCGGCCTTCAATGATGCGAACATCATAGGTTCGATGGTAAAACAAGCGTCGGCCCTCTTGCCCACCCTTACCGATAACTACGAAGTAATTGTAATTAATGACGGCAGTACGGACTCAACTGAAGAGGTAGTGGCGGAAATCGCTCGCGCCATACCTTGCGTTCGCCTGGTTTCTCACCAGCAGAACCAGGGTTATGGAGCTGCACTGCGGAGCGGATTTCAACATGCGAGTAAGGAACTGGTCTTTTATACGGATGGTGATGGGCAATACGATGTGCGGGATTTATCGTCTTTGGTTCCACTAATGACTACGGATTGCGATGTGGTCAATGGTTACAAGCTCAATCGCGCCGATCCCTCCCACCGCGTGATTCTGGGCTCTGTGTACAATCGCCTGGCACGATTTCTCTTCCGACTGCCAACGCGAGATGTTGATTGCGATTTTAGACTGATAAGGCGTAGTGCGTTCGAGCGCATTAAACTTCGTTCATCCAGCGGAGTAATCTGCGTTGAAATGATCTATAAATTACACTCTGCGGGATGCGTGTTCGCAGAGACACCAGTCCACCATTACGAGCGTCCTTTTGGAAAGTCTCAATTCTTTACTTTACGACGCGTCGCTCGCACCCTTTTTGATCTGATAACCTTATGGATCGAGCTAGTTGTCTTGAAGCGGAACAGAAGTTCACAGTTATGAGAAGGTCTGGCGACTTTAGCGAATACAAAGGGCGTTCGGTTTTGATTACTGGCGGCCTCGGATTCATAGGCAGCAATCTAGCCCTGAGGTTGGCAGACATTAAAGATGTTGAGATTTCAATTGTTGACGCTTTAAGGCCGGGTCAGGGCGGCAATCCATTCAACATAGTCAGGATTCAGGACCGCGTTAAGCTCCATCTAGCCGACATAAGCGACGACACTCTTTCAGAGCAACTGGTCAGTGGAGTTGATTACATTTTCAACCTCGCAGGAAGTGTTAGCCACATTGATTCGATGTTGGAACCGCAATCTGACCTGGCTTTGAATTGCACTTCACAGCTGAAATTCCTGGAAGCGTGTCGCAAATTTAATCCGCATGTGAAGATCGTTTTCAGCAGCACTCGCCAGGTTTACGGCAAACCAGTCTATTTGCCGGTTGATGAGGACCACCGGGTCGCTCCACCCGATATCAATGCCATTCATAAACTCACAGCCGAGAATTACCATCTGCTCTACTCCAAACTTTATGGTTTGCGCACTGTCTGCCTCCGATTGACTAATACCTACGGCCCCAGGCAGTTGGTGCATCACAATCGTCAGGGTTTCATTGGCTGGTTTATACGACAGGCAATCGACGGCGACCCAATTGAATTGTTTGGTGGTGGCCGGCAACGCCGTGATCTGAATTACGTTGACGACGTTGTTGAAGCACTACTGCTCGCTGGTGCGAACGAAGCTGGCGAAGGTGAAATCTTCAATCTGGGCGCTGAGGACTCCGTTAGTCTTGCGGATGTTACCGACGAGCTTCTATCTTTGACATCCGCCGGTTCCGTTCGCCACATCCCCTTTCCACCAGAGCGACAGTTGATTGACATTGGCAACTTCCACTCGAGCTTCAGCAAGATCGAAAGAATGCTCGGGTGGCGCCCACACACGTCGCTGCGGGTCGGCTTAGCCCGGACGATTGAATTCTATAAACAGAACCGAGAGCATTACTGGACATCGCATGCTGATTCCGTTCCTCGACCTGAAAAGACAATTTCTTGAAATAGAAGCCGAGATCGCCGCTGCTACAAGAAGGGTCTTAAGCGGTGGTATTTATATTCTCGGTCCAGAAGTCGAATCCTTCGAAGAAGATTGGGCCCGGTTTTGTGGCGTCGCAGGTGCAGCCACGGTCGGAAATGGCACTGAAGCGCTTACCCTGGCACTCTTAGCATCGAGAGCAGTTCGTATAGGTAAAGGCGATGAAGTCATCACCTCAACGCTAACTTCGCCTTACACGGCTCTGGGCATCGTCAATGCCGGAGGCGTGCCGGTCTTCGTCGATATTAATCCTTTCACCTACACTCTGGATCCTGAAGGAGTCGAGAGGGCGATTACTCCTCGCACACGCGCCATCGTTCCAGTTCACATCTATGGTCTGATGGCTGACATGCCGGCCATATGCGAAATAGCTTCGCGTCGAGACCTCATCGTCATCGAGGATGCGGCCCAAGCGCATGGAGCGAGATCCGCAAAATACATCTCTGGTTCTGCACTCGCCGCTGCTTATAGTTTTTATCCGACGAAGAATCTCGGCGCGTATGGCGATGGCGGCGCTGTTACTTCAAATGACGAGTCTCTCATCAAAACAATCAAACTTTTGCGCCAGGGCGGACACGGCTCAGCACTGGAGAGAACAGAAGCCGGTCTTAACTCTCGCCTCGACGAGGTTCAGGCAGCCATATTACGCGCCAAAGTAGAGCACCTTAACGAATGGAATGATCGCCGTCGGCGATTGGCGCATATGTATACACTCGCGCTACAAGAGTCGCCGCAGATTCAAGTTCCAACTACTGAAGAATCAACATCTCATGCACATCATTTATATGTCATTCAACACGAGAAGCGTGACTCTCTGCGAAAGCACCTTGCTGATCAGGGAATTGAGACGATGATTCATTATCCTTTTCTGCTTCATCATCAACCTGTATTCA
>DASROI010000358.1:0-6368 GCA_035646955.1 Pyrinomonadaceae bacterium
GTGTAATACGACATGCTGCTACCAGGTTCCATGTAGATTGCATCAATGCGAAGGTCACTCATTAACTTTCGGGCCTTCTCGATTCGTGCTTTGCGCTCTTCAAGACTGATTGGTGTTACGCCATCAGTCATTCGACGCAGACGACGAATGGGATCGGGTTGCGCGTTTTGCGAGGACGGTGAGCCGGCAAATGCGTTCACGTGCGTACCGGCAAAGGCGGCAACTGCAGCAATGCCCCCGGTCATACGCAGAAAATCTCGACGATCTGTGCACATACAGATTGGACCTCAAGGAGTCAGAATTGAAAGATGTAGAGCTATTTTTTCGAAGCGAGTCTGCCGGCTGAATTTACACGAGAGCGTGTTCGAGTGCCAACACGGAAATCTGATATCAGCGCGATTCACATACTGCGTGCAGTACTAACGCGCAGGTGAGATGCCTCGTCCGATCTCACGTACTGGAGAAAATGAGAACTGACCCAATGGCTAATTCGATAATTATCAGCTCGCACAAAAGTACATGAGTACAGTACCGCGAGCGAAGCGACCGGATACTACCGTACCGCGAGCGCAGCGACCGGATACTACCGTACCGCGAGCGCAGCGACCGGATGATACACTCAACGAACCGAATTTAGTCTTAACGTTTGAGTGTACCATCCGGTCGCTTCGCTCGCGGTACTGTAGTCATCGATCCAGAGTCACAAAATTAGAGTCTTAGCCAAAGCCTTAATTATCGATGCAATCGGGTTCTATATTTGGGAGATTCCCTTTTCCTTGAACACTTTGTTTACCGCAATCGCAACTTCACTTAGTACGCTTCGGTCCAGATGATATCTGCCCACCCAAAACACCAGCGTGAACTCCAACGCCTTCTCACCAAACTTTTGCAAAAAAGCATTCGGTGCAGGTTCGCTGAGAACTTCCTCATTTGCCGAGGCAGTTTCTATCAACAGTTTGACGATAAGCTCAGGATCGGTGCCATAAACGGCTCGTACAACTAGTTCAACTGGCCGGCGACGCCCCAGGCGACTCCAGTTAATTACCTTCCCGGCAACCAGGTTTGAGTTCGGAACAATCACTTCCGCTTCTTGCGCCGTTCTGATCGAAGTGGACCTCATTCCAATCCGAGTTACCTCTCCGAATGCACCATCAACTTCCAGAATGTCACGTTCACGAATAGGACGTTCAAAAAGTAAGATTAGCCCGGAAGCGAAATTGTTAATCGTATTTTGTAAACCAAAGCCGATGCCAATTCCGAACGCACCAGTAAATAAGGTGAACTTCGATAGCTCAACTCCTGCTGCAATCAACGCCATGAAGAAGACCAATAGAAGCATCAGGTAGTACGTCAACGTCGAAATGGCAAAGGGCACTCCATGACGTACGGGTAGTCGCTGTAGGACATCCTCACGCAGTACGACTCGAACGATGGTTGCTACCAGAATTCCCAACACCAGGACCACGACGAAAGCGAGAACGTCACCGCCAGTGAAACCAATGCCAGTTCTGGAAAGAGGAACACTCAGAGCCCGGCTAATGGCATTTGCAACGTCGTCCCTAATGGTAAAAAGCCGTAAGAGCGAGATGATCCAGGTAATTATCCCCGCCAGCTGAAGCAGAGCCAGAATCCAACGACTTATCTCTTCATGATGTTGGCGAACCACCCTCAGGCGACTTGCCGTCTGCGTCCTCAATAAAGTTAGGTCGACGGCCTTCAATACCGAATATGCTGCGTACACTACTAGTCCGTAGTAGGCGCCATATAACGCCACATCGTTAAGAACCTGGGACAACGCAAAATAGCCAAATACATTTGTCAGCAAAGAGAGAAAAAGCACTGCAATGCAAACTCTAATTTCCAGCACAACTAACGATCGCCAGATTCCCGGTTTCTCGCCCTCGCTCAAAAAACCGCGCGCGTAAAAGACTGCGGCCGCAATTGTTAAGGTCGCAATCAGAGCAAGCGCTTCTCGTTTAAGTGAGGCCGAGACCGCCAACATCTTGCAGCCCTGGACCACTAACAGTGAGATGATGAGAACGTAGATAAGCTTCCTTTCGTTAGCGCGGACGAGTGGCCCAATTAGTCGAATCACCGGAGCGATATAAAGAACAGCAATTAATCCCTTGGCGGATGAGGGCGCCACCGGAAACAACGGGACCAGTGTCAGGAGCGCCATCAAATAAGCAACACTGTACGGTCGCTTGAGCAAGTCGATTGAGCGCGAATCGACAATCCCCTCTTCGACCCACGATGGCAAATGCCGGCGCATCCGAAGCGCGAGCGCCACCCCCAGCACGAACACAGCAAACGAAAGTATAAAGGCCGAGCGATTCGCCTGGACAAATTCGCGCAGACGAAGCCAGTCGCGCGAAAGATGCCTTCTTACAACTCTTTGCAACACGGCATCAGATTCATTCCGAGCACCGCGCTCCCATAACGGTGAACTGTCAGGCTGAAATAAACCTCGCTGAATTTGTGTCTTCTCAGCCTCAATCTGTTCCTGGATATTGTTGACAAATTGTTCGCGTTGCGACAGGCGAGTTTGCAAATTGATAGTAGACTTCAGCTGATCTGCTAAATCAGTATTTGTTGAGACTATCGCATTTAAAGAAGAGCGAACCCTGGTTTGAAGTTCAGTCAAAGACGGGTCACTCTCAATCTGTACCAGAACCTCAGACCACTTTTTCTGCTGCAGGTCGAGGGCTGCTATATCTGAATTGAACAGCGACGCTCGATCTAAGAGTGACTCCTGACTGACATTTACCTTCGATTTCAGCCCGCGCCATTCGCTGTCGAGATCTTGCAGCTCGGGCAGCGAAGGTAGGGCGTTCAGTATTTCTTGAGTCTGAACTCCACGCGACTCCAATTCTGCTTCGAGAGTTCCGGCAGCGTCTTGCGCACGCTCAATCTCAGACCTGTTAAGAAGATGTCGTTTTATCTCAATAACCTTCCCATCGAGATTATCAAGGTCGGTACTGATCTGAGTGAGATCGGGAGTCGGCTGGGTCGCTGGCGCGCCAGGTGATGGCGAAGCTGATGCCGGAGCGGCCGAATTGAAGTTCGGTTTTGATTGTCCCTGGCTGTTGAGGTTCAGCCCTGTGGCGAGAACTATAAAGAGGACAACAATGACGGGAAGTCTCGAAGTAGAAACGCTGTCTGCTTTCATTGGCAAAACAGTTTCGCCTGGGTGTTGAACTTCCTATTTGGCAATGACTACATCATCGGAGAAGTAAACACCTTCCCCTTCAGAGCACTTCTGATGGCCGCAGGAAGATCGAAGAGCATACGCTCCTTGGCAACATAACCCAAGGCGCCCAGTTCGCGAGCTGCCTGCACCAACTCCGGATCTTCGTGCACCGTGAGAAATATTATTCTTGACTGAAAGCCCCTCGAACGAAGAATCTGAGCGGCTTCGATCCCCGTGACCAACGGCATCGCTATGTCAAGGATAAGCACGTCTGGATTTATCGTTTCGACTGCTTCCAATAACGACTTTCCATCAGCAACTGTACCAACTATGTCGTAGTCGATGGAAAGCAAGTCAACGATTGAACGGACCACTGCTTCGTGATCGTCTGCTACCAAGACTTGTACCCTTTTCAATGCAGCTTCCTTCATGCCACGTTGGAAGCCTTCCAATTCCAAAGTGTGCTTTGAGCCCGGAAGTATTAGTTGAAGGGCCGGGTTAGCGATGCCTCTATGAACTCCTAACGAGACTCGCATGCTAACCAATGCTGCATCGGTCAGAAACTGGTAAAAGTAACAGGCGGAAAACTTCGAGAATGCTGAGATCTAGACAATGTGACGGCGGACAGCGTACTGGATTAACTCTGCGTTGGACTTCAAATTCAAGTCTTCCATCATTCTGTACTTATGGAACGCGATTGTCCGGGTAGAGACATCGAGCATCGAAGCCACCTCTTTCATGGAACGGCCTTCGGCGAGCAGCTGTAACACCTCCCGTTGTCTCGGGGTCAGGTGCATCGGTTTTTCGCCGCGCAAGGGAATGTCAAAGAAAGGATTTACTCTGTCAGCGGTGACGAGTGGGGTAATGTAAGGTTTTCCACTCAACACTGTGCGAATCCCTTTCAGCAGTTCTGCTATCTCGCAACTCTTAATAAGAAAGCCGGTCGCACCAATCTTGAGGGCTTCAGCAATAATGTCCTGGTCATGGTTCATCGTCAGATAGATCAGCTTTGTGTCTGGGAGCTGAGCTATTAGTTGCCGTCCGGCGTCGAGCCCGTTCAACAAAGGCATCGAAATATCCATGACAATAACGTCAGGTCTCAATTCAAGCGCTTTTGCGACCAACGTTCTTCCGTCGGCTACAGTGGCTAAAACAGTGAAGTCGGGCTCTAGAAAACTTTTGACCGCGTCAGTAATTAGCCGGTGGTCATCGGCGAGTAAAATTCGTGCTTTCATGAAGGCTCCCTGAATGAGGTTAACTAGGTTTTTTATTGGGGAACAAATGGCCCATCACCTTAAGGGGACGCGACCTTCAATCTGAGTTCCTCTCATTCGCACCGACGTTATCTTCAACTCTCCATTCGCAAGACGTAGTCTTTCTTCCATACTGATCAAACCCAGCCGGCACTTGGACCGCGCCTTCTCTACATCAAACCCCTTGCCGGAATCCGTGATCCTGAATTGGAGAGAATCTGATTCCAGAGTTAGATCAACCCGCGCAGTTGTCGCTCCAGCATGCTTGATAATGTTGGTCAACCCTTCCTGAATCACCCGGTAGACGCACAAAGCGAGGTCTTTATCTATCGTCAGCGGAGCGACTCCGTCAACAACAAAGTCGATAGACAACTGACGGCGATGTGATAGCTCTCGGCACAAACTCTTCACCGCCGGTACCAGGCCGAGGTAATCCAGGTTTGATGGATGAAGTTGCCTTGATAACCCGTGCACATCCGCAGAGGCTTCCTGGAGTCGTTTCCAAATCGCATTCAACTCGCGACGAACTGAAAGCTCACGTCGGCTTTGGGTAAAACGTTGGAGGTCAAAACACAATAGCGCCAGCTTCTGATTGAGACCATCGTGAAGCTCCCGCGCAAGGCGATTTCTCTCTTCTTCCTGCGCCTGTAGTAACCTCGCGCTGACTTCACGCAGAGCTCCTTCCGCTCGTTTCCGTTCGGTTATGTCACTCGAGATGATGAGAATGCATTGCTCGCCATGTATATGGATCAAGTCTGCCGAGGAAAGCCATATTCGCGTCTCCCCGTGTTTGCCAACAAGTGTCGTTTCGAAGCTCTCAACCCTTCCATCAGTCTTCAGTTTTCGCACCAACTCGGCTCGTTGTTTAACTTTCTTCCAGATACCCAACTTAATTGACGTTTGACCGATCACTTCGGTACGCGTGTAACCGAGTAATGACAAAAAGCCTGCATTCACATCGAGGTATCGGCCATTGGAAAGCGTTGTAATACTCATCGGCTGTGAACTATTCCTAAAGATCTGAGAAAAAAGGGGTTCCGAATTGTGAAAGAGCGCCAGATTCGTCTCAGATGCAGTAGGGGTTATAGACCAAGCGGTTTCCGCCGACTTGATATTTCCAGGGAAATCAATTGTTACGACGTTTGCGGCTTTGCGATGAACCTTTTGGGGAATCATTGTTCTCACCTTTTCCTAATTCTTTCTTAATTGCCGCGATAGTGGACAATCTCCTCGACCTGGCTCAGAAGTTGGAAGTTAACTGTCCTGGACCACCTAATAAGCTCATCGCTTCCACCATCACGGCAGATTCATTGGAGCGTGTGTGCTTGTCCCGGTGTTCTCTCGATTCCCATTGCTCGTGTCTACGTGAGGTGGATAACGAAGACGGCGCCTGAGCAAATTTTGTTCTTTGAAATGTGAAAAGGGAGGATTAAGACTGAGATATTCAGTATCCTAGCGATAGAACCACGCCAAAGCCAGACGCAGGTTCCTTCGACACAAAGAATCTACATTTTGTTTCCTGGTCGACTGAAGATCATTTAAGATGACGGTCAAATTTGAAGAAATCACCCAAACCCAAAGATGAAGCTCACAAATATGCTGATTTTGATGGTCGCGTTGATTGTAACGACCAATGCACAGACGCCCGACCGTCAACAATTTGTAAGAGTTGAGGGGCCATTAATCGCCCTGACACACGTCAGACTCATAGACGGGACCGGCGTCGCGCCAGTTGAGGATCAAACGATCGTCTTGAGCGAAGGAAAAATTCAATCTATCGGGCCAAGTAATAACGCCAAAATTCCCGCGGACGCTCGAACAGTTGATCTCTCTGGCTACTCGATTATACCCGGGCTAGTCGGTATGCATGACCACATGTTTTTCCCGATGGGTGGCTCTCCACCAATGTACTCAAACATGGGCAG
>DASROI010000359.1:0-18457 GCA_035646955.1 Pyrinomonadaceae bacterium
TTGGCTTTGCCATTCAGAACCTTGCTTACGACTGATGTTCCATCATATTCAACCCAGGTGTTGGAACCTGTGAGTGGTCGGAGACGTCGTTTGAGGTGGGTTTTCCAGGTTCCAATTTCGAAGTCGAAATCGTGCTGCCCATCGCGTGGCTGACTGTTCTGACTTTGGGTGATTGGCGGAAGAGCAAGAATAATAAGACCGCAAACCAGTTGGATTAGACGTTTGTTAGTGTGCATTTAAATGGCTCCATTGGTAATGACCGTAACGCGTCTCTTGGCAACTGATCAAGAAGGCACCTCAAGGTAACTGTATATTTTCTGCTTGCCTGATTTGTAATATTCTGCTGGACCATGGCGCTGATCCGAGTTCGTATCGAAGTTATCCCTTTCAAGATTCATTGCTCACGATGGCGTTTGAGTGGTGAATAAAGTTAGCCCGCGAGGACGCGCGCGGTCCGGCAGAAGAGGTTGAGCAGTGTAGAGGAATGCTTCAAATAAGTTGCGAGAGCAGCCGATGAAAAACTGATAGGTTCCGCATGAATTTGGAGTTTGAGGTTAACTTAAGTGGTCCCCGTGGTCGCTGTCTTGCCTGAATGACTTTCCAGGAAGGCGATGGTGCGTTGATTAAATTCATCCACCTTCTCATAAATTGGAGTGTGCGAGGCATCTTCGAACACGATCATCTCAGTATTTGGAATCTTGCTCCTAAGTGGTTCAGCAAAGCGAACGGATGTGATCAAGTCATAGCGGCCAAACGTGATCAGGGTTGGAGCCGAGATTTTGTTGAGTTGCGACTCCACGTCATGCGTTAGGACTGCCTGCACTTGTTGGTCAAAGGCTTCCAAGGGTTGGACGGGTCTAGATTTAACAAACGCAGCAAGTGACTCGATATATTCAGGCTTCTTGACGAAGAGATCCGGAGTCAAACACCACGGAAATATTCCCTTGATCACTAAATCCTGAACATTCCCCAAAGCATGGGCTAGTATTTGCCAGCTTTCGATGGTCGTTTTAATAAACAGATCAGTTTTGGTCCACGCGCTGTGAACTGATAACGTCTTTACCTTCTCTGGATATTTTGCCGCGAGCCACAAACTGGTTGCCGCTCCCAGTGAGAGGCCCATAACGTGCGCCCGTTCGATTCCAATGGCTCGCATGAAGGCACTGACGTCGTCAGCGTAGAGTTCAGTCGAATGTGCTCCGGCGGGTTTGTCTGACTCGCCTGTCCCTCTCGGATCGAACGAGATGCAGGTGAAGTGTTTTGCATAATCGGCGACCTGAAAGGTGTAGCAAGCATTATCACCAGTAAGGTATGGAATGAGAACTAAAGGTTCGCCGGATCCTTGTTGCTCGTAATTAATGTTGAGATTGTTGACCTTGATCTTAGGCATGGGACACCTCCTAGAGTTTTCGCGGCATTATCAGCCGCTTAAATGAAATTATCCAGCCAATGCTTGCTCCGATCTACGATTGCATGATTCTATTTCTGTCCCAAATCTTATGCGAGGAAACAAATATGCGACGAATTCCGATGGTGTTGTTTGCCCTGGTGCTGGGTGTTTTTGTGCAAAGCGATGCAAGGGTTACCGTGAACCAGGATCCAGCCGTCGTGAACTCCAAAACGATTGCCTTGAAACTGGAGAACACGCGCGTGCGAGTGCTTGAAGCGACACTAAAGCCCGGCGATAAGGAAAATACGCACTCGCATCCCGCTTACGTTATCTATGTCATCGAAGGTGGAAAATTCCGAAATCACGCCGAAGACGGGACTGTTATTGACGGCGAGTTCCGGACCGGTGACGTAATCTATCGTGATGCAATCTCCAAACACTGGGCAGAAAACACCGGCAACACAACGATTCGCTTGGAGTTGGTGGAACTGAAGAACTAAGTCATTCGCGGATTTCGTA
Source organism: Pyrinomonadaceae bacterium (assembly GCA_035646955.1). GTDB lineage: Bacteria > Acidobacteriota > Blastocatellia > Pyrinomonadales > Pyrinomonadaceae > PSRF01. The sequence goes on from DASROI010000359.1 coordinate 1,910, forward strand.
CCTTGTGTGGATTGAATGACCAACATCTGAAAGCGAGGGAATTGCCTCAATGAAATTTCCAAAGCTGATTTTTCTCGTCGCTGGAATTTATGGCCTGCTGGTGATGTTGCCTCAGTATTTTCTCGAGGCCAAAACCGGAATCGACTATCCGCCCGCGATCACTCACCCCGAGTTTTTTTACGGATTCATCGGTGTCACCGTCGCCTGGCAGGTTCTTTTCCTGGTGATGTCGCGAGATCCGGTGCGGTTTCGACCGGCTATCATCCCGTCTATCATCGAAAAGGCCGGCTTTAGTATTGCGGCGTTGGTTTTGTTTCTACAACATCGGCTGGCTGCGGTGGTCCTGATCCCGGCTGGAATAGATGTAATACTCGGCACCCTTTTCGTTGTTGCGTACGTCGTGTTGGGACGCCAGGAAACTTCTTGATGACCCTGTTAGGTTACCTTCGCTTTTTCGGTTTCGCGGTGGGACTTTTACTCTTCGTTTTTGAACTCGATTTTAACGAGCGTCGTGAATTGTTTTCTACCCTCGCTTCCTGAACAGCCGGTTGATTCTCCTCGGGCATTGGCCCACCTGCCTCCTCCAACGAAGCGGTAATCAGATCATCGGGAGGACGCTGGCCGTCGACAAAAACGAAGACGTGATAATTAGCACCACGCTCGCGAATTACCTCGATCCGTCCTGCATCTTTCATTCGCGCGAGTTGGGCCATCACGAAGTTCTGCTCAACGCCACTCATGTAACGATAGTCGATATCAAAAGCAAGTCCAGTTGTGTGTGGCGGGGTTTCGATGACCACTGCATACCGGTTTACTCTGCGCAATGCATGTTGATACTGCTCGGGTCTAATCAAAGAACTAACCGGCAGTGGACGCGAAAACTGGTCGCTATATGCTTTTGCAATTTCTTCGAGCGCCTTGACTGCCTCTGGTCTTAAGGAGCTCAACATGCTGATTTTAAAGACCTTACGGTCGTTTGGATCAGTCAGATTGAAGGAGCGTCCAACAAAATTTCCGGCGAGCGTTTGGAGCGAATTGTAGTCGCTTAAAAGTCGCTGTCTTTGGTCCAACTGCCCGTAAGTTTGATCGAGCAGAGCTTTACGCTCATCATTTGCTTTCAACTGTTGTTCAAGATAGTTGCGGTCTCTCTGGAGTTGGGCTTGTTTCCCGCGCTCGTTTTGTTTCAACGAAGCTAGCTGGTTTTGCAGACTTGAAATCTGGTTCTGCAACTTCGAGCGTTCTGAGTCAATCTTTGCATAAGCGTTTTGGAGTTCAGCTTCGCTGTATAAATCGACGTTCTCACCATTTTGATAGCGATTGAACGGACTTTCGTCTGCGCGCCCACCGACGCCGAAGAGAACATAAGTGTTGGTAACAGCAGGAAGGGTTACGAGTTCACCGTGACTGATCATTGCGGCAAGCTCAACATAGTCCTGACAAGAGTGTAGATTGAACTTCTTGACCTCGGCGACCTGGCTGGCAAGAAACCAGTGACGATCGCTGTAATGTCGAAGTTGACTGGGAGTTTCAACTGCGGCACCACCCATTGCGCCTCGGTCTTCTGTAACGCGCTCTATGGCGCGTTCCCAGAGTTCCGCATAATTCACTGGCAGCGTGGCGGCATTAGCGACATAGTTGATTGCCTCGCGTTCCTTAAAGCGAACGACTCGCCATGCTCCAGCTGTTATTGCTCCAATTGTAATTACTAGTAATAGAAGAATTCGCGCTTTTCGATTCATTAGTTCCGCAGATTACCTTGTTTTTAGTTTTGTGCGTTAGCCCAGTCCTTTGCGGAGACAAATGAGTCTTTGTCATAGATCAGCACTATAGTTCCAATCTGCACGCGTCGACTGACTTCACGAGCTGCTGACATCGGGATGCGAATACAGCCGTGGCTTTGTGGGCTGTGAGGGACTGATGGATTTCCATGAATAGCCAAACCATCACTGAAATAGTTGGGGTAATAAAGTAGACCAAGCGGAGATCTCTTCCAACCTGCGAGTTTGTTGTAAATCTTAAATCGCCCTCGCGGGGTATAGGCGAGTCCTCTCATGCCTTTTTCGTTATAGCGTCTGCCGCTCCCGGTTGATACCGGAAGCATTCTTATAATCGCTCCATCGCTGCCAATCAATAACAGCACCTGCCTGTCGAGATCAACTTCAACGTGTTCGTAATCGGTATCCCTGGGCTGCGGTGCGTTGGCAGTCATGATTGCCTCGTAATCGTCGCGAGTTAATCCTCCTGAGAGTTTGCGTCCCTCCCATTTTCGAAAAATCGTTAATCCCATAGGGCCGGATGGATAACCCATTTCAACGAGCCGGCGTTGCGCGCTCTTAATCTCAGAACTGTTAAGTGCGCGGACCTTGTGCTTTGTAGCCGAGACGGAATGGGTGAAAAGAAGAAAACACGAGTTCAAAACAACCGCCACGACAACCTTCGACAAGGAACACATAAAGCCCTCCTTGAGAACCTTCTCGAAATTGAATGTGGGGGAAAATACAGGTCGGGTAGTTCAACAATACGCCGCAGCTTTGGTGCGGTCAACCCGTATTTTTCACGAGCAGTTCACCGCAACAAGAATTGTTCACCCATAAATCAAAGACCCCAAACCCAAGAACCCAAGAACAAAGCTAAGACCTAAGACCAACCCCCAATACCTTGCCATCTTAGGCATCCTTGCGATAGCATGCCTAAAACGTTTAGGTATAACGGTCGATCGGCAAATGAAAGGTAACATGTGACCACTCCTAAAGCTGATTTGCTCCAGGGCACTCTGGACATGCTCATCCTTAAGGCACTCTCGTTAGGTCCGCTCCATGGTTACGGCATCATTCAACGACTTCGCCGAATGTCTGACGAGATGCTGCACGTGGAACAAGGTGCACTCTATCCCGCCCTCTACCGCATCGAACAGAAAAAATGGGTGAGTAGTAAGTGGGGAGAGAATGAAACTGGCCGCCGGGCTAAGTTCTATAAATTGACGAAGGCTGGCGAAAAGCAGTTGCAGGTTGAGGAGGCGAGTTGGGACCGCCTCGCCCTGGTGGTTGCGAAAATGAGAGAAGCAACTTGAATTTTGTGCTCGTACTTGTGCTCGATTGCGATTGTATGGGCGCCTATAAGACTCCGAATGATCTAAATGGAGAGCCTGATGAATTGGATTGGAATCTCAATTGATCGAGTGCGCGCGCTGGTGCGACGCGATGCTGTACTACAGGACATTGACGATGAAATGCGATCTCATATCGAGATGGAGGCTGAGGCGAATCGAGAAATGGGTATGCCTATCGATCAAGCTCGGGTCTCAGCCATAAAAAGCTTTGGCAATGTCGCAAGTATGAAAGACCTGGCGTATGAGGTTAAGGGAGGTGGACTCATTGAAACATTCTGGCAGGATCTGCGCTTTAGCTATCGCCTGCTGCTGAAAAATCCAGGGTTCACACTTATTGCGATTCTCACCCTGGGTTTAGGTATTGGAGCGAATACAGCAATCTTCAGTATTGTAAATGCGGTCCTGCTGCGTCCATTTCCCTATCAGGCCCCAGAGCAGTTGGTGATGATTGGCGAAGGTGTTGCCAGGGGGTCGGTCTCATATCCCAACTTCGCAGACTGGAAAGACGATCGAAAAGCTTTTGAATCCACCTCCGCTGTGCGGGCCAACGAGAACTTTAATCTTACTGGAGCGGGTGAGCCCGAACGATTGCAAGGTCGATTGGTTTCAGCGGAGTTCTTGTCGACGCTTGGCGTAAAACCATTCCTCGGTCGCGACTTTCTGATTCAGGACGACCAGCCGGGGGCAAGTCCCACAGCAATTTTGAGTTACGGACTTTGGAGTCGCAGATTTGGCGGTGACCAAAGCGTCATCGGCAAACAGATCACACTTAATAATCAGAGCTTCACCGTAATTGCTGTCACCCCGGCGGAATTTCAGTACGGTTTGGATGCCGACATAACTGTGCCGATTGGTCTCCAGGCTGATCGCTTCAAAGCACGAGGATCCGATCCGGGGATCAGCGTATTGGCGCGTTTAAAGCACAACGTCTCACTGAAACAAGCCGAGTCGGAACTGAACGTCATCTATGCGCGACTCGAACAACAATATCCTCAGAGTAATACCGGAAGGCGCGCCGTCCTGATGCCATTGCACGAGGCCTTTGTCGGCGACGTACGACAGCCTCTATTGATCTTGCTCGGAGCCGTCGGGCTGGTCCTTTTGATTGCGTGTGCGAACGTAGCGAATCTTCTCCTGGTGAGGGCTTCAACTCGTCGCCGGGAAATATCAGTTCGAGTCGCATTAGGAGCGAGTCGAGCTCGAATCGTTCGCCAGTTGCTCACCGAGAGTGTTCTATTGGCAGCAATCGGTGGGGCATTAGGAGTGGTGCTGGCTTATTGGGGAACCGGATTTATCGCTTTTCAATTGCCGGATGGCGTTCCGCGGTTGCATGAGTCAACCGTGGATGCGGCGGTACTGCTCTTCACGCTGGCAGTTTCGATTCTGACGGGATTGCTATTTGGTCTCGCTCCAACGCTCCAGGCATCCCGGTTAAACCTGACTGAGTCGCTGAAGGAGGGCGATCGCGGTTCTTCAGGGGAACGCCAAAGATTTCGCAGCGCTTTGGTCATCGGTGAAGTAGCGCTCACTCTCACTCTTCTGGTGGGTGCCGGATTGCTGGTTCAAAGCTTTCGTCGGGTGCTTCGAGTTGACCCTGGCTTCAAGCCTCAGAATCTGCTGACTATGCAGGTATCCGTGAATAACGCTGACGGACTTCAAATTGCAAACTTCTTCGAACAGTTGCAGAACAATATCAGTCGATTGCCGGGCGTTGAAGCGGTGGCGGTGTCGAATGGCCTGCCCCTCGGAGTCGCAAATCATCCGGTTTTCTTCGTCGAGGGCCGGCCGCGTCCCGAGAACGGAAACGCACCCTCGGGAATTCGATATACCGTCAGTCCGGATTACTTCCGCACGATGGGGATTGAGTTGCTTAAAGGCCGAGTATTCAACAGCCAGGACAAACCAGAAACGCCACTTGTCGTGATCATTGATGATGCCCTGGCCCAGCAACAATTTCCTAACGACGACCCGCTTGGCAAACGCCTCTCTCAAACATCGTCCGGTATCCCGAGTTACGAGATTGTGGGAGTGGTCCGACACGTCGAACACGATAACCTCGATGGTTCGGCAATTCGGACTCCGCAGTTCTATACAGCTTTTAATCAGACGCCTATAGACAAGCTCCCGACTCAAGTTCGACGCATCAACTTACTTACGCGAACAAGTGTCGACGCTTCGAGTGTCACTGCAGTCGTGCGTGGGGAGATCGCTGCTTTGAACAAAGACCAGGCGGTTTTTAATGTTCGTACGATGGAACAGATTGTGGACCAGTCAGTTGCGCCGCGACGTTTCTCGATGTTGTTGCTGGCGGTATTTGCGGGAGTCGCATTGGTCCTGGCGAGTATTGGTATTTACGGAATGATGTCGTATTCCGTGGCACAGCGCACTCGTGAGATTGGTTTACGGATGACACTAGGCGCGCAACGTGGGAATGTGTTGCGGTTGGTGATTTCACAGGGGATGAAGCTCGCGCTGATTGGAGTTGCACTTGGTCTAGTCGCGTCATTTGCCTTAATGAGGACCATCAAGAACTTGCTCTTTGGCATTAACGCTACAGATCCGTTGACCTTTGTGGGGATTGCTTTGTTACTGGCATTTGTCGCGCTGCTGGCCTGCTGGGTTCCAGCTCGCCGCGCCACGAAGGTGGATCCCATGGTTGCGTTGCGATATGAGTAGTTAATTGGCGCCAGCAGGCTCAGCGACCAAAATTATGCAGCCGGGAATCTCTGCGTCTCTCTGCGGTCCCCTGCGTATCTCTGCGTTGCTTTCTGAGTTAAATCTAGAAAGCTCATTGGGTTGTTCCGGAAGCATCGCCGAGGAACGCTGAGGACCGCAGAGGGACGCAGAGTTAGGAGAATCTACAAAATTCGGCACTTTCTTGGGACTCACTGCCGATCCTGTCAACTTGAATATGGTCTCGGGCTCGCCACTCCTGCTAGGATTATGGGCGATGCGTTGCCCAAAGTGTCACAGCCCAAGAGTTCAGCGCGGTTATCACGATGCGCCATTGCCTGTTCGAATGTTGGGCCTTCATGAACTGATATGTAATCGTTGTGGCCACGAATTCAAAGGGTTTGACCTCTTTGCCCAACTCGATCGTGAGCCATCGGTGGAATTGGAACGCGTTGGTGCGCGACGCCGAGCGCCTCGATATAACGTCCATATCCCCTCATCAATCGCTCTTGTCGAAGGTGCTGGCGAAGCTGGGAGGTTTACCTACGGACAGCCTTCAAGAGGACATTGCGATTCAATAAGTAAACTGGGCATGACCGTGTCGTTCGTCGGTTCCCGCTTCAAAAAGGAGCAACTTGAAAGTGATGATTGTCTCCTTTTTGTAAGACTAGAACTGGCCGATGGCCTGATTGAATCGGTAATCAAAGTTATCAGCCGTCACCGAGTTGAGTCAGGGAGCAGCATTAGCAAGTGGGTTGTTGGCGGCACCATTCGGCACATCGATGAAGAAAGCAAGGAGCGGTTGACTGCTTACCTTGAAGGCCTCAATAGCGGCTCACTGGTCTTGGAATAGTCGTTAGTGCTATTTCGTTTGCCGCGCCAGTACCTCCTGACGCCTACCCGAGCGCCTTTTGTCTTTTCACCCTCCCTCACGCAAAATGCCTCATATGACTGCCGGTCCGATTCCAAAAATCCCGAGGATAATACGTCTAATCGCCTGTCTAACCTTCTCTGCCGGGGCCCTGGTCTCCTTTGGGTGCCGGCTAGGAACGATGGCCACTCGAGTTTCGCCTGCTCCAACCTATGGGTATGAAATTGTTCATACATATCCCCACGATCCACAGGCCTACACCCAGGGGCTGGTCTTTAAAAACGGTGAATTGCTTGAAAGCACAGGTAGAAATGGCCAATCCACTCTCCGCCGGGTCGATCTTGAGACCGGCAAGCTGCTCAACAGAGTTGCGGTTCCAGAGGAGTATTTTGCTGAGGGAATCGCTCTTTTAAACGAAAAAATCTATCAGTTGACCTGGCATCACCAACTTTGCTTCGTCTATGACCATCAGACTTTCAGTAAGATCGGGCAACTCAGTTATGATGGCGAGGGTTGGGGATTAACTACGGATGGCCATTCGCTAATCCTGAGCGATGGCAGCAACCGACTGCGATTCTTATCACCTGATAACTTCAACGTCACTCGTACAATCGAAGTTAAAGACGGCCAACGTCCGTTGAAGAAGCTAAACGAACTCGAGTTCGTGAAGGGCGAGATTTTCGCAAACGTATGGCATGAGCAGCGAATCGCCATTATTGATCCTCAAAGTGGAAAGGTGACCGGTTGGATCAATCTGCTTGGGTTGTTGCCACCAACAGAGGTTTCAGATGCCGAAGGAGTTTTGAACGGCATTGCTTACGACGATAAATCCGATCGTCTATTTGTGACTGGAAAGCTTTGGCCTAAGTTGTTCGAGATCAAAGTCAAACGTTAGAACCGATGAGCTTCGCGACTTATTTTCGGGCTTTTTCCTATGCCATGATTGGCGTGGCAATGATTTCATTGCTGGTCGCCGGAGGCTTAAGCACATCACTCGCCGTGGTCTTTCTCGGCATAATGATCCTCAGCTGGCGACTTGAGAACACCAGGTGGCAAGTTCCCGAAAAAATCGGACTGATTATCGTACTGTTGTCGATCCCTTTGTTCTATGTTGACTGGCAGTATCAAAAGTCTATTGGCGAGCCGCTTGAACGACTGGGAGTAACTGCCCTTGCTCATCTCATCGTCTTTCTCTCCGCGGTAAAACTCTTGCAGGTGAAGAAAGACCGTGACTGGGTCTTTCTATACTTGATCTCATTTTTCGAAGTGCTGCTCGCAGCCGGGCTGAGCTTCGGTCCTATATTTCTCGTCACTCTGTCGCTCTATCTCCTGGCTGCGCTTTCGGCAGTTACAGCTTTTGAGATTCAAAAGGCGCGTCGTGCAGTCAGGCTAACTGAAACCCGGTTACTGGTTCCTCCTGACTCAAGCGTCTTTAAGGGGAAAAGAAAGCGAGTTACCCGCAGTAGTGAAGCTTTTCGACTGCCATTTGTAGCGGTTGGTCTACTGGTCCTTATTTTCATAATGGCCATTCCACTTTTTCTCGTAGCGCCTCGATCCGGTGCCGCGAGTTTGACCAGAAGTGGTGGTGGGCTTTCAAACTTTATTGGCTTTTCCGAGAATGTGACCTTGGGCCAGATTGGCGAGCTCAAACGAGATGACCGACTCGTTATGCGAGTCAGGATTGAAGATTCCCCGCCATCATCAAAAGACCTGCGTTGGCGAGGGGTAGCCCTGGATGAGTTTACTGGTCGAGGCTGGAAGAAATCGATCGACTCTCATAACACCGACCAGCGGGTCACTGATCGCAGAGGTGGCGGATTCTTTCAGTTCGACACAACCGAAGCCCTCCACCGCCTGACAACGCAAACATTTTTTCTTGAGCCGATTGAATCACCCGTGCTGTTTGCGGCCCCGCGTCCTGTTGCGATTCAAGGCGATCTACCTTATGTAAGAGTTGACTCCGAGGGCTCCATTCAAACCAGACGTCACGAATTCGAGCGAATTCTCTACAAGGCGATCTCTGATACTGAAGAACCACGCGTTGATCTCCTGCGAGCTGACCTCAGACCTTATGCGCCGGCAACCTACCGTTATCTGCAGTTACCCACGAGTCTGGATCCGCGAATAACCAAACTTGCGACACGGATCATCAATGAAGCCGGAGCGCGGGATCGTTTCGACGCGGCGCAAGCAATTGAGACGGCGTTGCAAAGGGAATATTCCTACTCGCTTCAGATGAAAGCGGGGGGCGACGATCCGCTTGCGGACTTTCTGTTCAATGTAAAGGCTGGACATTGCGAGTACTTTTCGACCGCGATGGCGGTAATGCTGCGAACTCATGGCATCGCCTCAAGAGTCGTAAATGGCTTTCTGCCCGGTGAGTACAACGAGGCTTCAGGTGCTTTTACTGTACGTCAAAGCGATGCTCATTCGTGGGTCGAAGTCTACTTTCCCGAGACTAAGAGCTGGGTCACATTTGATCCAACTCCACCCGCAGGACGCGCCGAGCCAACTCGTACAGGCATCACCGCTCAATTGCAGAAGTACGCCGAAGCGATGGAGCTGATCTGGTTTCAATACATTGTCGGATACGACAAGCAGGAACAACGAAGCCTCGCAATGTCTCTTACGAGTAGAGTAAATAATTATGGTCGCATAATTACATCGATCATCAACTCTGCTCGTGGTTATATTCCGAGCAACGCGCTTGAACTGACGGTTTTCTCCCTTGGTCTGTTATTGTTGGTAACCCTTATTTTTGTTGGTTATCGAGTTTTTAGGATGGGATGGCGTCGTGCCCTGAGACTCTCAGAGGACGATGAACGCGAGCGCGCCGGAGTGGCGTTCTACGAAAGATTGATTAAAGCGATGGAGCAACGCGGTGTGGCTCGCGACAATCATCAGACCCCGATGGAATTTGCCAGCAGTTTGCGATCTACTGAAGCGATGCTGGTCACCAGGGCTTACAATCGTGTTCGCTTTGGCAAAGAGCGACTCTCATCGATCGAAATGCGCGAAGTCGAGCGAGCTCTTAATGAATTAGAGTCAATTGAGAATCAAATTTAGCTAGATTTTAGAAATTAAGTTTGAGATTTGTTTAATGAAGAAAGTCGGATTTGTTAGTTTGGGTTGCCCAAAAAACCTCGTCGACAGCGAGGTGATGATGGGCCAACTACAACAGAGTGGTTATCAGGTAACGTCTAATGCGAACGAAGCGGAAACGATCGTGGTTAATACCTGTGGGTTCATCGATTCGGCCAAGAAGGAATCGATCGACGCAATCCTGGAAGCCGCCCGTCTGAAAACTGAAGGTTCCGCAAAAAGGTTGATCGTAGCCGGCTGTCTGGTAGAGCGTTATCGTGATGAGCTTAAGGCTGAACTTCCTGAGGTCGATGCGTTCATCGGCACAAGTCAAATAAACGAAATACTGACTGTTTGCGATCCAAAGACCAATACGCGAACACTTCCGGTTGTTCCACTTGGAAATCAGAGCGCGACGTATCTCTACGACGAGTCGACCCCAAGAATATTGGCGACACCTTCGCACTATGCGTTTGTGAAAATTGCGGAAGGCTGCGATCGTCCCTGTGCTTTTTGTTTTATTCCTCAGATGCGAGGTCATTTTCGAAGTCGGCGCTTTGGTTCAATTATCGCTGAAGCTCATCAGCTCGCCGAAGAAGGCGTCAAAGAACTAATCCTTGTAGCTCAGGACTCGTCGAGATATGGAGAGGATCTTGGAAAAGAGGATGCGTTGGCGCGACTGATCCGCGAGTTATCTCGAACTGATGGAATTGAGTGGGTGCGAGTGATGTACACCTATCCCACGCATATCAGCGACGGTTTTCTCGATGCGATTGCTGACGAGCCAAAAGCAGTAAAGTATCTTGACATGCCGCTGCAACACGCGTCGCAAAATGTCTTGAAACTGATGAAGCGCGGCGGCAACCGGAAAAGCCTGGAGCGGCTCATCGACCGAGTGCGAAAACGCGTTCCCGGAATCGCCGTCCGAACGACCTTCATCACGGGGTTTCCGGGTGAAACGGATGAAGATTTTAACGAGTTGATGAGCTTTGTGAAAAACGTCGAATTTGATCGCGTCGGAGTCTTTACGTATTCAGATGAAGAGGGAACACCGGCATTCGAGTTGGATAATAAAGTCCCTCATAGAACTGCCGCTAAACGACGGACCAGTTTAATGAAGGAACAGGCTCGCATTTCTCGTCGCAACAACAAGTCTCGAGTTGGTGACGTTGTGAGAGTTGTGTTTGAAGGCGAATCGAAAGAGAGTGAGCTACTCTGGCAGGCGAGGATGGAGACTCAGGCGCCGGATATTGATGGCTGCGTGTTGATTAATGATGTACCTGACGGCTTAGTTCCTTCGATCGGTGACTTTGTGGACGTGCAGATCACCGAAGCACACGAGCACGATCTCGTCGGCCGAATCTGCTAACTGAGAGTAGAAACTCTGCGTCACTCTGCTGTTCTCTGCGTCTCTCTGCGATTCGCTCCGAGTGGGCCAATTTTACAGTCGTTCAGAGCAAATGCAGAGAGACGCTGAGAACTTATTGCTAAAAGGATCAAGTGACAAGTTGAATCCGGATGTGGGGGAGAAGAACACTGTTGTACCCAGTCAGCATAAATCACCCCATGGCGTTCTGGATTATCTCGCGCTCGCGCTCGCAACTTTCGGAGTTGGATATCTTCCTATTGCTCCCGGCACTTTAGGTTCGATGGTTGGAGTTTTGATCTTTCTTGCCGCTCGTCGTCTGTCCCGGGTGTACGGTATCAACGACTTAATCCTCGAAGCTTCGCTCATAATCGTCATCACCTTCCTTGGCATTTGGGCCGCATCACAAACTGAACGACTGGCAGGCCGCAAGGATCCCGGCAAAGTTGTAGTCGATGAGGTCGCGGGCCAAATGATCTCGCTTTTTCCGCTTATCCTCTTTCGGTGGTGGCCCGTCGCTCCTGCGGTGATCATTTCGTTTATTCTTTTTCGCTGTTTTGACATCGTAAAGCCTTACCCTGCGAGAAGATTTGAACGATTGCAGAGTGGGCTGGGAATTATGGCCGATGACCTGGTTGCCGGAGTCTACGGTGCAATCGGTACAGTCATAGGAATGTTTATTCTGGTGAGTTACGTTGGATAAGGGGGACGAATGCAGGAGTCAAAGAAAAGACAGTCTGATGCGACAAGTGATGAAACGCTGGAAGAATTAGAAGAAGAGACGAATGATCTGAGAGTTGGGCGCGACAGTTCGATGCCCAGTCCCGATGGAGCTTTCGACGAGGAAGACGAGATACCGGAGGAGGGATAAAGGCCGTGGGCCCAGTACTTTATTGGTCATACGGTACCGCGATGGAAGCGACCGGGATGGTAGACTCAATTTAACGTTGGCGATTGACCATAGCATCCGGTCGCTGCGCTCGCGGTACCCGTAGTGAGCATCCGGTCGCTGTGCTCGCGGTACTGCATCGGTCCTGTCCGACCGTCGCGTCTTAAAGCTCGATCAGTCGTGCGGAAAGAACACTGTCGGAGGAGCGTAACGACTCGAGGGTTTTCGCGGTTACGGGAACATCAACTTCGATCACCGCAATTGCTTCGCCACCTCGCTCCTGACGGCCAAGATGAAAGCGACTGATATTCACGCCGTCCTGGCCCAGAATTGTTCCCACGCGACCGATAACTCCCGGTACGTCACGATTTCTCATCACAAGTAGGTGGCCTTGTGGCGTCGCCTCAAGATGGAAGCCGTCTATCTCCGTAATTCGCCCCTCACGCCGATCGCCTCCGGACCCGAATAACGTGCCTGCCAGACTCTGACTCGAGTGCTCGGTAAAAATCTCGGTGTGAATGGCCGGAGTTTTATCTCCACTCGTGCGCACGTAAGTTGTCGTGACTTTAATACCCCGTTCATCAGCGATCAGGAATGCATTCACCACGTTTACTCGCGCGCTTACATCACGCAACAAACCAGCAAGAAAAGCCCTCGTTACTGGCGCCGCGTCGATATCGACGATCTCGCCTGCAAACTCGATCTTTACCTCTTTCACCGGCTGGTCGACTAATTGAGCCTGGAATCTACCCAAACGATCAGCCAACTCGATATAAGGCTGCATCAGTTTCAGCTCTTTCAATCCAACCACCGGCACATTGACGGCACCGCGCAACGCGCCCGTCAGCAGAAAGTCGCGCATCTGCTCAGCGACGGTGACAGCCACTCCTTCCTGAGCTTCGGTAGTTGATGCGCCGAGGTGTGGAGTAACGATTACCTGGTCCAACTCGAGCAGGGGGTTGTCCGGGGACGGAGGCTCCTGGGTGAACACGTCGATTGCGGCTCCCGCGATGTGACCACTTTTGATGGCTTCGTACAAGGCTTGCTCGTCAACCAGTCCACCGCGGGCGCAGTTTATTACCCGAGCTCCCTTTTTCATTTTAGAGAGCACGTCGCCATTGATTAAGCCACGAGTTTCAGCCGTGAGTGGTGTATGAACCGTCAGAAAATCGGCGCGCCTGTAAACTTCTTCCAGTGGAGCCAACTCGATCTCGAGGTCGCGAGCTTGTTCCGGCGCAATGAATGGATCGTATGCCACGATTGCCATCCCCATTGCGCGCGCACGAGAAGCGACGACCCGACCGATCCGTCCCAGGCCAACTATGCCGAGCGTCTTTCCCTGTAATTCGACGCCAATAAATTTCTTTCGCTCCCACTTTCCGGCTTTCAGGCTACTCGAGGCCTGGGGAATTGACCTGGCGAGCGAGATCAATAACGCAATAGTGTGCTCAGCAGTGGTGATCGTGTTGCCATCCGGCGCGTTCATTACGACCACACCGCGAATCGTTGCTGAGGCAACGTCGATATTGTCCACGCCAACACCAGCGCGGCCGATCACTCGGAGACTTGGCGCTGCTTCGAGCAGGGCCGGTCCGACTTTGGTTTCGCTTCTTACAATCAGACCTTCGCAGTCCTGGAGGGCGTTAACGAGGTCGTCGCCTTTTAATCCGGTTCGTTTTTCAACTGTAAAAGATGCCGCTCGGAGTGGTTCGAGCCCGCTCTCGCTGACATCATCAGCCACAAATATCTTAGTCGTCATTTATACTTAAGTCCTTCGGAACCTTTCCTTGGTGTGAAAGAGCCTTGCTAGTAAAAGCTCGGTATGGTAACAGTCTGCCGAATTTGAGTCGAGTTGACGTTCCGACAAAGTTGACGGTAGGAGCCAGATATGGAGATTCTCGTTTACCGGCAGGGCACCACACATGTTCAGGACGGTTTCACGAAAGAACAGTTACCTGAACTACTTAAAGATAAATCCTCGGTTGTTTGGGTCGATATGGATGCGCCCACCACAGATGACGAGCGAATACTTTTGGATGTTTTTAAGTTTCATCCTTTGACGGTCGAGGATTGTCGTGAGAACCGGCATTATCCGAAGATCGAGGAATTTCCTGATTATGTTTACTTCATCGTTCACGGCGTGACAGCGGATACCAGTCCGGAAGCGTTTAATACCATCGAGCTGGATGGGTTTCTTGGTCCAAACTACGTGATTACTTATCATCACGACACTTTCCGAAGTATCAATAACGTCAAACAGTTATTGCGAACGAGCCCGGTGGCGTGTCAGCGTGGAGCTCCGTTTCTCTTGCACCAGATCCTGGACCAGGTGGTGGACTACTACTCGCCGATATTAGACAGTTTCGACGAGAAGATCGATCTGCTGGAAGACAACATCTTCGCGTTGAAGAAACCAAACAATCAGATACTTGCTGAAATTATGGATTTGAAGCGAGGCGTATTGCGTCTAAGACGGATCTCAACAAAACAGATGGACATTTTGTATCGGATGAGTCGCGGTGAGTTTCATCTGATTCCTCCTGAGATGCTGCCGTTTTATCGGGACATATACGATCACCTGGTTCGTGTCACGGATCTGGCAGAGAGTTATCGTGATTTGATTGGCGGCTCGTTAGACGCGTACTTGTCGGTTGTTTCGAATCGTCTTAACGAAATCATGAAGGTGTTGACGATCTTTTCTGCGGTAATGCTGCCGTTGACGTTTATCGCCGGAGTATACGGGATGAACTTCGAGAACATGCCGGAGCTGCATTCACGATACGGATATTATGCAGCTTGGGGATTGATGATTCTGGTGGCGGTAGTGATGTTGGGCTTCTTCTGGCGTCGCGGATGGATTGGCCGCGGAAGTAGTGATGATCAGGTAGGTGAAGGGTGAGTATTTTTGTAGTGATCCTCGATAGCTTTTATTGATCATTGATCTTTGGTCATTTCATTGTTCATTGCTGAAACTATTGGGTGTCTGTTAAGTGTTACTCCAGCTTCCTCCTAAGCAAATCCGCCACAGATACAGTACCGCGAGCGCGGCGACTGGATGCCACACTCAGCCACGGGATCGTGAGTGAGAGAAAATTGAGTGAGTCATCCGGTCGCTGCGCTCGCGGTACTGTATGCCTCGTTTCTTTACTTTAAGCGCACTTGATTATCCAACTTCCAACTGATCATCAACTAGTTTTGTTTCTGAGATTGCTGGCGGGTCAGCAAAATTCGACTCTTCGGCAAAGCCATCATCAATGACCAATGAAAAATAGATTAACTCTAGTTTTGTTTTCTTCGGCCCAGTTCCTTCCCAACTTCTTCAATTAATTTGCGCGCCTTCTCGAGGTGTTCCAGCGCGAATCCGGCGCACCCATACACCAGGGACGGATCAGTCCGATAGGTTCGCGCCTGGGTTGCCGCGTCCTTAGCAGAGTTAAGGTGCTTCCAAGCGTGACGAAGTTTCTCCAATGTTTCGGACACCGGCCTAAGATGACAGAAAGATTTTCGGTTGAGTACTAGCAAGAATTCGTCAGTACCGATTCGCGGTAGCGCCGGGTACCCAGTCGATCAAACCCTCTGCGTCACTCTGCGACACTCTGCGATGCTTCAGTTACAACCGAGATGAGTTCTATACCTTGCACTCAGAAAAGACGCAGAGTGACGCAGGGGAATCGCAGAGTGACCCAGGGAATTGAAGGAGTGCCCTGCTCGACTCACATCGCCGTGTGGCGGAAGTCACTGGAATGGCACAACTGCTCGCCAGCGAGCACTTGAGTAAACCCAGGTCGTCAAAAATAGCCCGAAATTTGTGTGGCAAGAGAATTGCAAATTGCGTCGACGGACACTCGTGAAGGATTTCTCTCTGAGGGTGCATTTCTCCCCGGCCTCCTCCGGGTTGCACGCTTATGATCCAACCACGCCGGTTCGAGAGACCTTCCCTGAGTTATTTTTCAATTCAATTTAAACGAGAAAGCATCGAGGGTAGTTCAGGTCATCAACGGAGGGCTTATGACCTTGCAGATGGTGCTTAGCGTTGCAGCCGGGGTTGCCTTATTGGCAGCCTGGGCCACCGGGGAAAAATATCCACGGGCCCAGCAAACGTTCGTAGGAGCATTCGTTTTGCTCCTGCTCGTAGTTGTACTCACAGTGTCGTCACTTGTGAAACTGCCGGCTATAACGCACTAAAAATTCTAGTGGTCGTCCAGAGGTCGGCACCGTGCGGCGGTGCGGGCCTCTATCTCTGTCTCTTTCAAGGGCCGCCTTGCTTTACGATCTGGTATTCTCTCTGCCACAAACGGCCCAAGAGACTCCCAGATGCACTCGACATTACGCCTAAATTCTGATGTGGTTCGTTGAGTGTGCCACCGCCGCGCTTCGCTCGCGGTACTGTAACACCCGAACGTTGGTCCGGCGATTTTGGCGCTCGCTGCATTTGAAAAGAGCTCTGCTGCACGAGGCGGACTAAGCCGATTTTTCATAACGTTTGGCAGGGTTCCGCTCTTCTTCTATTTACTGCAATGGTTCACTGCCCATTCAATTTCGGTCATACTTCACTTAGC
>DASROI010000360.1:0-6537 GCA_035646955.1 Pyrinomonadaceae bacterium
GCGATACGCTTCCTGGGAGAAAGCTTACACCTATGCTTTAGCCGGGCGTCGACAGGATGCACTACGAATGTTAGCGCAAGCCGAGAAACATGAGGAAGGTCCGAACTATTTCAATCACGCTTTGATCTACGCTGCGATGGGCGACCTGGACAAGGCTTTTGAGCAGATGGACAAGATTCGACTTAACCGGCCTGCAACGGCGCAGATTCTATTTGATCCGCAATTTGACCCGTTACGCGCGGATCCACGCTTCAACGATTTTCTAAAGCGCCGGAACATCGAACTCCCGAGTGAATAGCAGACAGAAATCATCCCTAGATTCCAACGATTGCAAGACCGGGTCAGTACCGAAGCGCGGTAGCGTCGGGTGCGACTCGTGATTTAGCTGCTTGACGTTATCTAAAGGCTCACCCGACGCTACGATGAATCGGTATTGATCTCGTCCCGCACTGCCCGATAGGGCCAACTTGTCTTCGGGAAGATTCCCTCCCGAAAAACATCGTCAAGAAAAACAAGAAGTTGATTGTTGATTCCATCGATTGCTCAGGAATGAACTGGGCCAAAACTCTCCTGGCTATCACGAAGAAAAATCTGTGGAATCGGTGAATTCTGTGGATGCTCTCTGTTCTCGTCTACGGGAGCGTAGGCGACGTAGTTGATTCTCGACAAACCCGACCACCATCACCCAAAAAAATGCTGCCACAAATCCGGCAATCACGTCAGTGGTGTAATGCACACCCAAATAGATTCGCGATAGGCCGATCGTCAGGAACATTAAGATCCCACAGATCCACAAAAGAACCTTAGTCCTTAACGAATAGGCTCGAGCAGCAAGAAGGGCCGCTAGCGCGCCATAGAAACAGCAACTGCCGAGCGAATGACCACTCGGGAAGCTGTATGATTCCGGCGGCAATAGACTGAAGTAAGGAGTCGGTCGTTGTCGTTGGAACGCAAGCTTTAACGTAACATTTAATATGGACGCACCAACCATAGTGATCACGAAGAGAATAGCTTCGCGTTTCCAACGTCCCTTGAGAAATAGCGCAACCACAACTGTAGTGGCGATGGTAAGGAATATTGTCGAGCCCAGGAACGAGATGCCGCGCATCGCGGAAGTCAGCGCTGGCGATGCCAACTGATGTACTGCCTCTCGGGTGACCGAGTCGAAGCGTTGCGTTTCGCCTTCAAGAACTTCGTCTGCTAGCCAGGCGAAGAACACCAGGGCGCCAATTGAGGTAGCAAGGCCAACAATCAGCGACAAACTTAAAAACTCAAGAACGGTTTCTCTCGATAAGCGTTTCACTTTGGAGCGCACCGGGTCGGCGGCGTCATTAACTCAGACAGAAATATAGCAGTATTCGGACAGCTATATAACAAAGCGACGCCGGGCCGTCGCACTCCAAGTTAAGCATCTTCGTCGAGGTTGGGATGTTTGGGAATCAGCAAGCGCATTTCGACGGCGAGTCCACCGTCGGCGGAGTTGGAAGCTTGCACCGTACCACCATGCATCCGAACTGCGCGCTCTGTGATGGCGAGGCCCAATCCTGTACCGCCACCGCTCTGGCGATCACGTGCATCTTCAGTGCGATAGAAAGGTTGGAAAATCTTTTCCAGCGCTTCGGCGGGAACACCGTTTCCTCGATCGCGAACACTTATCACAGCGAAGTTATCTCCCGCGCCATTTTGTTTCCGCAGCGCGACCTCGACAGCGGTTCCTTCAGGTGTAAACCGAAGAGCATTGCGTACCACGTTCTCAACTGCGCTTCGTAATAATTCCTCCACGCCATTGATCGAACACTTTTCGGCTGCCACTACCTGGACCGTCCGATTCAAACTTCGCGCTTCGAAATCCGCATCATCAGCTACTTCTCGCACCAGCGCTTCAAGTTCGACAGTCGTTCGTTTTCGACTATGAGTTCCACTCTCGAGTCTGGTCAGCGTCAAGAGCTGGCTAATCATCTCATTCAGATTGTCTGATTCGTGCTCAATGCGATTCAAGGCCCCGTCCGCGCTATTACCGGCTCGTTGTCGGGCCAAACCGAGGGCCACGCCGAGCCTGGCCAAAGGCGAACGTAGCTCGTGCGAGATGTCTCCCAGGAGACGTTGTTGGGCAGTAACCATCGACTCAAGTCGCTCGGCCATCACGTTGAAGTCACGCCCGAGTTGGCCCACCTCGTCCCTGCGCTTGGTAAGTTTTGTAGCGACCCTCGCACCGAGATTACCTTCCGCCAGTTCATTCGTCGTGGTACGCAGTTTCAGTAGTGGCGTGGTTAAGTAGCGCGCGAGCCAATAACAGAATATGCCGCCGGTAAGGAGCACAACGAGCAAACGAAATCCCTGTGTTTGCAAACTCATCTGGTAAGGCGTTCGGGGTATGTGAGCTACATAGGTGTAACGCTTTCCGCTAGCGGTGGTGACCGGTTTTGCAACCTGGGTATTCCGACCTGCAAAGTTGAATTCTATCTCTCCGCTCTTAGTCGCTTTAGCTATCAACTCGGGGGCCGATGCTTGAACCGGTTGACCAGCAAGTTCATTTCCGTTTTCGTCGAACAGTGTTGCTGTAACTCCTGAAGATTTCTCTGTCTCACGAAGGCCAGTGACGAGCCCAGCGGCACCGCCCTGCTCGTAGAGATCAGCCGCCCTTTGTGCGTTAGGCCCAACCTGGGCCAGGTCACGCCAGGACCTTCCAGTAGGCGTGGGCCGGGTCACCGCCACCGCCGCAAACAGCGCGACGTTGATGATGATCATGGCGAGCCAAAACCAGATAAATATTTTTAGATAGAGGCTACGAAAGGGAAACTTCATTCTGGCTTTTCTGCAGGGGCGCCATAAATGTAACCGACGCCCCGAATGGTTTTGATTCTCTCCAGGCCATTAGATTGATGGCCCAACTTCTTCCGCAGGTTACTCACGTGCATGTCGATGCTGCGGTCGAATGGAGACAGTTCGCGTCCCAGGACTTCTTTAACCAGTTCTTCTCGACGAACAATTTGACCCGCGCATCTCAGAAAGATTTCCAACAGGTCGTACTCAACACCGGTGAGTTCGACAACTTCTCCACCACGACGGACATTACGGGTGTTGCTATCCATCTCCACATCGCCGACGGTGAGTGTCTCCCGGGGTTGTGCGTGTGATTCAAGCGGTTGGGTTCTGCGCAACACAGCACGAATTCGCGCGACGAGTTCCCGAGGGTTGAAAGGCTTCGGTAGATAGTCGTCAGCACCAATCTCCAATCCAACTATCCGGTCCACATCGTCGCCACGAGCAGTTAACATCAAAACGGGAATGCGAGACCGGGCCCGGATCCTGCGTAGTACGTCGAAGCCGTTTGTTCCAGGAAGCATTACATCCAGCACCACCAGGTCGTGTTCCTCTGACAGAGCTCGGTCAATTCCGCGCTCACCGTTGTGTATAGCTTCAACCGTATACCCTTCAGGCTGAAGATATTCACCAACGAGCTCGCAGAGACCGACATCGTCATCGATTACGAGAACACGCTCCATTGGTCGCTCGACTAGATTGAAAGACATAATCACTCCCCAGGGCAAGTCAATCGATCCTACCGCATGCCGCTGACTTGCGCCGTAAAGAAGTGTCAATCTGGCTCAGCCAGTCACTGACAAAACTTTACAATTCATTGACAGACTCTTTACGGCCTTTTTCAGTACAATTTCCGCTTACGTGTGGGCCCCACGCGTCTCCGCGCCACCGTTCGCAAAAACATCCAGAAGGAGCTTCGAATGCAGAGAATCTTGTCGGTAGTCGTCCTGAGCGTATGTGCGCTGGTGAATCTAGCAGCGCAGCAACGCACTGGTTCTTTGAAAGGCCAGGTCCTGGACGAGCTGGGTGGAGCGATAGTCGGCGCAGCTGTGACAGCAATTGATGGTAATGGCGCTGAGAAGAGCGCCGTTACCAATGACGGTGGGAACTACATAATAAACGGACTCGCACCCGGCAAATATACACTGCGAGCAGCTAATGCAGGTTTTGGCATTTTTGAAAATCCAGATGTTGAGATAGTTGCGGGCAAAGCTCTCCAACTGGATGTGACGTTGAAGGTCGCGATTGAAGAGCAAAAAGTTACCGTCGCAGCTGACACTCAAGGGGTAAGTACCGATCCTGATAACAACGCTGGAGCCGTGGTTCTCAAGGGTGCCGATCTCGATGCGTTGCCGGACGATCCGGATGACCTAGCGGCAGCATTACAAGCTCTCGCTGGACCTTCGGCTGGTCCAAATGGCGGTCAAATCTTCATCGACGGTTTCACCGGCGGACGACTTCCGCCGCGTGCCTCCATTCGCGAAATCAGGGTCAACTCAAATCCGTTTTCTGCTGAATACGATCGTTTGGGTATGGGTCGTATCGAGATTCTTACGAGGCCCGGGAGTGATCGTTTTCGAGGCCAGGTTGGTTTTAACTTCAACGATGATGCGTTAAATGCCCGAAACCCATTTACGAAGTCGCGTCCACCACATCAATCGCGACAGTATTCCGGAAATTTTGGTGGTCCTATTTCAAAGGGTAAGGCCTCGTTTTTCGTCGACTTCGAAAAGCGTGATATCGATGACGATGCGGTTATAGTCGCAAAGATAGTGAATCCTGCTTTTGACATTGTCGACTTCAACGATACCGTGCTGGTTCCAAGTCGACGCACCACGTTTTCACCGCGAATCGATTATCAGATCAATCCAAACAACACAATTGTTGGTCGATACAATTACACCAGGAGTTCTAACGTTGGAGGTGTCGGAGGTTTTCAACTTCCACCGCGCGCCTACGACATCTCTAACACCGAGCAAGGTATCCAGCTGACGGATACCATCGTCATCAATAAGACGATCGTTAACGAAACCCGTTTCCAGTTTGAACACAGTGTCAGGAGTCAAGACGCTGATAACTCAATACCGACGATCGACGTTCAGGACGCTTTTACCGGTGGCGGCTCCCAGGTTGGACAGTCGTCGACGACTACTAACTCGTGGGAACTAAATAACAACACCTCATTTATACATAACGCACATTCACTAAAAGCAGGTGGACGACTGCGTGGCGTCAGGATCTCTGACTTCTCTCCGCAGAATTTTGGCGGCACTTACCGTTTCTTCGGCGGCGGGTTTGGTCCGGAATTGGATGCTAACGATCAACCTATTCCCGGCGATCTAATCCCGATCACAAGTATTGAGCGTTACCGTCGCACGTTGCTCTTCCAATCTCAAGGTTTGAGTGCTCTTGAAATCAGAGCGTTGGGAGGCGGTGCAACCCAGCTCACTTTAGCGTCTGGAAATCCTGCTACCAAGATCACCCAATTCGATTTTGGTGGTTTCTTGCAAGACGACTGGAAGGTTCGTCCGAACCTGACCGTCAATTTTGGGTTGCGTTATGAGAATCAATCCAACATTAGTAGCAATTTGAATTTTGCTCCACGCGTTGGCTTTGCATGGTCACCCGGCGGACAACAATCAAAAACGGTAATCCGCGGTGGTTATGGAGTGTTCTATGATCGCGTGAGCGAAAACCTAACGCTGCAGGCCACACGTTTAAATGGAACCAACCAACAACAGTTCACGGTTTTAAATCCGGACTTTTTCCCGGTGATACCGTCACCGGAAACTCTAGTAAGCTTTTCAGTTCCGGGTTCCGTGTACCAGCTGGCCAACAATATCGAAGCGCCATATACCCTGCAGTCTGTTATCAGCGTTGAGCATGCACTGCCGCGTAATACACGCATCGCAGCCAGCTATATAAACGTACGAACTCTGCATCTGCTTCGCACTCTGCCGATCAACGCTCCATTGCCAGGCACGTTCATTCCTGGAGTGCCGAACAGCGGTATTCGACCCCTGGACTGTGCGGACTTCATTCCGCCTTCAATCAACCCGTCGCCGACCTGCAATATTTTTCAATACGACTCAAGCGGAAGATTTAATCAGAACCAGTTCATTCTTAATTTCAACAGCAGCTTCAACCGGAACATCACGTTTAATGCATACTATGTGCTTGGAAAAGCTAATAGCGATACCGATGGATCTGGCACGTTGCCCGCAAATCCTTACGATCTGACGACAGAATACGGCAGATTTTCGACTGATATCCGACACCGATTTTTCCTCAGCGGTAATTTTCGCGCACCCTGGAACATCAGCATCAGCCCGTTCATCATCATTCAATCAGGTCGACCCTTTAATATCACGCTCGGAAGAGACGTTAACGGCGACACACTAAATACTGAACGGCCTTTACTCGCGACGGGCACGGTCGATTGTTCTGACACAGTCAATTTCAGATGCACTCCTTTTGGTAACTTCAAGTTAACGTTTGCGCCGGGAGAAGTAATGATTCCCCGCAACTTTGCAGAAGGACCCGGTTCAACTACCGTCAACGTGCGCATCAGCAAGACATGGAATTTCGGCGCTGAAGAAAATGGAGGGAACGCTCGCCAACAGGGAAAACCGGGCCAGGGTAACGCCAATCAACGCGGCGGTGCGATGGGCGGCGGAATGGCTGGTCGTGGTCCTGGAGGCGGTGGTCCAGGTG